>NZ_CP020569.1:3454583-3792500 GCF_002082195.1 Streptomyces gilvosporeus | reverse complement strand
TTGGGGTTGTGGGAGTTCTCTTTCATCGTCTGCCGGCGATGAGGCGAGTCAGAAACCGTTGATGTAGGCGAAGGACATGCGAAAGGTCCGGCGTAGAGGGTAAGACCCCCGTAGCTGAAACATCAGCGGCTTGCTTGAGAACCACCCAAGTAGCACGGGGCCCGAGAAATCCCGTGTGAATCTGGCGGGACCACCCGTTAAGCCTAAATATTCCCTGGTGACCGATAGCGGATAGTACCGTGAGGGAATGGTGAAAAGTACCGCGGGAGCGGAGTGAAATAGTACCTGAAACCGTGTGCCTACAAGCCGTGGGAGCGTCGCGTTGAGTCTTCGGATTCAACGTCGTGACTGCGTGCCTTTTGAAGAATGAGCCTGCGAGTTTGCGGTATGTTGCGAGGTTAACCCGTGTGGGGTAGCCGTAGCGAAAGCGAGTCCGAAGAGGGCGTTGAGTAGCGTGCCCAAGACCCGAAGCGGAGTGATCTAGCCATGGGCAGGTTGAAGCGGAGGTAAGACTTCGTGGAGGACCGAACCCACCAGGGTTGAAAACCTGGGGGATGACCTGTGGTTAGGGGTGAAAGGCCAATCAAACTCCGTGATAGCTGGTTCTCCCCGAAATGCATTTAGGTGCAGCGTCGTGTGTTTCTTGCCGGAGGTAGAGCACTGGATAGGCGATGGGCCCTACCGGGTTACTGACCTTAGCCAAACTCCGAATGCCGGTAAGTGAGAGCGCGGCAGTGAGACTGTGGGGGATAAGCTCCATGGTCGAGAGGGAAACAGCCCAGAGCATCGACTAAGGCCCCTAAGCGTGTGCTAAGTGGGAAAGGATGTGGAGTCGCAGAGACAACCAGGAGGTTGGCTTAGAAGCAGCCACCCTTGAAAGAGTGCGTAATAGCTCACTGGTCAAGTGATTCCGCGCCGACAATGTAGCGGGGCTCAAGCACACCGCCGAAGTCGTGTCATTGCGATATTACCCCCAACGGGGATCGTGATGGGTAGGGGAGCGTCGTGTGCCGGGTGAAGCAGCCGCGGAAGCGAGTTGTGGACGGTTCACGAGTGAGAATGCAGGCATGAGTAGCGATACAAGAGTGGGAAACTCTTGCGCCGATTGACTAAGGGTTCCTGGGTCAAGCTGATCTGCCCAGGGTAAGTCGGGACCTAAGGCGAGGCCGACAGGCGTAGTCGATGGACAACCGGTTGATATTCCAGTACCCGCTTTGAAACGCCCAATACTGAGCCCATTAATGCTAAGGCCGTGAAGCCGCCCTGATCTCTTCGGAGTTGAGGGGAGTGGTGGAGCCGCTGACCCAAGGTGGTAGTAGGTAAGTGATGGGGTGACGCAGGAAGGTAGTCCAGCCCGGGCGGTGGTTGTCCCGGGGTAAGGGTGTAGGGCGCTGTCTAGGCAAATCCGGACAGCATGAAGCCTGAGACCTGATGCCGAGCCGATTGTGGTGAAGTGGATGATCCTATGCTGTCGAGAAAAGCCTCTAGCGAGTTTCATGGCGGCCCGTACCCTAAACCGACTCAGGTGGTCAGGTAGAGAATACCGAGGCGTTCGGGTGAACTATGGTTAAGGAACTCGGCAAAATGCCCCCGTAACTTCGGGAGAAGGGGGGCCATTGCTGGTGAGGGGTCTTGCATCCTGAGCTGGTGGTGGCCGCAGAGACCAGCGAGAAGCGACTGTTTACTAAAAACACAGGTCCGTGCGAAGCCGTAAGGCGATGTATACGGACTGACGCCTGCCCGGTGCTGGAACGTTAAGGGGACCGGTTAGTCACATTTCGGTGTGGCGAAGCTGAGAACTTAAGCGCCAGTAAACGGCGGTGGTAACTATAACCATCCTAAGGTAGCGAAATTCCTTGTCGGGTAAGTTCCGACCTGCACGAATGGCGTAACGACTTCTCGACTGTCTCAACCATAGGCCCGGTGAAATTGCATTACGAGTAAAGATGCTCGTTTCGCGCAGCAGGACGGAAAGACCCCGGGACCTTTACTATAGCTTGATATTGGTGTTCGGTTCGGCTTGTGTAGGATAGGTGGGAGACTGTGAAGCATCAACGCCAGTTGGTGTGGAGTCATTGTTGAAATACCACTCTGGTCGTGCTGGATGTCTAACCTGGGTCCGTGATCCGGATCAGGGACAGTGTCTGGTGGGTAGTTTAACTGGGGCGGTTGCCTCCTAAAGGGTAACGGAGGCGCCCAAAGGTTCCCTCAGCCTGGTTGGCAATCAGGTGTTGAGTGTAAGTGCACAAGGGAGCTTGACTGTGAGACTGACGGGTCGAGCAGGTACGAAAGTAGGGACTAGTGATCCGGCGGTGGCTTGTGGAAGCGCCGTCGCTCAACGGATAAAAGGTACCCCGGGGATAACAGGCTGATCTTCCCCAAGAGTCCATATCGACGGGATGGTTTGGCACCTCGATGTCGGCTCGTCGCATCCTGGGGCTGGAGTCGGTCCCAAGGGTTGGGCTGTTCGCCCATTAAAGCGGTACGCGAGCTGGGTTTAGAACGTCGTGAGACAGTTCGGTCCCTATCCGCTGTGCGCGTAGGAGTCTTGAGAAGGGCTGTCCCTAGTACGAGAGGACCGGGACGGACGAACCTCTGGTGTGCCAGTTGTTCTGCCAAGGGCATGGCTGGTTGGCTACGTTCGGAAAGGATAACCGCTGAAAGCATCTAAGCGGGAAGCCTGCTTCGAGATGAGGGCTCCCTCCCACTTGATGGGGTAAGGCTCCCAGTAGACGACTGGGTTGATAGGCCAGATATGGAAGCGCCGTAAGGTGTGGAGTTGACTGGTACTAATAGGCCGAGGGCTTGTCCTCAGTTGCTCGCGTCCACTGTGTAGGTTCTGAAGTAACGACTGTTGAGTCATGCTCCGGTTGGTTAACTTCATAGTGTTTCGGTGGTCATTGCGTTAGGGAAACGCCCGGTTACATTCCGAACCCGGAAGCTAAGCCTTTCAGCGCCGATGGTACTGCAGGGGGGACCCTGTGGGAGAGTAGGACGCCGCCGAACAATCTTTGTGGGAGGCCCCGCACCGTATGGTGCGGGGCCCTTCTGCGTTTACGGGTTATGGGGACATGGGGAACGCAGTGATCAGGTCTGTGTGGTGTGCAGATCTTCGCGGCGCCTGCCGCTGTACGTAGCTGCTGTGTGTGCCGCCGGCTGAGGGCCCGCCTCTCAGAGGCGGCCGGCGGCCTTGAGGGCGAGGTAGGCGTCCGCCAGGTCGGGGGCCAGGTGGGTGGGGGTGGAATCGATGACAGTGATGCCGTTGTGGCGGAGGCGGTCTGCGATGTGGCGTCGGGCGGCGCGGGTTTGTTCCGCGGCTGCGGCCTCGTAGACGGCCTGAGGGGTGTGGCGGCCGGCGGCCATTTCTTCGATGCGGGGGTCGGCGACGGCCGCGACGATGATTTCGTTGCGTTGGGTGAGGCTGGGGAGGACCGGCAGAAGGGCCTCTTCCACGGGAGCCGTGTCGAGGCCGGTGAAGAGCACGATGAGGGACCGGCGCGGGGTGCGGCGGTGGATGGTGGCGGCCAGGCCGCGGGCGTCCGCCTCGACGAGTTCGGACTCCACGGGGGCCAGGGCATCGGTCAATGCGGGGAGCAGGTCGGCGGCGTTGTGGCCCTGTACGGAGGCGCGAATGCGGCGGTCGTAGGCGAGGAGGTCGACGCGGTCGCCGGCGCGTGTTGCCAGGGCGGCGAGCAGGAGGGCGGCGTCCATGGAGGCGTCGAGGCGGGGGATGTCGCCGACGCGGCCGGCGGAGGTGCGGCCGGTGTCCAGGACGAGGAGGATGCGGCGGTCGCGTTCGGGGCGCCAGGTGCGCACGGCGAGGGTCTGTTGGCGGGCGGTGGCGCGCCAGTCGATGGAGCGGGTGTCGTCTCCGGGTGCGTAGTCGCGGAGGCTGTCGAATTCGGTGCCTTCGCCGCGGGTCAGGATGCTGGTGCGGCCGTCGAGTTCGCGGAGCCGGGCCAGTTTGGCGGGGAGGTGCTTGCGGCTGGTGAAGGGCGGCAGAACGCGCAGGGTCCACGGGACGTGGTGGTGAGCTTGCCGGGCAGCCAGGCCGAGCGGGCCGTAGGAGCGGACGGTGACGCGGACGGCCTGGTGGTCGCCTCGGCGGGTGGGGTGAAGCGCGGTGGTGAGGCGCCTGCGTTCGGCGGTGGGGATGTGGACCGTGTGGCGGCTGGCCGCGATGTCGGTGCCGGGGTGGAAGGAACTCGGGGGCCAGGCATCGCGGACCTCGGCGCGCAGGGTGCGGCGGCTCGAGTTGGTGAGGGTGAGGTGTGTGTGGGCTTCGCCCGTTAGTCGAACGGTTGTGTCACCGGTTCGGGTGAAATGGAGCTTTCGCGCTGGCGCGGCGAGCGCGAGATCGCACAAAATTGCTATCAGCAAGGTGAGTTGGACGGTGAGGACACCGAGCCAGCTGGGGAGCACGAAGCCGACGAAGAGAGCTCCGACGGCGGCGGTGAGGGCGGTGCGTCCGGTGAGGGTCACGGCGTCGCCTCAGCGGGGAACGGGGAGGTGGGCGAGCACGGCGTTGATGACGGAGTCGGCGGTGACTCCCTCCATCTCCGCTTCGGGGCGGAGTTGGATGCGGTGACGAAGTGTGGGGAGCGCAAGGGCCTTGACGTCGTCGGGGGTGACGTAGTCGCGGCCGGTGAGCCAGGCCCAGGCTCGGGAAGTGGCGAGCAGGGCGGTGGCCCCTCGGGGGGAAACGCCGAGGGACAGTGAGGGGGATTCACGAGTGGCACGGCAAATATCGACGATGTAGCCCGTGATTTCGGGGGCGACGGTGGTCTTGGCGACCGCGGCTCGGGCCGCCTCGAGGTCGCCGGCGGAGGCTACGGGGCGCAGGCCCGCGGCCTTCAGATCGCGGGGGCTGAAGCCGTCCACATGGCGCGTGAGGATGTCTATTTCGTCCTGGCGGGCCGGGAGCGGGATGGTCAGTTTCAGCAGGAAGCGGTCGAGCTGCGCCTCGGGGAGAGGGTAAGTGCCCTCGTATTCCACGGGGTTCTGAGTGGCGGCCACGAGGAAGGGCTCGGGCAGGGGCCGGGGGGTGCCGTCGACGGTTACCTGACGCTCCTCCATTGCTTCGAGGAGGGAGGCTTGGGTTTTGGGAGGCGTGCGGTTGATCTCGTCGGCGAGAAGGAGGTTGGTGAAGACGGGACCGGGCTGGAAGGAGAATTCGGCGCTGCGGGCGTCGTAGACCAGGGAGCCGGTGACATCACTCGGCATCAGGTCGGGGGTGAACTGGACGCGTTTGGTGTCGAGTTCGAGGGTGGCCGACAGGGCTCGTACGAGCAGGGTCTTGGCGACGCCGGGGACGCCTTCGAGGAGCACGTGGCCGCGGCAGAGCAGCGCGACGACCAGGCCGGTGACGGCGGGGTCCTGGCCGACGACGGCCTTGGCTATCTCGGTGCGGAGCGCTTCGAGGGAGGCTCGGGCGCTGTCAGCGGTCGGGGTGCTCACGGGGGGCGTGCCTCTCTTGGGAAACGATCGAGGTTTTGAGTGCGTCGAGTTGGTCGGCCAGCTGCACCAGGGCCTTGTCGTCCGCGGGAGTGGGGCCGAAGAGCAGAGAGTGCAGGTCGGGTTCGACTGTGGGCGCGGCGGTCAGGTGGGCGTGCACGGCGGGGAGAAGGACGTCGGGGGTGTGGGCGTGCGTGGGGGGCACGCCGATGAGCGGGGCGAGCCGGGTGCGGGTGGCGGCGCGCAGGACGGCGGAGGCGCGGTCGCGGGCGTGCGCCTGTTCGTACAGGCGGGCGTGGCCTTCGGTGGTCTCGGCGGCCGGCACGGTGACAGGGAGCCGTTCGGGCACCAGGGGGCCGAGTCGGCGGGCGCGCCACAGGGCCGCGAAGGCGGCGGCGAAGGCGAGTTGGAGCAGGCCCCAGCTCCAGCCGGAAGGAAGAAGATCGAGGAAGCCGCGCTGGTCCGCGTCTTGCGGGGTCGAGGGGTCGCTTGCGGAATCGCTCAGGGAGGGGAGGTACCAGACCAGATGTTTGTGTTCACCGAGAAGCTGGAGGGCCAGCGAGGCGTTGCCGCGCTCGGCGAGGTGGCGGTTGTAGAGGAAGTCGGGGGAGCCGAGAAGGACGGTGTCGCGGCCGGCGCCGGGAGCAGGCAGACGCAGCAGAGTGGGCAGGCCGTGGCTGCGGTAGCAGCGGTCGGCGGTGCGGTCGGGCGTCAGGTAACCGAGGCCGCCCAGGACGGCCGTGCCCGCGCGGCGGGCGGCGGGCAGCGAACACGCCGGCCGAAGTGCCGAGGGGCGTGCCGCGGACTCGGTCGTGACTCCGGGGGTGAAGGTGTCGAGGGCGGCGGTGCCGGGAGCGACCAGGACGATGCGGCCGGGGGTGTGGGCCGTGGCGGTGCGCAGGCCGGTCAGCTGAGGTGCGGTCAGCAGGTCGGGCTCGGCGATCAGGAGCGTGGTGTTCGGGCCGGTCGCGGCTGCGGCCTCCTCGGAGGTGGTCACGACCTGGGTGTCGACGCCGCGGGCGGCCAGGAGTTGGGCGAGGGCCCGGCTCCCGGTGCGGTCCGCCGAGCGGGGGTCGAGCCGGCCGTGTTGCTCGTTGGACTGGAGGGCGGCGAGCACCACACCGGTGACAACGAGCAGGAGGAGTGCGAGCAGCAGCCCGCGGGACCGATGCCACACGCTGCGGGCGGTGACGGACGGGGCGACGGGGACTGCGGTGGCCGTGCTCATCCGCGGCTCCTGGCCGGGGCGGTGGTGAGAGAGGGCTTGGCGTGTTGCAGGTCGCTGTCGAGGGCGGCGAGGAGGGCGTACTCCCGCTCGGTGCCGGGGCGGCCGCCGTATGTGACGTCGTCAAAGGTACGGGCCGCGGCGCGGAGCCGGTCGGCATGCGCGGGGAGCAACCGGCCGACGAGGGCCACGGCTTCGTCGGCGGTGCGGCCGGGGCCGGGCGTGAGCAGTGCCCGCTCTTCCAGGGCCAGGACCAGGGCGCGCATGCGTTCCTGGATCGCCCGGCTCCACAGGTTGTCGGCGGCGAGCAGGTCGGCGGCCGCGCGGTGTTCGGCGGCGGTGCGCGGGATGTCCGTGAAGAGGGTGCCGCCGGTGGTTGGGGTGCGGCGTATCGCACCGAGTCGCAGTCGTAGCGCGACGATCAGCAGGACCACCACCGCGGCGACGGTGACGAGCCCGACCCAGCCGCCGGGTGTGGCACCGGCGGCTGTGTGGAACAGCTCGTCGACGCGGTCCCAGAACCAATTCAGCGCCCGTTGGAGCACAGTGGGGTCGTGCTGGTGGTACCGGGGATCGGACAGCTCGCGCTCCGCCGCCTCGCGGGCGGGCACGCGCGGTGTCCGCAACGGTATGTCGTCGTCGGAGCGTGCCATGAGCCGGCCGAATGCGGCTGTGTTCCCCCCTGTTGTCACCGCATCAGCTTCCCGGAGTGGTGTCGGTGGGTGTGCCGGATCCGGCCGCTCCCGTCGGTGCGGTGCCGTAGCCGGACAGGCCGGCGGCGCGGGCGAGTTCGAGGTCGAGGGCCTCGCGGCGGATGCGCTGGTCCATGTAGAGGAGCGCGGTCACGCCCGCGCTGATCGGGAAGGTGAGCGCCGAGCTGATGACGGCTCCGATGCCGATCACGATCAGGAAGGTCCAGCCGGTGGAGTCACTGGTGCCGTTGGCCCAGTCCATCAGGCTCTCGCCGTCGACGATGAAGGCGATGAGAGTGGCCGGGATCTGGATGATCGACTCGATCAGGGCGACGATCAGGAAGGCGAGGAGCTGGATGCCCAGGACCCGCCACCAGGAGCCGCGTACGAGCTTGGCGGAGCGGCGCATGGAGGCGATGACGCCCTGCTTCTCCAGCATCAGTGCCGGGGAGGCGAGGCTGTAGCGGACCGCCAGCCAGACGCTGACGACGAAGCCGGCCAGGCCGCCGAGCACGATGAGGAGGAGGCCCGGTGCGAGGCTGCCGGAGGACGTCAGGATGATGCCGGGAGCCAGGCCGACCGCTGCGACGGCGAAGAGCATCAGGGGGAACAGGAGCAGCAGGCCGAGCAGACGGGGGAGTTGACCTCGGGCGTCCTTCCAGGCATCGGCGGTGGTGACCGGGCGGCCGAGGACGGCGCGGCTGGTGACCATGGTCAGCAGGCCCGTGGCGATGAGGGTGGCGAGCAGCCCGATCAGCGAGGTGACGGCGCTTCCGGCGAGGGCCTGGCCCGTATCGCGCAGGGCCTGGCGCAGCTCCGGGCCGGAGCCGGCGTCCGGGGCGGGCTGGCGGCCGGGGAGCCACAGTCCGCTGACGACCGTGATGAGGGTCTGCGAGACGGCCGCGACGATCAGCGATATGCCGAGCACCGTGCGCCAGTGGGCGCGCATGGTGGAGGCCGCGCCGTCGAGGATTTCGCCGACGCCGAGCGGACGCAGTGGGATCACGCCGGGCTTGGCGGCCGGCGGGACCGGGGACCAGCCGCCGCCCCATACGGGGCCGCCGTCCCCCTGCGGGCCGTGCCAGCCGCCCTGGTGGGGGATGGCGCCGGCGCGGGAGCGGGCGCCGCCTTGCGCGGGGATCCCGGCGGGCGAGGACCACTCGCCGGCGGGCGGTTGCTGCTTGGACCAGTTCGGCGGGGTCGGCTGCTCGGCGACGGGCTCGTCCGGGGCGGTCTGTGGGCCGGGCTGCTCCTGGGTGCCGCGGTCCGGCTCGTCGGAGGGGGCGGATCCGGGCGAGGCCCAGCCCGGAGAGTTGTTCATCTTCGCTCCTTCGTGCTGCCGGTCCGCCGCGGCGGCCGGGGTCCGGGATCCGCGGTGTCAGTCATCGTGTCATGGCGGACGGTTTTGTGTACCCGGGCCCTGAGCAGTGCGGGACCTTCTGTTCGAGGCGGTATCGGCGGCAGACTGAACCAGTGGCCGATCACTACGAGGTGTCCGAGGCGGGCGCGCAGGCGCTCGGAATCCCGTCGTTGCGCTGGGCGGAGCCGCCCGAGGGGCCGGTGGTGGTGCTCCTCGACCAGACCCGGCTGCCGGCGGAGGAGGCCGAGCTGGTCTGTACGGATGTACCGGCGCTGGTGCAGGCGATCCGGACGCTGGCGGTGCGCGGTGCGCCACTGCTGGGTATCGCGGGTGCCTACGGGGTCGCGCTGGCGGCGGCGCGTGGCTTCGATGTGGACGAAGCGGTGGAGATGCTGGCGCATGCCCGGCCGACCGCGGTCAATCTCGGGTACGGCGTGCGACGGGCGGCCGCCGCCTACCGTGAAGCGGCCGGTCGCGGGGGCGGTCCGCAGACCGCGGCGGCTGCGGCGCTGGCCGAGGCGCGGGCCGTCCATGCGGAGGACATCGAGGCCAGCGCGCGGATGGCGGATCACGGGCTGGCGCTCCTGGGAGAGCTGCTGCCGGGCGGCGGTCACCGGCTGCTCACACACTGCAATACGGGACACCTGGTGTCCGGGGGCGAGGGGACCGCCCTGGCGGTGGCGCGAGCCGCGCACCGGGCCGGTGAGCTGCGACGGCTGTGGGTGGACGAGACGCGGCCGCTGTTGCAGGGGGCGCGGCTGACGGCGTACGAGGCGGCGCGGGCGGGCATGGCGTACAGCGTGCTCGCGGACGGGGCGGCGGGATCGCTGTTCGCCGCGGGCGAGGTGGACGCGGTGCTGATCGGTGCGGACCGCATCGCGGCCGACGGGTCGGTCGCCAACAAGGTCGGCAGCTATCCGCTGGCGGTGCTGGCGCGTTATCACCATGTGCCGTTCGTGGTGGTGGCGCCGACGACCACGGTGGATTTCGAGACGGAAGAGGGTGCGGACATAGAGGTGGAACAGCGGCCGGGCAGCGAGGTGACGGAGCTCTCGTTGCCGTACGGACAGGGGCCCGGGGAGGGTCCCGGGGTGGGTGTCGCGGTGGCGCCCGTGGGCGCGCAGGCCTACAACCCGGCGTTCGATGTGACTCCTCCCGAGCTGGTGACGGCGATCGTGACGGAGGCCGGAGTGGTCTCACCGGTCACGCGGGAAGGGCTTGTGCGAGTGTGTTCCACATCACGATGGAGTAAGTCACGATCAGGTAATGGGATGATGGCCGAATGAAGGGACGCGTCCTGGTCGTCGACGACGACACCGCACTGGCAGAGATGCTCGGCATTGTGCTGCGCGGCGAAGGGTTTGAACCGTCGTTCGTGTCGGACGGTGACAAGGCCCTGGCCGCCTTCCGCGAGACCAAGCCCGATCTTGTGCTGCTCGACCTGATGCTGCCCGGACGGGACGGTATCGAGGTCTGCCGGCTGATCCGGGCCGAGTCCGGGGTGCCGATCGTGATGCTGACCGCCAAGAGCGACACCGTGGATGTGGTGGTCGGGCTTGAGTCGGGCGCGGACGACTACATCGTCAAGCCGTTCAAGCCCAAGGAGCTGGTGGCCCGGATCCGGGCGCGGCTGCGGCGTTCGGAGGAGCCGGCGCCCGAGCAGCTGGCGATCGGTGACCTGGTCATCGATGTGGCGGGTCACTCCGTGAAGCGGGGCGGGCAGTCGATCGCGCTGACGCCGTTGGAGTTCGATCTGCTGGTGGCGCTGGCGCGCAAGCCGTGGCAGGTATTCACCCGTGAGGTGCTGCTCGAGCAGGTCTGGGGCTATCGGCACGCCGCGGACACCCGGCTGGTCAATGTCCATGTGCAGCGGCTGCGTTCCAAGGTCGAGCGGGATCCGGAGCGTCCGGAGATCGTGGTGACCGTGCGCGGTGTCGGCTACAAGGCCGGGCCGAGCTGAGATGATCCGGGACGGTGCGGCCCCGGAGGCACAGCGGGGGCGTTCCGTCGGCCCGGCGGGTGAAATGTTCTTTTCGGGTAGATTGGCCGCTCGGCTGTTGCGTGGCGGCCAGCTGCTGCCCGACGGGGCCGTGAGCGGTCCGGTCCACCCTCTGCTGCGGCTCTTCAGCCGCTGGGTACGGCGGCCGCTGCTGCCCGCCCTGCGGCTGTGGCGGCGCAACATCCAGCTGCGGGTCGTCGCCACCACCCTGCTGATGTCGCTCGCTGTGGTCCTGCTGCTCGGTGTGGTGGTCGTCGGCCAGGTCCGTAACGGTCTGCTCACCGCCAAGGCGCAGGCCGCACAGAGCCAGGCGGTCGGCGGCTTCAGCGTCGCCCAGAAGATGGCCGACGGTGCCGACGACACCCGGCCCGACGATGCCGCCCGCACCGGAAACCGCGGCTCCCAGGACTCCGCGACTTGGCTGACCGGTCTGGTCGAGCAGCTCGCCAGCGGCGGCCAGGGCGTCTTCTCCGTGGTGGCGCTCAGCTCCGATTCCGACGAGCCGTTCGGCGACTCCAGCCCCGGCACCCGCGGCCCCCGCGCCTCCGGGGACGTCGACCCCGAGCGCAGCGTGCCCGCCGAGCTGCGGCGCAAGCTCGACGCCAAGTCCGGCACGTTCCGCCAGTACACCCAGATCAAGCGCATCGGCTCGGACGACGGCGTGGCCGCGCTGATCATCGGCAAGCGCCTCAACGACATCAACGGCAACCAGTACCAGCTCTACTACCTCTTCCCGTTCAGTCAGGAAGAGGAGTCCCTGAAGCTGGTGACGGGCACGCTGGCGACCGCCGGGGTGTTCGTCGTGATCCTGCTCGGCGCCATTGCCTGGCTGGTCGTGCGGCAGGTCGTCACGCCCGTACGGATGGCCGCGGGGATCTCCGAGCGGCTGGCCGCCGGGCTCCTCCAGGAACGGATGAAGGTCACCGGTGAGGACGACATCGCCCGCCTCGGCGAGTCCTTCAACAAGATGGCGCAGAACCTCCAGGTCAAGATCCAGCAGCTGGAGGAGCTGTCCCGGATGCAGCGCCGGTTCGTCTCCGACGTCTCGCACGAGCTGCGGACGCCGCTGACGACCGTACGGATGGCGGCCGATGTCATCCATGACGCCCGTGACGAGTTCGACCCTGCCACCGCGCGCTCCGCGGAGCTGCTGCGCGGTCAGCTCGACCGGTTCGAATCGCTGCTCGCGGAGCTGCTGGAGATCAGCCGGTTCGATGCGGGCGCGGCCGCGCTGGAGGCCGAGCCGATAGACCTGCGCGATGTCGTCAGCCGCGTCATCGAGGGCGCCGAGCCGCTCGCCGAGGCCAAGGGCACCCGCCTCGTGGTGCGCGGCGCCGAGCGGCCGGTGATCGCCGAGGCGGACCCCCGCCGGGTGGAGCGGGTGCTGCGCAACCTCGTGGTCAACGCCGTCGAGCACGGCGAGGGCCGGGACGTCGTGGTGCGGCTGGCCTCCGGGGGTGGCCCGTCGGGTGGCGCCGTGGCCGTCGCGGTGCGCGACTACGGCGTCGGCCTCAAGCCCGGTGAGGCGACCCGGGTCTTCAACCGTTTCTGGCGCGCGGACCCGGCGCGGGCGCGGACGACCGGCGGCACGGGCCTGGGCCTGTCCATCGCCGTCGAGGACGCCCGGCTGCACGGCGGCTGGCTCCAGGCGTGGGGTGAGCCGGGCGGCGGCTCGCAGTTCCGGCTGACGCTGCCCCGTACGGCCGGTGAGACGCTGCGCGGCTCCCCGATACCGCTCGAACCAGAGGACTCGCGGCGCAACCGCGGCCTGGCCGGGGCGGGGCCGGCGCGGGCCGGCGCGGGCCGGGCGGCGTCCGCGATCCCGGCGCAGCCGCGTGCCGCGGTCCGTCCTACGGCCGATCCGGCGGCGCTCCCCGGCGCCGGCGGCGCCCGCGTGGTGCCGGCGTCCGGGGGCGTACGGAATGACGGAACGGCGCACGGCGAGGGTGCGCACACCGAGGCGCCGCACCGTGGCGGTGCGGAGGTCGACGACAGAGCCGCCGATGAGGCGGCACAGCAGGAAGCCGGGCGGGGAGCGGAGCGGGAGGGCGGGCTGCGTGGACACTGAGCGCGAAGGGGAGGGCCGGGCCGGGCACACCTCCCGCAGGGGCGCGCGGCGGGCGCGCACGGCCGGGCTGCTGGGCTGCGCCGCCGTACTGCTCGCCGGGTGTGCGTCGATGCCGGACAGCGGCGATGTCAAGGCGGTCGACCAGTCGCCGCGGGCCGAGGGCGACTCGCAGGTACGGGTCTACGGCGTCCCCCCGCAGGACGGCGCGCAGCCGACGAACATCGTCCGCAGCTTCCTCGACGCCACGACCAGCGACGAGGCGGATTTCCGCACCGCCAGCCAGTATCTGGCCAAGTCGGCCCGGCGGACCTGGCAGCCGTTCCGGGTCACCAATGTGCTCCAGGAGCGCCCCAAGCCCGAGCCGCAGATCCAGCGCAACCGCGAGGACGCGAACGGCTACACCGTCACGCTCTCCGGCAGTCAGGTGGCGACGGTGGACGGCAATCACGCCTACACCCCCGAGGAGCGCGCCTACCGCCGGACGATCCACCTGATCAAGGAGAACGGGCAGTGGCGCATCGACCGCCTGCCCAACGGGCTGGTGCTCGGTCAGTCCGACTTCCAGCGGATCTACCGTTCCGTCAACAAGTACTACTTCGCGTCCTACCAGTCGGAGTCGTCGGAGCCGAAGGCGAGCCGTAACGTCCTGGTCGCCGACCCGGTCTATCTGCGCCAGCGGATAGAGCCGATCGCCGCCAGTGTGGAGGCGCTGCTGAACGGGCCCACCGACTGGCTGGGCCAGGTGACGGCGTCGGAGTTCCCGCGCGGCACCCGGCTCGCCTCGCGCGATCTGGCGCTGGACGATTCCAATGCGCTACGGGTCAAGCTGACCGAGCAGGCCGTCCACACCGACGCCGCGCAGTGCAAGCGGATGGCGGCCCAACTCTTCTTCACCGTCCAGGACATGACGCGGGCCTCGAAGATCAGCGAGGTGGACCTGGAGGACGCCAAGGGCAATTCCCTGTGCTCGCTGACCCAGGAGCAGGCCGAACGCGACTTCTCGCCGGTGCGGCACGCCGGGCACTCCGCCCAGGAATACTTCCTCGACGCCGACCACAAGGTCGTCTCCATGTCCGACGACGCCACCGAACCGGCCCCGGTGCGCGGCCCGTTCGGCACCGGCAAGACGGCGCTGCGCTCGGTCGCCGTCTCGCGCGATGAGACGACCGCGGCCGGGGTGTCGAGCGACGGCCGGTTGCTGTACGTGGCCGGCCTGGAGGACGGCGTGCAGCGCGGCGGCCCGCTGCTGACCTCCGCGGGCTCCGCCAAGGCCCCGGACGAGGGGCTGACCGCGCCGAGCTGGGACGGCCTGGGCGATCTGTGGATCGCCGACCGCAGCGCGCACAGCTCGCGGCTGCTGCGGCTGCGCGAGGGGAAGGGCGCCCCCGAAGAGGTCGCGGTGCCCGGTCTGGGCAAGCGGCGGATCAAGGCGATCCGGGTGGCCGCGGACGGGATCCGGATCGCGATGCTGGTGGAGGACAACGGGCGTACGACGCTCCAGCTGGGCCGGGTCGAGCGCGGCGGTTCCTCGGCGCATCCGGTGCTCTCGGTGGAGGAACTGCGGCCGATCGCACCGCAGTTGGAGGATGTGGTGGCTGCCTCCTGGGCAGGCGGCAGCCGGCTGGTGGTCGTCGGGCGCGAGTCCGGCGGGGTGCAGCAGATGCAGTTCATGGAGACGGACGGTTCGGCGTCCAATGCGGAGACGCTGCCCGGGGTCAACGGCGTCAAGGCGGTCGCGGCCTCGGAGGACGAGACCCGGCCGCTGATCGCCGACGCCACCGAGGGCATTGTGCGGCTGCCTCCGGATGCGAACTGGAAGACGGTGGCGAAGGACGGGACGGCACCGGTCTATCCGGGGTGACGGCGCCCGGGCCCGCTGGTGGGCGGACCGCCGAGGTTGTCCACAGGCGGTTGTCCACAGGAGTGGTGGCCGGGCTCCGGCGGCGGGACCCTGGAGTCATGCAAGGGGTGTGGCGGGAGCTTGCCGGTCTGGTGCTGCCGGTGGACTGCGCGGGGTGCGGTCGGCCGCGTACGGAGCTGTGTGCGCAGTGTCGCCGGGCGCTGGTGCGCGAGGGGCGCGGTGCGCGGCGGGTGACGCCGCGGCCCGGGCCGGAGGGGCTGCCGCCGGTGTGGGCGGGTGCGCCGTACGCCGACGAGGTGCGGGCTGTGCTGCTGGCGCACAAGGAGCGCGGTGCGCTGCGGCTGGCGCGGCCGCTGGGGGCGGCGCTGGCCGGGGCCGTGCGGCGGGTGCGGGGCGGCGGCGGGGCGCCGGTGCTGGTGCCGGTGCCGTCGGCCCGAAGAGCGGTGGCCGGCCGGGGTCATGATCCAGTCCGCAGAATCGCGCGGGCGGCCGCCGCCGACCTGCGGCGCGGCGGTGCGCGGGCGCGGGTGCTCACAGTGTTGCGGCAGTGCCGTCCGGTGGCCGACCAGGCGGGGCTGAGCGCCCCGCAGCGGCTGGCGAACATGGTGGGTGCACTGGAGGTGCGGGGCGGTGCCGGGAGGCTGCTGGCGGCGGCGCCAGTGGTGCTGGTGGACGATCTGGTGACGACGGGGGCCACGCTCGCCGAGGCCGCGCGGGCCATCGCCGCGGCGGGCGGCCGGGTGGCCGGGGCGGCGGTGGTCGCGGCGCCCCGCAGCGCAATCGAAATCAAGTGGAACTGAGCGAGGAATTTCATCGTTGCAGGTAATGAGGGGCAACGTTCACCCGAACGGAGCTGGTGGTCGCAAAGGGGTGCCGACAGCCGTCCAGGAGAGCTATGTTCGGTTGTGAGGACTTGGCAGACGCTTTGCCTCGTATGTCGTGATGGGTGCGTCTGGGGGTATTTGCGGCCACCCTGAAAACGTTGGAGTGGAGATCGTGTCCTTTGGGGAGGAGGAGGTGAAAGTCGCCAAGTCCGAGGCTTCGGCATCCACCGGAGCCTGGTGCAAGAAGGAGTCGCTCCGCCTGCGTAGCGGAGCGATCCGGGAACGGAGTTCTGCGTGGACATCGTCGTCAAGGGCCGCAAGACCGAGGTGCCCGAGCGGTTCCGCAAGCACGTGGCCGAGAAGCTGAAGCTGGACAAACTCCAGAAGCTCGACGCCAAGGTGATCAGCCTGGACGTCGAGGTGTCCAAGGAGCCCAACCCGCGGCAGGCCGACCGTTCCGACCGGGTGGAGATCACCCTCCGCTCCCGTGGTCCGGTGGTCCGGGCCGAGGCGGCCGCAGCGGATGCGTATGCGGCACTGGACCTGGCCACCGCCAAGCTGGAGGCCCGACTGCGCAAGCAGCACGACAAGCGCTTCTCCCGCCGCGGCAACGGGCGCATCCCGGCAAGTGATGTCGCCGCCATCGTCCCCGGCGCCGCGCGTCTGAACACCAACGGCGAGCTCGCCACCGAGCGCGAGCAGCAGGTGCCGACCACGAAGATGGGGTCGGTCGACGTCCAGGGCGAAGGTCCCCTGGTCGTCCGCGAGAAGACCCACTCGGCAGCACCGATGACGCTCACCCAGGCGCTCTACGAGATGGAGTTGGTCGGCCACGACTTCTATCTCTTCGTCGATGCCGAGACCAAGCAGCCGAGCGTCGTCTACCGGCGCCACGCATACGACTACGGCGTCATCCACTTGAACCCCGATTCGTTCGGGGAGGAAGAGCCGGGCGGCGCAGGGGGCGCGCTCGGCGGCTGATACCCATCCGCTCTGTGCCCCCGGCGTGCGCCGGGGGCACCATCGTGCCTGAAGAAAGCAGGAGTTGAAGCCGTATAGTGTTCGTGCCAGCCAGGGAGCATGTGGACACGAAACGGCTACGTGCCGGGGAGACGTCGTATGGCATTGATCGGGCTGGCCGCACGGGGCTGTTGTCAACCAGCCTTATTTCCAAGCTCTGGCCCTTCGGCCGAGTAGTTGACGGGGAGGAACGATGGGGGACAGTTTCGGGCCCGTGAGTGACGGCGCGGAGGGCGACGGAAGCGGCAGCGGAAACGGTGCTGTCGCGGGGATTGCCGCGAGCGTGCCGCGCAAGGAGCCGATCCGGGTCCTGGTGGTGGACGACCACGCGCTTTTCCGTCGCGGCCTGGAGATCGTGCTGGCCCAGGAGGAGGACATCCAGGTCGTCGGCGAGGCCGGGGACGGCGCGGAGGCGGTCGACAAGGCCGCGGATCTGCTGCCGGACATCGTGCTGATGGACGTCCGGATGCCCAAACGGGGCGGTATCGAAGCGTGCACCGCCATCAAGGAGGTCGCCCCCAGCGCGAAGATCATCATGCTGACGATCAGCGACGAAGAGGCCGATCTCTACGACGCGATCAAGGCCGGCGCCACCGGCTACCTCCTCAAGGAGATCTCCACCGACGAAGTGGCCACCGCCATCCGCGCGGTCGCGGACGGCCAGTCCCAGATCAGCCCGTCGATGGCGTCCAAGCTCCTGACGGAGTTCAAGTCGATGATCCAGCGCACCGACGAGCGCCGGCTGGTGCCCGCGCCCCGGCTCACCGACCGCGAGCTGGAGGTCCTCAAACTGGTCGCCACCGGCATGAACAATCGCGATATCGCCAAAGAGCTGTTCATTTCCGAAAACACCGTGAAAAACCACGTACGCAACATCCTGGAGAAGCTCCAGTTGCACTCCCGGATGGAGGCCGTGGTCTACGCGATGCGGGAGAAGATTCTCGAGATCCGCTGAGCCGCATCGGCCGGTCGGCCGTACGGATCAGCCGGACTCCTCACTCATGTGAGTGAGTTCTGAGCGGA
Organism: Streptomyces gilvosporeus; assembly: GCF_002082195.1. Taxonomy (GTDB): domain Bacteria; phylum Actinomycetota; class Actinomycetes; order Streptomycetales; family Streptomycetaceae; genus Streptomyces; species Streptomyces gilvosporeus. The sequence goes on along the minus strand of NZ_CP020569.1, from coordinate 3,774,974 downwards.
GCGCGGCGGCCAGTTTCGCGTCGTCGCAGCGCTCCAGACGCACGGCGTCGCAGCCCACCCAGGTGGCGGCCTCACGGAGCGCCTGTGCCATGGGGCGGACGGCCCTGGAGCCCTGCATCGAGACCTGGCGGGCGATGAGGGTGGTGCCCTCGCGGGCCGGGTCGGCGCGGCCCATCAGACGGCCGCCGGACAGCAGCGGCATCGCGAAATAGCCGTGTATCCGCCGGGGGCGGGGGACGTAAGCCTCCAGGCGATGGGTGAAGCCGAAGATCCGCTCCGTGCGGGCGCGGTCCCAGATCAGGGAATCGAACGGCGAGAGCAGGGTCGTGCGGTGCCGGCCGCGGGGCGGGGCGGCCAGGGCGGCGGGATCGGCCCAGGCCGGTCTGCCCCAGCCCTCGACCTCGACGGGGACCAGCCCCGAGCCCTCGATCACGGCATCGACCTGGTCGCCCTTGAGGCGGTGGTAGTCGGCGAGATCCGCCCGGGTCGCGACCCCCAACGCTGCCCCGGCCTGCGCCACCAGGCGGCGCAGGCACTCCGCGTCGTCCAGATCGTCGTGCAGCAGGGCGTCGGGGACGGCGCGCTCGGCCAGGTCGTACACCCGCTTCCAGCCGCGGCGCTCGGTGCAGACCACCTGGCCGGTGTCCAGCAGCCACTCCACCGCGATCTTGGTCTCGGACCAGTCCCACCACTCCCCGCCCTTGCGGCCGCCGCCCAGCTCGGAGGTGGTCAGCGGACCGTCGGCCGTCAGCCGTGCCAGGACGGCGGCGCAGGAGCGGTCGGAATCCTCCATGGTGTGCCAGCGGTAACCCTTGGCGCGGTAGGCCCGGCGGCGGAAGGCGAAGTGCGGCCACTCCTCGATGGGCAGGATGCAGGCGGCGTGCGACCAGTACTCGAAGCTGTGGGCGCCGCTCCAGTAGGCGCTCTCGACGGCCTCGCGGCCGACCGGGCCGAGGCGGGCGTACGGCACCAGCTCGTGCGAGCGGGCCAGCACCGAGATCGTGTCCAGCTGCACCGCGCCCAGATGCCGCAGCACCCCGCGCACGCCCTCCCGTCGCCCGCCACCGCCTCGAGTGGAATCGCTTCGCGATGCTCGGACACGTCGTCGCTCCGGGGTGCCCAGCAGTCCCTGGGCCCGCAGCGCCAGGCGCCGGGCGTCGTCCCGGGAGAGAGTTGTCACGGGCGGGGGCAGCGGCCGGGTGCGCGGACTGGTGGTCATGCGGGAAAGGGTAGGGGCGGCCACTGACAATGCCCGGGCCGCCTGCCGCCTGCCGCCTGCCGCCTGCCGCCTGCCGCCTGCCGCACCCGGCGGCGGGCCTCAGTCCGTCCGCCCGCCACCGTACGGAAGGTAGGGGGTGGCCTCCGCGGCCGGGCCCGCCGGCGCGGGAGCCCGTGGCAGATCGGACGGGAGGAGGGAGCCGATCCACACGTCGCGGCGGGTGCCCTCGTGGATCAGCTTGGCGCGCAGGGTGCCCTCCATCTGGAAGCCGACCTTGCGGGCCACCGCCCGGGAGCCTTCGTTGCCCGCTTCCGCGAGCCACTCCATCCGTTCCACCCCCAGGTCGGCGAACGCCCAGCGCACCACCTCGCGGGCCGCCTCGGCGGTGTATCCCCGGCCCCGGTGCTCCTTGGCCGTCCAGTAGCCGAGCTCCGCCTGGCGCTCGGGGGCGCGCAGCAGGGAGATCCGTACCAGTCCCATGGAGCCGATCAGGGAGCCGTCGGTCCGGGAGACCACGGCGAAGGCATAGGCGGTGTCGGTGCGCCAGCCTTCGGGGGCGGTCGTGGCGACGTACTGTTCGGCGTCTCCGAGGCCGTACGGTGAGGGGACGCTCGTCCAGCGCGGTATGTCCGGTTCCTGGCAGGATGCGAAGACTGCGGGGGCGTCGGACGGCTGGAAGGGACGCAGGGCGAGGCGTTCGGTGGTGAGGACGACGGGCTCCATGAGGCGAGTCTGCGGTGCGGAGAAATCGAGGGCGAACGGATTTCGCGTGATTCCCGGCACCTTCTCGTACGCTCATGCGTTCACCGGACGAGGGCATACCTGCCGTCGCTGCGGCTAACCTCCCGGCCTGACAGAGTCCTCCCTTACGATGGCCGTTGCGGCGGGGCCTGCCCCATTGGAAACATGCCGCGCCCGCGCACCCGACCGTGCCAGGCCCGACCGGCAAGGAGACCAGCCCAAGTGTCCGTCTTCAACAAGCTCATGCGTGCAGGCGAAGGAAAGATCCTGCGCAAACTGCACCGCATCGCGGGCCAGGTCAACTCCATCGAAGAGGACTTCGCGGCCCTGTCCGACGCCGAGCTGCGGGCGCTCACGGACGAGTACAAGGAACGCTACGCCGACGGCGAGAGCCTGGACGATCTGCTGCCCGAGGCGTTCGCCACGGTCCGCGAGGCCGCCAAGCGCGTGCTCGGCCAGCGCCACTACGACGTTCAGCTGATGGGTGGCGCGGCCCTCCACATGGGATACGTCGCCGAGATGAAGACCGGTGAGGGCAAGACCCTCGTCGGTACCCTCCCGGCGTATCTCAACGCGCTCTCCGGCGACGGCGTCCATCTGATCACGGTCAACGACTACCTGGCCGAGCGCGACTCCGAGATGATGGGCCGGGTCCACAAGTTCCTGGGGCTTTCGGTCGGTTGCATTCTGGCCGATATGACGCCGGCCCAGCGCCGTGAGCAGTACGGCTGCGATATCACCTACGGCACGAACAACGAATTCGGCTTCGACTACCTGCGCGACAACATGGCCTGGTCGCAGGACGAACTCGTCCAGCGCGGCCACAACTTCGCGATCGTCGACGAGGTCGACTCCATCCTGGTGGACGAGGCCCGTACGCCGCTGATCATCTCCGGCCCGGCGGACTCCGCGACCAAGTGGTACGGCGACTTCGCCAAGTTGGTCAAGCGCCTGAAGAGGGGCGAGGCCGCCAATCCGCAGCGCGGCATCGAGGAGACCGGCGACTACGACGTCGACGAGAAGAAGCGCACCGTCGGCATCCACGAGTCCGGCGTCAGCAAGGTCGAGGACTGGCTGGGCATCGACAACCTCTACGAGTCGGTGAACACCCCGCTCGTCGGGTACCTCAACAACGCGATCAAGGCCAAGGAGCTGTTCAAGAACGACAAGGACTACGTCGTCATCGACGGCGAGGTCATGATCGTCGACGAGCACACCGGCCGTATCCTCGCCGGTCGCCGCTACAACGAGGGCATGCACCAGGCCATCGAGGCGAAGGAAGGGGTGGAGATCAAGGACGAGAACCAGACGCTCGCCACGATCACCCTCCAGAACTTCTTCCGCCTCTACGGCAAGCTGTCCGGTATGACCGGTACGGCCATGACCGAGGCCGCCGAGTTCCACCAGATCTACAAGCTCGGCGTGGTGCCGATCCCGACGAACCGCCCGATGGTCCGCATGGACCAGGCGGACCTGATCTACCGCACCGAGCCGGCCAAGTTCGACGCGGTGGTCGAGGACATCGTCGAGAAGCACGGCAAGGGCCAGCCGATCCTGGTCGGCACGACCTCGGTGGAGAAGTCCGAGTACCTCTCCCAGCAGCTCAACAAGCGCGGGGTGCCGCACGAGGTCCTCAACGCCAAGCAGCACGACCGGGAGGCCTCGATCGTCGCCCAGGCCGGCCGTAAGGGCTCGGTCACGGTTGCCACGAACATGGCCGGCCGCGGTACGGACATCAAGCTCGGCGGCAACCCCGACGATCTCGCCGAGGCGGAGCTGCGGCAGATGGGCCTGGACCCGGTCGAGCACGTCGAGGAGTGGGCGGCCGCGCTGCCCGCCGCCCTGGAGCGGGCCGAGGCCGCGGTCAAGGCGGAGTTCGAGGAGGTCAAGGAGCTCGGCGGGCTCTACGTCCTGGGCACCGAGCGGCACGAGTCGCGCCGTATCGACAACCAGCTGCGCGGCCGCTCCGGCCGTCAGGGCGACCCGGGCGAGTCCCGTTTCTACCTCTCCCTGGGCGACGACCTGATGCGGCTGTTCAAGGCCCAGATGGTCGAGCGGGTCATGGCGATGGCCAACGTCCCCGACGACGTCCCGATCGAGAACAAGATGGTGACCCGGGCGATCGCCTCCGCCCAGTCGCAGGTCGAGCAGCAGAACTTCGAAACCCGCAAGAACGTCCTGAAGTACGACGAGGTGCTCAACCGCCAGCGCGAGGTCATCTACGGCGAGCGGCGCCGCGTCCTGGAGGGCGAGGACCTCCAGGAGCAGATCAAGCACTTCATGGACGACACCATCGACGCCTACATCCAGGCGGAGACGGTCGAGGGCTTCGCCGAGGAATGGGACCTGGACCGGCTGTGGGGCGCGTTCAAGCAGCTCTACCCGGTGAAGGTGACCATCGAGGAGCTGGAGGAGGAGGCCGGCGACCGCGCGGGCATCACCGCCGAGTTCATCGCCGACGCCGTCAAGGAGGACGTCCACGAGCAGTACGCCGCCCGTGAGGAGCAGCTCGGCTCGGAGATCATGCGCGAGCTGGAGCGCCGGGTCGTGCTGTCCGTGCTGGACCGCAAGTGGCGTGAGCACCTCTACGAGATGGACTACCTCCAGGAGGGCATCGGCCTGCGGGCGATGGCTCAGAAGGACCCGCTGGTCGAGTACCAGCGCGAGGGCTTCGACATGTTCACCGCGATGATGGAGGGCATCAAGGAGGAGTCCGTCGGCTATCTGTTCAACCTGGAGGTCCAGGTGGAGCAGCAGGTCGAGGAGGTCCCGGTGCAGGAGACGGCCGAGCGGCCCAGCCTGGAGAAGGCGCAGGACGTCGTCCCGGCCGGTGCGGGCCGTCCCGAGATCCACGCCAAGGGCCTGGAGGCCCCGCAGCGTCCGGACCGGCTGCACTTCACCGCGCCCAAGGTGGACGGCGACGGCAGCGTCATCGAGGGCGACTTCGTCAGCGACGAGGAGGGCCCGGCCCGCTCGGAGGCCGACGGGCTGACGCGGGCGGAGCGCCGGAAGGCGCAGAAGGGCGGCGGACGGCGCCGCAAGAAGTAGGCACGTCGAACGGGGCGCCCCGGCCATGCGGCCGGGGCGCCTTCGTGTGCCCGGTCGACGGGGCCTAGGGGTGCGGTGCCGGGACCCATGGCCGGGGCATCGGGCCGATGTCGAGGGTGGCGCAGCGCCAGCGGGTGTCGGCGCCGCGTTCGAGGCGGAAGGCGAGGGCGCGCAGGCGGTCGCCGGAAGAGATACGGGCGAATGCCTCGATGACGCCGTCTCGGGGGCGGCACAGACCGCATTCGCGGAGGGTGGGGACGGCGGCGCGGCCCGGTGCGGTGAGGGGGCGCAGGGGGGCCTGCGGGGCGAGCTCGACCAGCTGGTCGTAGGCCGTGGGCAGGGCGTGGCCCAACAGGGCGTGCACGGGGATCTGGCCGCTGAGCGCGAGCAGCAGCTGTCGGGCGAACCAGAGGTGCGGCCGCCGCTCGTGCGCCTGGCGTCGGGCCCCGGCGGTCGGCAGCCGGGCGGCGGTGGCCGCGGCCGCGGCCGAGCGGGCGCCCGGGTCTCCGGCGGCACCCGCCGCGCGGCCGGCGGACGGACCGGCCGGGACCGTACGGCCCGGAGTGGTGCGGGTGGTCGTCGACGGTCCGGCGGGCCGGGTGCGCCCACGCCCCCGGCCGGGCCCGGCACCGGGACCGCGGCCGGCGCCCCTGGGGCGGCGGGGGGCGGGGGTGCGGCTTGCGGGGGCCGGATCGGCGGGGGCGGATTCGGCGGCGGGGCCGGTGGTGGCGGCCGGGGTGGTGGGAGTGGCTTCGGGGCTGGTGCGGGGGTGTGGGGCGCGGGCGGCAGCGGTGTCGTCGCGGACCTCGCCGGGCGCGCCGACGGACGTCGCACCCGGCATCCCGCCGGATGTCTCCCCGGGCGCGCCGACGGACGTCTCCCCGGGCGTCCCTTCGGGAGCCCCCTCGGGCGTCGCGTAGTGGTCGGCCGCTGTGGCCGCGTCGGAGGGTCGGATCGGATGGCTGTCCGTCATGAGCATGTCCCCCTTGTGCCGGGTTGGTCGATTACCGAGCGGTAGCTTCGGTGGATCTTCTCGGCGGGGCCGGGCGGGCGGCAAGGCGGGCCGGGGCCGCGCGGCGGGGCGTGCAGAGTTCACACGTCCGTGGCGGGGGCGTGGGAAATCGAGGATGGGAGGGGGCGGGGCGAGGTTCCGCGGCGGTGTCGGGGCGGGTGTGCGGGAGCCCTGATGGGGGACTCTCGCCCGTATGCTGGCTGAGCATTCTTCAGAGTCGAGCGAAATGAGCGGAAGCGGCTGCCATGCGCGTCTATGTCCCCCTGACCCTTTCCGGTCTCGCCGAGGCGCACAAGAGCGGTGAGCTGGGCGCGGGGCCCCTCGACGCGTACGCCGTCACGCCCGCGCTGCGCGAGTGGTACGTCTCGGACGACATCGAGGAGCTGGAGTATGCGGCGCTGAACCGCGCGGCCCAGGCTTCGCTGCGGCAGCTCGCCGGCAATCCGCAGGCGGCGCGTCGGCGGGTCGTGGTGGCGGTGGATGTGCCCGAAGGGGTGGCGGTGGCGGATCCGGACCGGGCGCTGGACGAGTCGGCGCTGGGTCAGGTGCGGCTGGCCGGGCCGGTGCCGCTCACGACGGCGGCCGCGGTGCATGTGGATGCGGACGATGCGGAGCCGGATGTCGCGGCGGCCGCGGCGGCGCTGGGCGCGGCGGACCAGGGCGACGACGATGCGCAGTTCACCGTGGACGGTGCGCAGGACCACGATCTGATGTGGTTCGGGGTGCAGGAGATTCCGCACCTGCTGGCGTAGCGCGGCCGGGTCCCCGCCCGCCCCCGCCGGTCCGTCCGGCGCCGTTGTCAGTGGGTGCGGGTACGTTTTCTGCATGGGGAAGGACGCGGGGACGTACACGACGGGGATGCACACGGCCATGGACGGGACGCGGCGCGCAGCGCACATCGTGTGGGACTGGAACGGCACGTTGTTCCACGACACCGATGCGGTGATAGGGGCCACCAATTCCGCATTCGCGGAGCTCGGGCTGGCGCCGATCACGCTGGAGCAGTACCGCGCGCTGTACTGCGTGCCCGTTCCGAAGTTCTACGAGCGGCTGATGGGGAGGATGCCGACGGAGGCCGAGTGGCTGGTGATGGATGCCACTTTCCACCGGCATTACACCGAGCACCGCGTGCGGTGCGGGCTGGCCGCCGGGGCGGATCTGCTGCTGGCGGAGTGGCAGGCGGCCGGGCACAGCCAGTCGATCCTCAGCATGTTCGGGCACGACGAGCTGATACCCCTGGTGCGCGGCTTCGGGATCGAGGCGCGTTTCGTACGGGTGGACGGCAGGACCGGGCCGTCCGGCGGCGGCAAGAGCGAGCACATGGTGCGGCATCTGGCGGCGCTGCGGGATGTGGAGCCGGGGCGTACGGTCGTGATCGGTGACGCGGCCGACGATGCGGTCGCCGCGCGGGACGCCGGGGCGCATGCGGTGCTCTACACCGGTGGCTCGCACAGCCGGGCCAGCCTGGAGGGCGCCGGAGCGCCGGTGGTGGACACCCTCGCCGAGGCGGTGGCGGTCGCGTCGGAGCTGGCGCGGCGCGGCGCGGCCGGGTGACCGGCGCCGTCCGGGAGCACCGTCCGGAAGCGTGAAGGCCCGCCGGCGTGCCGACGGAGCGCCTCGTGCCATCGCACATCCGGGCGGGCAGGGCGTTGTCCGGATGGGCTAAGTTCATAGTGGGGTTTTGTACGGAGAAGGCCCATGACGGCACCCCTGCCGAGAGCGATAGCCTTGCAGCGTGATCAGCGCGATAACCCGCGGGGGCGTCGAGGCCCCCGCCGTGCGCCCGGGACACCACCGTGACCGGGCGGTCGCTGGTCTTTGCGGCCACCTTCCCGTGTCGACCGTGTCACCACTCGTCGAACACGGCACGGCCCTCCCTCATCGCGGCATAGCGTCGACGTCGACAGGACATCCCGTGTCGTGGCGGCGTTGTGCGGCATCCACCACGTTCTTCCACAACGTCACGCAACGGCGCGCGACAGGAGCCAGAGGACATGCAGACCAAGCTGGACGAAGCCAAGACCGAGCTGCTCGCCAGGGCCGCCCGGGTCGCTGAAAACAGTCCGGCCGGGGGACATCTCCCGGTACGCGGACTCGACCCGGAGACCCTCACGGGATATCTCCAGCGCTACTACCTGCACACCGCCCCCGAGGACCTCACCGGCCGCGACCCGGTCGACGTCTTCGGCGCCGCGCTCTCGCACTACCGCCTCGCCGAGACGCGTCCTCAGGGCACCGCGAACGTCCGGGTGCACACCCCGACCGTCGAGGAGAACGGCTGGACGTGCAGCCACTCCGTCGTCGAGGTGGTCACCGACGACATGCCCTTCCTGGTCGACTCGGTCACCAATGAGCTCTCGCGCCAGGGCCGCGGCATCCATGTCGTCATCCACCCCCAGGTCACCGTCCGCCGCGACGTCGCGGGCAAGCTGATCGAGGTCCTCGACAGCAACGGCGAGCCGCACCCCAACGGCAACGGCAAGGCCGCCGCGCTGCCGCACGACGCGGTGACCGAGTCCTGGATCCACGTCGAGATCGACCGCGAGACCGACCGCGACGACCTCAAGCAGATCACCGCCGATCTGCTGCGGGTGCTGTCCGATGTCCGCGAGGCCGTCGAGGACTGGGACAAGATGCGCGCCGGCGCGCTGCGCATCGCCGAGGAGCTGCCCGGCGAGCCGCTCGCCGACGATCTGCGCGACGAGGAGATCGCCGAGGCCCGCGAGCTGCTGCGCTGGCTGTCCGACGACCACTTCACCTTCATCGGCTACCGCGAGTACGAGCTGGCCTCCGCGCCCGGTGAGGGCGGCGTCGAGGAGGACGTGCTGACCGCCGTGCCCGGTACGGGCCTGGGCATCTTGCGCTCCGACCCGCCGCACCGCGAGAGCGACGCCGGCCACCCCGTCTCGCCGTCCTTCAACCGGCTGCCCGCCGACGCCCGCGCCAAGGCCCGCGAGCACAAGCTGCTGATCCTCACCAAGGCCAACAGCCGCGCCACCGTGCACCGCCCCTCGTACCTGGACTACGTCGGCGTCAAGAAGTTCGACAAGGACGGCAACGTCGTCGGCGAGCGGCGCTTCCTGGGCCTGTTCTCGTCGGCCGCCTACACCGAGTCCGTCCGCCGGGTCCCGGTCATCCGCCGCAAGGTCACCGAGGTCCTGGAGGGTGCCGGCTTCACCCCGGACAGCCACGACGGCCGCGACCTGCTCCAGATCCTGGAGACCTACCCACGCGACGAGCTGTTCCAGACCCCGGTCGACCAGCTCCGGGCCATCGCCACCAGCGTCCTCTACCTGCAAGAGCGCCGCCGGCTGCGCCTGTACCTGCGCCAGGACGAGTACGGCCGCTACTACTCCGCGCTGGTCTACCTCCCGCGCGACCGCTACACCACCGGCGTCCGGCTGCGGCTGATCGACATCCTCAAGGAGGAACTCGGCGGCACCAGCGTCGACTTCACGGCCTGGAACACCGAATCGGTGCTCTCCCGGCTGCACTTCGTGATCCGGGTGGAGCCGGGCGCCTCCCTGCCCGACCTCACCGACGCGGATGTGGACCGTATCGAGAGCCGCCTGGTGGAGGCCGCCCGCTCCTGGGCCGACGGTTTCGCCGAGGCGCTGACCGCCGAATGCGGTGAGGAGCGCGCCGCCGAGCTGCTGCGCCGCTACAGCCAGGCCTTCCCCGAGGGCTACAAGGCCGACAACTCCCCGCGCAGCGCGGTCGCCGACCTCCAGCACCTGGAGAAGCTCACCGGCGAGGTGGGCAACGACTTCTCCGTCAGCCTCTACGAGCCGGTCGGTGCGGGCCCCGGCGAGCGCCGCTTCAAGATCTACCGCACCGGCGAGCCGGTCTCGCTGTCGCGGGTGCTGCCGGGCCTGAACCGCCTGGGCGTCGAGGTCATCGACGAGCGCCCGCACGAGCTGCGCCGCGCCGACGGCACCGTCGCGTGGATCTACGACTTCGGTCTGCGGCTGCCCGAGCACGTCTCCGGCGACGACTCCCGCGAGCGCTTCCAGGAAGCCTTCACCGCGGTGTGGACGGGCGCCGCCGAGAGCGACAACTTCAACAAGCTGGTGCTGCGGGCCGGCCTCAACTGGCGCCAGGCGATGGTGCTGCGCGCCTACGCCAAGTACCTGCGGCAGGCCGGCGCCACCTTCAGCCAGACGTACATGGAGGACACCCTCTCCAACAACGTCCACACCACCCGGCTGCTGGTCTCGCTCTTCGAGGCGCGGATGGCCCCGGAGCGGCAGCGGGCCGGCACGGAGCTGACCGATGCGCTGCTGGAGGAGCTGGACGCCGCGCTCGACCAGGTCGCCTCCCTGGACGAGGACCGCATCCTGCGCTCCTTCCTCACCGTCATCAAGGCGACCCTGCGCACCAACCACTACCAGCGCGACAGCCACGGCAATGCGCACGCCTACCTGTCCATGAAGCTCGACCCGCAGGCGATCCCCGATCTGCCGGCGCCCCGCCCGGCGTTCGAGATCTGGGTGTACTCCCCGCGCGTGGAGGGCGTCCACCTGCGCTTCGGCAAGGTCGCCCGCGGTGGTCTGCGCTGGTCGGACCGCCGGGAGGACTTCCGTACGGAGATCCTCGGCCTGGTCAAGGCGCAGATGGTCAAGAACACCGTCATCGTGCCGGTCGGCGCCAAGGGCGGCTTCGTCGGCAAGCAGCTGCCGGACCCGTCGGCGGACCGCGACGCCTGGCTGGCCGAGGGCATCGCCTGCTACAAGACCTTCATCTCCGGTCTGCTCGACATCACCGACAACCTGGTGGGCGGCGAGGTCGTGCCGCCGAAGAACGTCGTGCGCCACGACGAGGACGACACCTACTTGGTGGTCGCGGCCGACAAGGGCACCGCGACGTTCTCGGACATCGCCAACGAGGTCGCCGAGTCGTACGGCTTCTGGCTGGGCGACGCCTTCGCCTCCGGCGGCAGCGCCGGCTACGACCACAAGGGCATGGGCATCACCGCCCGCGGCGCCTGGGAGTCGGTCAAGCGGCACTTCCGCGAGCTGGGCCACGACACCCAGACCCAGGACTTCACCGCGGTCGGCGTCGGCGACATGTCCGGTGACGTCTTCGGCAACGGCATGCTGCTCAGCGAGCACATCCGCCTGGTGGCCGCGTTCGACCACCGGCACATCTTCCTCGACCCCAACCCGGACGCGGCGACCTCGTACGCCGAGCGCCGCCGCCTCTTCGAACTGCCGCGCTCCTCCTGGGCGGACTACAACACCGAGCTGCTCTCCCAGGGCGGCGGCATCCACCCCCGCTCGGCCAAGTCCATCCCCGTCAACGCGCAGGTGCGGGCCGCGCTCGGCATCGAGTCCGGCGTGAAGAAGATGACGCCGGCCGATCTGATGCAGGCCATCCTCAAGGCCCCGGTCGATCTGCTGTGGAACGGCGGCATCGGCACCTATGTGAAGTCCTCGGCGGAGACCCACACCGACGTCGGCGACAAGTCCAACGACGCCATCCGCGTCAACGGCGAGGACCTGCGGGTCAAGGTCGTCGGCGAGGGCGGCAACCTGGGCCTGACCCAGCTGGGCCGGATCGAGTTCGCCATGGCCGGCGGCAAGATCAACAACGATGCGATCGACAACAGCGCCGGTGTGGACACCTCCGACCACGAGGTGAACATCAAGATCCTGCTGAACGCCGTGGTCGCCAACGGCGATATGACGGTCAAGCAGCGCAACAAGCTGCTGGCCGAGATGACCGACGAGGTCGGCGCGCTGGTGCTGCGCAACAACTACGCGCAGAACACCGCGCTCGCGCTGGCCCAGGCCCAGTCCTCCAGCATGCTGCATGCCCAGCAGCGCTTCATGCGCCGCCTGGTGCGCGACGGCGATCTCGACCGGGCGCTGGAGTTCCTGCCCAGCGACCGGCAGATCCGTGAGCGGCTCACCGCCGGGCGCGGTCTGACGCAGCCCGAGACCGCGGTGCTGCTGGCGTACACCAAGATCACGGTGGCCGATGCGCTGATCCAGACGCCGCTGCCGGACGACCCCTACCTCCAGCGGCTGCTGCACGCCTACTTCCCCTCGGCGCTCTACGACCGCTTCGCCGAGCAGGTCGACGGGCATGCGCTGCGCCGGGAGATCGTGACGACGGTGATGGTCAACGACACCGTCAACACCGGCGGCACGAGCTTCCTGCACCGTATGCGCGAGGAGACCGGCGCCTCGCTCGAAGAGGTCGTACGGGCGCACACCGCGGCCCGCGCGATCTTCCGGCTGGGCCAGGTCTGGGACGACGTCGAGGCGCTCGACACCGTCGTCGCGGCCGATGTGCAGACCCGCATCCGGCTGCACTCGCGGCGGCTGGTCGAGCGCGGCACCCGCTGGCTGCTCAACAACCGGCCGCAGCCGCTGGAGCTGTCGGGCACCATCGACTTCTTCGGCGACCGGGTCGCCCAGGTCTGGGCGCAGCTGCCCAAGCTGCTCCAGGGCGGCGACGCCGAATGGCACCAGACGATCCTGGAGGAGCTGACCGGCAGCGGGGTGCCCGAGGCGCTCGCCGTCCAGGTGGCCGGCTTCTCCTCGGTCTTCCCGGCGCTGGACATCGTCGCCATCGCGGACCGCAGCGGCAAGGAGCCGCTGGAGGTCGCGGAGGTCTACTACGACCTCGGCGACCGGCTGCGGATCAACCAGCTCCTGGACCGCATCCTGGAGCTGCCGCGGGCCGACCGCTGGCAGTCGATGGCCCGCGCCTCCATCCGCGAGGACCTCTTCGCCGCGCATGCGGCGCTGACCAGCGACGTCCTGGCGGCCGGCAACGGCTCCGGCACGCCCGAGCAGCGCTTCAAGGCATGGGAGGAAGCCAACGGCGCCATCCTGGGCCGCGCCCGCGCCACGCTGGAGGAGATCCACGGGTCGGAGGGCTTCGACCTGGCCAACCTGTCGGTCGCCATGCGGACGATGCGCACGCTGCTGCGCACGCACAGCTGAGGCCCGGCAACGGGAACGGGGACGGCCCCGGAGCGCACTGCTCCGGGGCCGTCCCCGTTCCCGTACGGCGCCGCCCGCCCGGGGTGATCGAGCCCTAGCGCTCTTCCTCGTACGCGGAGACGACCTCCTCGGTGGGGCCGTCCATGATCAGCTCGCCCCGCTCCAGCCACAGCACGCGATCGCAGGTGTCGCGGATCGACTTGTTGTTGTGGCTGACCAGGAAGACCGTGCCGGCCTCCTCGCGCAGTTCGCGGATGCGGTCCTCGGAGCGCTTCTGGAAGGCGCGGTCGCCGGTGGCCAGCGCCTCGTCGATCAACAGGACGTCGTGGTCCTTGGCCGCGGCGATGGAGAAGCGCAGGCGGGCGGCCATACCGGAGGAGTACGTCCGCATCGGCAGCGAGATGAAGTCGCCCTTCTCGTTGATGCCGGAGAAGTCGACGATCCCGTCGCGGCGCTCGCGCACCTCCTCGCGGGACATGCCCATCGCCAGGCCGCCGAGCAGGACGTTCTTCTCGCCGGTCAGGTCGTTCATCAGCGCCGCATTGACGCCCAGCAGCGAGGGCTGGCCCTGGGTGTAGACATGGCCGCGCTCGGCGGGCAGCAGGCCGGCGACCGCCTTGAGCAGCGTCGACTTGCCCGAGCCGTTGGAGCCGATCAGGCCGATCGACTCGCCGCGGTAGGCGGTGAAGGAGACGCCCTTGACGGCGTGCACCTCGCGTACGCCCGTCGAGGGCTTGCGGCGGACGATGCGGTTGAGGGCCGCGGTGGCGCTGCCCTTGCCGGCGCCGGTGCCGTAGATGCGGTAGACGATGTGCAGATCGTCCGCGATCACGGTCGGGATACGGTCCTCGGCGGCCTGGGTCGGCCGCAGGTTGTCGGTCTGCTCAGCCACGTCCGTACCGCTCCTCTGCCTTCCAGAAGTACACAAAGCCCGCGACGCCGGCCAGCAGCGCCCACCCGGCGGCGAACGCCCAGACGTGCGGCGGCAGTTGCTTGTGGGTGAAGCTGTCGATCAGCGCGAACCGCATCAGGTCGATGTAGACCGCGGCCGGGTTGCCGTTGAGCAGGACCACCACGATCTGCGGGAGGTGCTTGCCCACCAGGATCCGGCTGATGCTGAACATGACGCCGGAGGCGTACATCCAGGTGCGCATGATGAACGGCATCAGCTGCGCCAGGTCCGGGGTCCGGGAGCCGAGGCGTGCCATGACCAGCGACATGCCCGTGTTGAAGAGGAACTGCAACGCCAGTGCCGGGAAGGCCAGCAGCCACGACCAGCTCGGCACCTGCCCGAAGCAGAGCAGGATGACCACCAGCGCGCTCATGGAGTACAGCAGCTGCTGGAGCTGCGCCAGGCAGATCGAGATGGGCAGGCAGGCGCGCGGGAAGTGCAGCGCGCGCACCAGGCCGAGGTTGCCGGAGATCGCCCGGGTGCCGCTCAGGACCGAGTTCTGGGTGAAGGTGAAGATGAAGACACCGGTCACCAGGAACGGGATGTAGTCGGGGACGCTCTTCTTCGTGTCGAGCAGCACACCGAAGATCAAGTAGTAGACGGCCGCGTTGAGCAGCGGGGTCAGTACCTGCCAGATCTGGCCGAGCTTGGCGGTCGTGTACTGCGCGACGACCCGGGCGGTGGCGAACGAGGTGATGAAGTACCGGCGCTGCCACAGCTGGCCGAGGTACGCGGGCAGCGAGGGCCGGGCGCCGCTCACCTTGAGGCCATGGGCCTCGGCCAGGGCGCGCAGCGTGGGATCGGGCGCGGGGCGCCCGGCGCTCTTGAGGGCCGGGGCCGGATCCGTGGTCGGGGGGGCGAGGGTCTGGGGCATGGGGGCCGCTTTCGTTGCGTCCAGGGCGGCGGAACAGGTGCCGGACGACGGAACGGGTCCGTATCGTCGTGACGCTGCCGAGACTAAAGGGAGCTCACGTCGAAACGCAACCGTAGCGTCGTGACGCTATGCTCAAGCCATGGCAAAGAACGGGGCACACCAGGGCGGTACGACGGATCGGGTGGGGGCGCGCCGCACCCCGGCAGGAGCCGCCGTACTGCGGGAGGACAAGACCGCGGCGATCCGCGCCGCGGTCTTCGAGGAACTGGCGACGGTCGGGTTCGCCCGAATGAGTATCGAGGGCATCGCACGGCGCGCGGGCGTGGGCAAAACCGCGGTCTACCGGCGGTGGCGTTCCAAGCTGCACCTCGTACTGGACGTGGTCTCGGCGGTGGCCGTCGCCGGACTGCCGTCGCCGGACACCGGATCGCTGCGCGGCGACGTACGGCTGCTGCTGGAGGTCGCGGCCCGCGCGCTGCGGCATCCGATGGCCTCGCAGATCATCCCGGACCTGCTGGCCGAGGCCGCCCGCAGCCCGGAGCTGGCCGAGGCGCTCAGGACGGCGCTGCACGACAGCCAGCAGAGCATGGCCGCCGCGATGGTGGAGCGGGCCGTCGAGCGCGGGGAGATCCCGGCGGGCGTCGACGGCAAACTGGCGCTGGACCTGCTGACCGGGCCGCTGTACTGGCGGCTGGTGGTGGTCCGCGACGATCTGCCCGCGGGCTATCTGGACGCGCTGGCGCAGTCGGTCGCGGCGGCGCTCGGCGCGGAGTGAGGGACCGGTCCGCACGGAGGGACCGGTAGATACGGATACGGGCCCGCCCCCGGTCGCATTCCGACCGGGGGCGGGCCCGTTGGGCGTTCAGGTGCCGCCGTCAGCCCGCCAGCTCGACCCCGGAGGCGTCGGCGTCCGTGCCCGGCACCCGGTCGTCCCCGGCCTTGCGCGGTGCGGGCAGCTTGACCAGGCCCGCCTCGGCGGCCGCGGCGCGCGGGCGGGGGGCCACGGTCCGCTCCTCCGGCGGCTGCGGCGCGGGCGCGGCCTCCTGGCCGAGGAAGACCTGGCGCACCACGCGCTCGGCGGCGTGCCCGTCGTCCCACTGGCAGAAGCGGGCCCGGAACGCGGTGCGCAGCCCGGTGGCCTTCTCGTCGTCCCAGCGCCCGCTGCGGAACGCCTCGATCAGCTCGTCCTCGGTGGTGGCGATCACGCCCGGGGTGTCGCCCGGCTTGCCCGAGAGCAGGTCGAAGGTGACGCCGCGGGAGCGGACGTAGGTGTCCCAGTCGTCGGCGTAGTTGATGATCGGCCGGTCGAGGTTGGCGAAGTCGAACATGATCGACGAGTAGTCCGTGACCAGCGCGTCGGCGGCCAGGCACAGCTCCTCGACGACCGGGTGCCCGGAGACGTCGATCAGCGCGCCGCGCTCCTGGAGCTTCTGGAGGCCCGGGTCCTGGTCGTAGAAGTAGTGGGTGCGCACCAGCAGCACGAAGTCCTCGCCCAGCTCGCGGGAGATCTTCTCCAGGTCGAGGCGGGGGACGTAGCCGACCTGGTAGTCGCGCATGGTCGGCGCGTACAGGACGGCGGTCTTGTCGGGGGCGATGCCCAGCCGCTCGCGGATCTCCAGCACGTCGGCGGCGGTGGCCCGGTAGTAGACGTCGTTACGGGGGTAACCGGCGTCCAGCGAGGTGAAGTTGCAGGGGTAGACACGCTCCCACTGCTCGGTGGTGTGCTGGTTGGAGGAGAGCGAGAAGTCCCAGCGGTCGGCGCGGGCGAGCAGCTTGCGGAAGCTCATGCCCTTGGCGGCGGCCGGGTAGCGCTTCTGGTCGGTGCCCATCGACTTCAGCGGGGTGCCGTGGTGGGTCTGGACGTGGACCTGGCCCTCCCGCTTGACCACGCTGTCGGCGAAGTTGACGTTGTTGACCAGGTACTTGGCGCGCGCCACGACCTCCCAGTAGCGCGGCGAGTTCAGCACCACATGGTCGATACCGGCCGGGACCTGGTCGGCCAGGCTCTCCTTGACCACCCACACGCCGTGCACCTGCGGCGCCAGCTCCTTGGCCCTCTCGTAGATCGCGAGCGGGTTGCAGGCGGGCAGACGGTTCCAGTACGCGGAGTAGACCGCGAGGTTCTCGTCCAGCGGCTGCCGCAGCAGCGCCTGGTAGCGCAGGTCCATGGCCTTCTTCTTGGCCTGCTTGACCCGCTTGCCCGCGTGCTTGCGGACCGTGCGCTGCACCTTGCCGGCGACCTTGAGGCCGGCCAGCGCGGGGTAGGCGTCCTTGGCGAGCAGCGCGTACTTGCCGCCGGCGACGCCCGTGGGCCGCACGAAACCGGCCGGTACGCGCCGGCGGTAGTCGCGGGAGGCGCGGTGGAAGAACTCCGCGGTGGCGTTCTGCGGCAGCCGGCCCGGCTTGTCCAGGATGGTCAGATAGTGGTCGATCATCTTGCGGAACATCTGCGGGCGCCAGCGCGAGAGCTCCGGGTGCGCGTCGAGATAGGCGAACACCCGGCCGTACTGGTCGAAGACATCGAAGTGCTTACGGCTGGTGGTGCGCAGGATGTTGCCGCCCTGGCGGCGCTGGCGGTAGTGCAGGCAGACCCGGTCGAGAACGGCGATCCGCTGCGCGGTGATCAGCGTGCAGAACGTCCAGGGCGCGTCCTCGTAATAGCCCACCGGGAATTCGAAGCCGTGCTCCTCGATGAAGTCGCGGCGGTAGGCCTTGTTCCAGACGATCTGGAGGAGATCAAGGATTTGCGGGCGGTCGGCCAGCGCGAAGGCGGGGGCGCCGGATTCGTCGAGGAGTTCGGCGAGCGCATTGCGCCGGGCCGAGCCGTCCCAGTACGTCCGCGCGTAATCGAAGATCAGGATCTCGGGGTCCTCGGTGGCGGCCAGCCGGTCGGCCAGCGCGCTCAGCGCGCCCGGCACGAGGGTGTCGTCGCTGTCGAGGAAGAGGACGTAGTCGCCGGTGACCTTCTCCAGACCGGCGTTGCGGGCCAGCCCCAGGCCGACGTTCTCCGGCAGGTGCAGGACCTGTACGCGGTCGTCGGCGGCGGCGTACTCGTCCAGGATCGCGCCACTGGCATCGGGGGAGCAGTCATCGACCGCGATCACTTCGAAGTCCGTGAAATCCTGCGCCAGCACCGAGTCCATGCATTCGCGCAAGAACCCCTGCACTCTGAAGCAGGGGACGATGACGCTGAAGCGGGGTGCGGCGTCGCGGACCATCTCCGACATGCGGTACTACTCCTCGTGACGATCTGTGCACAGAACGCAAAAAAGCCCGAAAGGGCGGATCCCATTGTCCGTCATCCGACTCGCGTTCACCCAAAAAGGTTGGTCTTCGTAACCTGAAAGTTCTGTGGAGCGCGTCACGGCCGGGCGAAAGCGGAGACTTTTCGGACGGGCGGGATCCGAGAGGCAACCGAATACTGGATTTGGCCCTCTTCCTTCAGATGGGCCGCAGAGGAGATTCCGATTGGCCGAGCGTCGCACCTCACTCGTGACCCGCCGCCGGCTCCTCCGAGCGACCGGCGGTGGCGCGCTGGCGGCCCTGGCCGGCGCCGGGTTCTGGGCCCGGCTTTCCCCGGGGGAGCCGTTCACCCACACCGAGGAACTCGCGGGGTCCGGGCCGCCCCTGGCGGACGCCCGGAATCAGTCGTTTCTGCACGTCGTGGCGCATGCGGACGATGCCCTCTACTTCATGAACCCGAACCTGGAACAGGGCATCCGCAGCGGCGCCCGCTCGGTGACCGTCTGCCTGACCGGCGGCGAGTCCGACGGGCGCAACGCCGCCCCGGGCACCCCCGACCCCGTCCCGCGCAACCGGGCCGACTTCGCCCGCGCCCGCACCAACGGACTGCGCGCCGCGCACGCCCTGATGGCCACCGGGGACGCGCGCAGCCCCTGGGACCTGGAGGCGCTGTCCCTCCTGCCCGGCTTCCAGGTGGAACTGCACACACTGCGCGCGGCCCCGCACAACCAGCTGGTCTTCCTGGAGCTGGTCGAGGCCCGTACCGTCTCGGCGCCCCGCGCCACCAGCCTGCGCGGCCTGTGGCTCGGCGTCGCGGACACCCTCCCCACCCTGCGCCCCGCCCGTACCCCCGTACCGACCGTCCACCGCTATACCCGCGACCAGCTCATCGCCACCCTGGTGGCGCTCCTCGAACGGGTGCGGCCCACCGTGGTGCGCACCCTGGACCCCGATGCCGCGCACTGCTCGCCGGACCGGCAGTCCGCCGCGGACCCCCGGCTCGCCGGGCTGCGCTACTACGACCACCAGGACCACACCGCCTCCGCCTACTTCGCCCTGGCGGCGCTGGCCGCCTACCGGGGGAGCGAGCGCGGCCGCCCGCCGGTCCTGGAGAGCTACCTGGGCTACGAACTCGGTGTACTGCCCAACAACCTCGACAACCGCACGGCCCGCCGCAAGGGCCGGGTACTGGACGTCTACGGCTGGGCCGACGGCCGCCGCTGCGGCGATCCGGCGGGCTGCGGCGACCGCAAGGTGGGCGGCCGGTCCTACAGCGGCGGCTCCCGGAACTGGACCCGCAGCACCCGCCTGCGCGCGCCCGGCTCCAACGCCTGGATCCGGCCGGCGGCCGACGGCCGGCTGGCCGCCTTCGCGGTCCTGGGCGGCCGCGCCTACTGCTGGACCGAGACCCGTCCGGGCGGCGGCCGCTTCACCGGCCCCCGGCCGCTCGGCGGCGACCTGCGCGACCTGCTGGACAGCCAGATCCATGCCGTACGGCACCCCGGCGGCGGCCTTTGGCTGTTCGCCGTCCGCACGGTCCTGCCGGACGCCGGCCGGGCCCACCGCCGCGAGCTGATGGCGGCCGTCCAGACCGGCACCGCTCCCACCGGGGAGCCCCTCTTCGCCCGGTGGCAGCCGCTGGGCTCCCCGGACCACGACCCCGTCCGCTCGCTGGAGATCGGCTTCCCGGCGGCGGTGGTCACCCCGGACGGCGCGGTCCATGTCTTCGTACGGACCTGGGGCGGCGGCCTCGCCCACCGCAGCGCCCCGCACGGCAGGCGGTGGACGCCGTGGCGGCGGCTGGAGGGCCAGGCGGGGCGGCTGAAGTCGGCGCCGGACCTCGTCGACGGCATCGATGCCTGCGTGGACTCCCACGGGCGGATCCATGTGGTCGCACCCAGTGGCCGGACCGTGCACCACTGGGTGTCCCACGAGCCCGGGCGGCCGCCGCGCCCGGCCGCGGCCACCGGACTGCCGGAGGCGGCCGGGCCGGTGAGCCTGGTGCCCCTGGAGGACGGCGCGGTGCGCGCGCTCTTCCGCCAGGCGGGCACCGCCCAGGTGCTGATCGCCGAACGGCAGGGGCGGATCGGCAACTGGCGGGTGGCCGCGCAGTGCGCACCGATGGGCGGCTACGGACGGGTGGCCGCGGCGCCGGCCGGTTCCGGCGACGGGATGGTGCTGGCGGCGCGCGACGATGCGGGGCACGTACGGGTGGCGGGCGTGCAGGGCGCCCCGGGGCCCTGGTGGACGGGACGGGTGCCGCATGTGGCGGCGGCCGGGGCCGTGCAGGATGCGGCGGGCCGGGCGGTGGTGGTGGCGCTGGGCAACGACGGCCGGCTGTATACGGTCCGGCAGCGGGCGGCGGGTGCGGATGCGCCGTTCGGGGCCTGGAGGCCGGCGGGGGCGCCTCCGCCGGCTCAGGCCGGTTCGCGGGGGCGGGTCCGTGCGCTCTGACGGGCGCGGCGGCCCGGGAGCAGGATCCGCCGGGAGACCAGGAAGGTGAACGGGATCCCCACCACGGCGGCCGCCAGCGGCGCCACCTTGCTGTTGACCCCGCACCAGCTCACCAGCACCACCAGCCCCACGCTCTGGACCACATAGGCGGTGACCTGGGTCAGCGGGAAGAGCAGGAACTTCTTCCAGGTCGGCCGGGTGCGGTAGGTGACATAGGTGTTCAGGAAGAACGAGCAGGTCATCGCGGTCAGGAAGCCGAGGGTGAAGGCCGCGAAGTACGGCAGGACGCGGTGCAGCGGCAGATAACAGGCGTAGAAGGTCGCGGTGTTGACCCCGCCGACCACGGTGAAGCGCAGGAGCTGGCCCCGGTCGGGGAGCTGCGGCAGGAGGCGCCTGGTGCGTGGCGGCATCAGCCGGCCCGGGAGGAGGCGGCGGGGATGGTGGCCTCCTTGGCCGGCCCGCCGGCCTCTTTGGCCGCTCCGCCGCCCTCCTTGGCCGTCCGGACGGCGTCCCTGACGGGCCGCACGGCTTCCTTGACCAGGAAGTGCGGCCGCCGCTTGGCCTCGTAGTAGATCCGTCCGATGTACTCGCCGATCAGCCCGAGCATCACCATCTGGAGTCCGCCCAGGCCCGCGATGATGGCCACCAGCGTCACATAGCCCGGTGCCGTGATGCCTCCGACGGCGGCGGAGCCGATCACCCACAGGGTGTAGAGCGTGGCGAGCGAGGCCAGGCTCAGCCCGGTGTAGATGGCCGCGCGCAGCGGGCGGCAGTTGAACGAGATCATGCCGTCGATGCCGTAGTTGACCAGGGTGCGCAGCCGCCATTTGGTCTGCCCGGCCTCCCGGGCGGCGTTGCGGTAGTCGAAGGTGACGGTGTCGAAGCCGATCCAGGAGAACAGCCCCTTGGAGAAGCGGTTGTACTCCGGCAGCGAGACCAGCGCGTCGACGGCGGTGCGCGACAGCAGCCGGAAGTCGCCCACGCCGTCGGCGAGTTCGACGTCCACCCAGGTGTTGACGGCCCGGTAGTAGAGGCGGCTGAGCGCGGTCCGCAGTCGTGGGTCGCCGTCCCGGCTGCGGCGCGCGACGACCTGGTCGTGGCCGAGATGGTAGAGGTCGAGCATCTTCTCGATCAGCTCGGGCGGATGCTGGAGGTCCGCGTCCATGATGATCACCGCGTCGCCGGTGGCCTCCCTCAGGCCGGCCAGTATGGCGGGCTCCTTGCCGAAGTTGCGGCTGAAGGAGAGGTACCGGGTGGTGGCGGGATGCCGCTGGGCGAGGTCGCGCAGCCGCGGCAGGGTGCCGTCGGCGCTGCCGTCGTCCACGTAGCACAGCTCGTAGTCGACGGCGAGCCTGTCGAGAACCGAGCGGACCCGGGCGTCGAAGCGGCTTATGACGTCCTCTTCGTTGTAGCAGGGGACGACGAGGGAGAGCTTCATGGTCGCGCCTTTTCGCCGGTGTCCGCCGAGGGGCAGGCAACGGCGCGGTCGCCGTCCCCTGCGGGGTAATTCTGGCAAACCTGATGGATTGTCATGGTTTGGGAGGGTGTGGCGAACGAGCGGTTCCGGCGTCCGCGGAGGCGGGCGGCCGTCGCCACGGCGGCCAGGGTCAGCGCGCCGGCGCCGCTCGCGGCCAGCCCCGGCAGCAGGCCCGGAGGGGTATAGGCGCAGGACAGCCGGGAGGCGCCGGGACGCAGCGGGACGGCCAGCAGACCGGCGTACGAGCCTGCGGCGCGCGACGGCCCGCCGTCCACCGAACAGCCCCATCCGGGCACCGCCGGAAGGGCGATCAGCGCGCTGCCGGAGCTGTGGGGCGGCAGCGCGGCAACCAGTTCATGGCCGCCGGTGTTCCATTTGACGAGGCCGTTCGCGCGCAGGGCGGCCACCGCATCCGACAGCGAGTGAGGGGGGAGACAGCCGATGGGGTGCTCGGGGATATGTTGCGGACCGTCCGGGGTGAAACGGACCGGCACCGTGCCGTCGGCGGGCACGGTGCCCAGGACGCGCACGGGGTTTTCGGTGATGCCGTCGCGCCGCCCGATCGCCTGGGTCCACCGGCCCAGGGCACTGACCTGCCCGGCGAACTGCGGGGCGTACCAGACGGCGGTGCCGCCCGGGGTACAGCGGGCGGTGAAGGTGGTGCCGGGGGCCTCGCGGTCGGCAGCCTTGCCAGGGGGCTTGCCGTCGGCTGCGCCGACGGGGGCCCTGCCGGCGGGCAGCGCCCAGCCGGTGGTTTCGCGCAGCGGGGCGGCGCCCGCGGCGGGGGCCAGGGCGGGGACCTCGTAGACCCGAGCGCCCAGCGCCTGCTCCTGGCGGGCGAAGACGGTCCCGGCGGGCGTTCGGGGCGCGCCGGGGACGGCGGTGCGGTGCGCGCCGCGACCGTTGCCGCGCAGATCGTGGCGTACGGACACCAGCGGGCCCGGCCGGGCGCTCTGTGCCGTGAAGCCTCCGTCGTGGTGCGGCGCAAGATAGCTGCCGACGCCCATGAGGGCGCGCCCCACCGGGTCCTCCAGGCTGAGGGTGTGCCGCCCCTTGATGTACCAGCCGGCGCCCAGCCGGTGCAGCGCACGGGCGGTCGCGGCCGGCACATAGCTGCTGTAGTACGAGCCGCCCTGACCGCCGATCAACAGCGGGTCGTTGTTGGCGAATTCATGCGGCCCCGGATCGGTGCGCGAACGGGGCCAGTCGTCACGGGCCGCGAGCCCCTCCTGGGTGGCCAGCGCCCGCTGGCTGAGCGTGGTTTTCGGGCGGAACCACGCGATCGTGTCTCGCAGCGCGAGGAGGGAGTACGCCGACTGCGCCGCGCCGAACAGCACGGCGCAGGTCAGCGCGGCGGTGGCGGCCGACCGTACGGCCGCCCCGGCGGCGCGGCGGCGGGGCGCCGTCAGCACGATCAGCGCGGCCAGGGCGATGCCGCCGCCCGCCGGCAGGATCCAGGTGGCGCCGTCCACCGCGGGCCGGTCCCGGCACAGCCAGGCCAGCAGCGCCACCAGCCCGGCGCCCGCGGCCAGTTCACGGGCCCGTGGCCGATGCGCCAGCGCCAGCCAGGCCATCATCACCACCATCCCGCTCAGGACGAACGCCGCGCGGAACGGACTCCCGTTGGGCAGCGCAAACCCGTGCCACAGCAGAATCGTCGGCTCCCAGACGAACGATGCGGCCACCGCCACCGCCAGGACGTACCACCCCACGCGCACCCGCACCGGCAGGGCGCGGACGAACGGAAAGGCGGCCACGAGCAGCAGCGCCGGCAACCCGGCGAAGATGTGCGGCAGCTCCTCGGCGCCCGTCCCGCCCGGCAGCAGCTGCGCCAACTGGTCGAGCAGCGGCGGTGGTCCGGGGTAGGCCCAGGCGGGCGCGGGCTGCGCGGCGCGGCTCGCCTCGAAGGTGACGGTCAGCACGGGCGCGGCCAGCGCGAGCGCGGTGGCCATCATCGAGGCGGCCCGCCCCAGCACCCGCAGGCGCTCCCCGACCGGCATCTCCCCGGCCGTCACCACCCGCACCAGCAGCACCAGTGCCGTGGCCAGGCTCGCCATCGCCGCCGTATAGAAATTCCCCGCCCAGGCGAGCGCGAAGAGCGCCGTGCCCGCCACCCACCGGCGACGGCGCAGACACCAGTCCGCGGCGATACCGGTCATCGGCAGCGAGACCAGTCCCCACATCCACATCGGATCGGCGAACCCGTCGTGCAGCACCCAGGCGCACAGTCCGTAGCCCACGGAGAGCAGCGCCCGCAGCGTCCCGGGGCCCGGCGCGAGCCGCCCCAGGAAGACGGTCATCAGCGCCGCGCCGAGCCCGATGCTCAGCAAGGTCACCAAGAAGACCGGGAACTCCACCAGAGGGCGCGGGAAAAGCCCCACCAGCCACGAGAAGGGGTTCATCAGATAGGTGAGGAAGTCGGCCAGGAAGGGGACGCCGTAGCCGCTGCTCCAGTTGAAGAACAGATCGCCGCTGGTGGTGCCGTGCAGCAGATCCCACAGCCTGGCGTGGAACGGAATGAACTGATTGCCCAGGTCATTGACGGCACGCGAGCGCGTCCCGAAGGGATAGCCGCCGTGGGCCGCCAGCGCCAGGCAGTACGCCCCCATGGACAGCAGCGCCGCGAGCCCGGGTGCGGCCGCGCGTTTGATGATCGCTCTCACCGTGCCGCGATCCCCCAGCTCCAAGAACAAGATCAAGACAGGCGAACTCACCCTAAGGGATCGATAACGGATGATGAAGGTATATCTCGCACCGACCCGGTGCGCTGCGCCGGAGCGCGGGGTAGCGTCCCCTGATTCCCGGGTGATATCGGGTCCCGGGGGGCCCGGCACGACGAACGGAGGATGGATGGCCGCACCAACCGTCACCGTGGTCGTCCCCGTCCACAACACCCGGCGCTACCTCGGCCGCAGCCTGGGCTCCGTATTCGCCCAGACCCTGGCCCAGGACCGCATCGAGGTGATCGCGGTCGACGACGGTTCCACCGACGGCAGCGGCGCCTGGCTGGCCGAGGCGGCCCGCAGCCACCCCAATCTGACCGTGGTGAGCGGGCCCCCGTCCGGCGGTGCCGGACGCCCCCGCAACATCGGCCTGGCCCGCGCCACCGGCGACTACGTCTTCTTCCTCGACTCCGACGACCGCCTCGGCCCCGAAGCGCTCGCCCGCCTCACCCGGATGGCCCACACCTGCCGCTCCGACATCGTCTACGGCCGCATCGTCGGCGCCGACGGCCGGGCGGCCCCCGTCGACCTGCGCCTCACCAGCCCCCGCGTCTCCCTCTTCGACTCACCGGTCTACTGGAGCCTCGCCGCCTACAAACTCTTCCGCCGCTCCTTCCTCGACCGCCACCGCCTCCGGTTCGCCGAGGGCCGCCTGCTGGCCGAGGACCTCCCCTTCGGCATCGCCGCCCTGCTGCGCGCCGAGGTCGTCTCCGTCCTGGCCGACTACGACTGCTACTACCTCCACGGCCGTGACGACGACAGCAACGCCACCCGCCAGGACACCGACTGGCCCGACTACCTCGCCTATATCGCCACCGTGCTTGCCCAGGTCGCCGCCGCCGTCCCGCCCGGCCCCGACCGTGACAAGCTGATGACCCGTCACTTCCACGGCGAGATACTCATGCCGTTCGCGGCCCCCTACCTCGCCCGCGACCGGGCCGGCCGCCGCGCCATGGCCGACGCCGCCCGCCCCCTCGTCGCCCGCTATCTGACCGACCGCATCATGGCCGCCCTGCCGCCCGGCCTCCGGCTGCGCGCCCACTGCCTGCGCGCCGGACTCGACGACGAACTGACCGCCGTCGTCCGCGCCGATACGCAGCACACGCCGGGCCCGCCCCATGTGGACCCCGACGGCCGCGTCTACGCCGCCTACCCGCACTTCCGCGACCCCGCCCACCCCCTCCCCGACGCCTGCTACGACCTGAGCACCCGCCTCGCCCTGCGCCAGCGCCTGACCGGCTACCACTGGCGCGACGGCCTCCTCCACCTCCACGGCACCGCCGAACTGCCGGGCCTGGCCGCTCATCGCGTCGACCTCGTCCTGCGCGGCCGCGGCGGCGAACACCGCCTCCCCGCCCGGCACCAGGGCGGCATCTGGCACGCCACCCTCGACCCCGCGACCGCTCTCGACGGCGCCCCGCTGACCGACGGCATCTGGGGCCTGAAGATCGCGCTCACCGCCCACGGCGCGGCCGGTGCGTCCGGATCGGCGCTGCGCCGCGCCGCCTGGCTGTGCCCGGAGACCGAGGACCCCGCGGCGCTCGCCCCCCGCCTCCTTGCCCGCGGCCCCGCCGCCCCCGCCGTCGCCGCCCTCTTCCTGTCCCACCCCCACGGCCATCTCCATCTCGACCTCGACACCCGCGGCGCCCGCCGGCCCCTCGGCACCGACCTCCACGGCAAGGCCACCCGCACCACCCTCACCGCTTACCTCACGCTCCCCGGCTGCCCCCAGGACGCCGAGCTCCAGCTGATCCTCTGCGATGAGCGCGGCGTGATCGCCCTGCCCACGAAGGTGCAGCGCCGGTCCCACGACCGCTTCATCCTGCGCGCCCGCCTGCGCGGCGGACCGCCCGGCCACCGCCGCGCGGCCGTCCGGCTCACCGCGGGGACGCTGCGGCTCCGGCTGCCGGTGGGGGCGGGCGAAGGAGGCGGCGCGCTCACGGTCACGCTCCCGCGGGGCGTGCTCCCGTACAAAGGCCGCTACGGCTAGCCAAGGCCCCATGACGAAGGACGGACGGATCTCCGCGATCCGTCCGTCCTTGCCGGCTGCTGGGACAGGGCCCGAGCGGGCGCCTCAGTGCCGCCCGCGCAGTCCCCACCCCGCCCACGCCGAAGCGATCATCTCGCGGACGTCATGGCGGGCCTTCCAGCCCAGTTCCCGCGTGATGCGGTCCGCCGCGGCGACGACCCGGGCTGGATCGCCGGGGCGGCGCGGGGTGACCTGGGCCGTCACGCCCTGGTGCCCGGTGACCTCGCAGATCAGGTCGATCATCTCGCGGACCGAAACGCCCTCGCCCCGGCCGATGTTGAGGGTGAGATCGCGCACCGGTCCGGGCTCGGCGAGCCTGCGGGCCGCGGCCACATGGGCGTCGGCGAGATCGGCGACATGGATGTAGTCGCGGATGCAGGTGCCGTCGGGGGTGTCGTAGTCATCGCCGAAGATCCGCGGAGCGGCGCCCTCGGTGAGCTTCTCGAAGACCATGGGGACGATGTTGAAGACCCCGGTGTCGGCCAGTTCCGGCGTGGCCGCGCCCGCGACGTTGAAGTACCGCAGGCAGGCGGTGCTGATGCCGTGCGCCTTGCCGACCGCACGGGCCATCCACTCGCCGACCAGCTTGGTCTCGCCGTACGGGTTGATCGGCGCGCAGGGGGTGTCCTCGGTGACCAGGTCGACGTCCGGCATGCCGTAGACGGCGGCCGAGGAGGAGAAGACGAAGCGGCCGACCCCGGCGGCGGCCATCGCCTCCAGGAGGGTCTGGAGACCGTGGACGTTCTCGCGGTAGTAGTGCAGCGGCATCTCCACCGACTCGCCGACCTGCTTCTTGGCGGCCAGGTGGACCACATCGGTGATCTCGTGCGCCGCGAAGGTGCGGTCCAGCAGCGCCCGGTCGAGCGTGGAGCCGACGACCAGGGGGACGTCCTCGGGGACCCGGTCGGCGATGCCCGTCGTCAGATTGTCGAGCACCACGACCGGCTCGCCCGCCTCACGCAGGGCCCGTACGACATGGGAGCCGATGTAACCGGCACCACCCGTGATCAAATAAGACATACGCCAATCCTAGGTCGGGGGACACAACGGGAGGGAAAGCGGCCGGACGGGCGCGGCTCAGCGGCCGAATCTGCGAGCCGCGATCCGCCAGACGCTGCGCAGACCGGCCGCGACCCGCAGCGAGAGCGCGCCTCCGGTGGTCGCATACGGCTGGGCCAGCAGCAGGCCGTGGCGGCGGCTGGGCAGGACGCGGCGGCGCAGTCCGGGGCCCATCGCGCGCAGGGAGGCGCGGAAGCCGTCGCCGTCCTCGCAGCGGACCTCGGCCATCAGGTCCCAGGGCTCGGGGTCGGCCGAGCGGGCCGAGCCCCGTTCGATCAGGGTCGCCAGGTCCAGGACCACCTCGGCGGTCCAGCAGGTCTCGGATCCGGCGGTGGGCGGGGCCGGGGTGAGCGCCGCGGTGTGCACGGGGCCGCGCCGGTCGTCCCGGCGGCGGCGCAGCTCTATGTCGATGCTGACCGGGCCCGCCGCGGACAGCCGTCCGTACAGGTCGTGCACCCGCAGCCGCAGGGTGCTGCGCGGCCCGATGGCCGGTTCGGCGTCGATGGTCACCGGCAGACGGTGCATCGGCTTGGTGCCCAGGGCGTCCAGCCCGACCTGGGGCAGGTCGGGAGCCCAGACGGCCTGCCCGTCGGCCTCGGCGTACGGGGGCAGCAGCCGCCCCGGACGGGCCGCGAGCTGGGTGAGACGCTCCAGGTCGCGGGGGGTGGGGGAGGCCAGGACGACCCGGGCCAGCCAGCGGGCCGGGGCGCGGGCGGCGCGCAGACCGGCCTCGTCGAAACCGGCCAGATAGTCGCGGGTCAGCCGCCACCACGCGGTGCGGTAGTCGCTGCCGCGGGTGTGCAGCTCGCGGACGTACATCCGCAGGTCGTGATCGAGGAACTTGGTCTCCGCGGCATGCGCGAGGGCCTTGTGCCCGGCGTCCTGGAAGATCTGCACGCTGGCGCGGTGCGCCTCGATACGCGCCTGCCAGTTGGTGACGTCCTCGCGGGCCAGGGAGATCGACTGCCGGGCCGCGGAACGGCGGACGTGCCAGACGTAGACGGGGTCCGGGATGGTGGCGATCCGCGAGGCGGCTGCCAGGACGCGGGCGGTGAAGACGAAGTCCTCGTAGGTGTAGCGGCCCTCGGGGAAGGCGATGCCGTGCGCGGAGAGGAACGCCGTGGCGTAGAGCTTGTTGACGCACAGGGTGTCGCGGATCAGCTGGGGGCTGTCCTCGGCCGACTGGTGCAGCGCCGCCTCGCGGTAGAGGGCGGGCTGCCAGGGGACGTCCCGCCCGGCGGGCAGCTCGCGGCGGACACAGGCGCCCGCCACAACCGGGGCGTCATGGTGCAGCGCGGCGGTCAGCAGGGAGCGCGCGGCGTTGGGCGGCAGGACGTCGTCGCTGTCCAGGAACATCACGAAGCGGCCGGTGGCGGCGCGCAGCCCGTCGTTGCGCGGGGAGCCGCAGCCTCCGCTGTTCTCGGTGCGGTGGATCACCCGCAGCCGGTCGTCGCCGTGCGCGAGGGCGTCCAGCGCCTCGCCCGTCCCGTCGGTGGAGGCGTCGTCCACCGCGATCACCTCGCGGACGACGTCGCCCTGGGCGAGCGCGGAGCGCACCGCATCGCGGACGTGCACGGCATCGTTGAAGGCGATGACGACGATGCTGACCTGTTCTTTTGGCGTGATGGTGGGCCCAGGCCGTGGCTCACGGGCTTCTTTCACAGTCACTCAATCTACATTTCGTGTCGACAGCATCTCGGGGGGCACGAGCGGGATCTGCTCCGTTTGTCTGATGGAACAGAGGCGGTTTCCCGTCGCAGGGTTGCACCCTTCGCCGCGGATTTCCGCGTTCTTGCCGTCTTCTTACTGGCCGGTTACTGGGCCGGAAAGGCCGGGCTCGGGCACGCAGGGCCGTAAGGGCTTCTGCACAACCTGTAACGACGCGAAGGCCGCGCGATGCCGATCCGAACGCCACCACCTTGCCGCCGCCGTCTTCGCCCGCCGGCCGCCCCCGGTGGCTCACGCCATGAGCAGATCGGCCACCCGGCCCGCCGCGCCGCCGTCGTCACGGTGGCAGAGGGCCTCCCGGAAGGCTGTATACGCGTCCGCGCCGGCCCGGCGGATGGCCGTCAGATCGCCGAGCGCATCGATCAGCTCCCCGGTGGTGCCGAGCAGCGGGCCGGGGACCCGGGCCTCGAAATCGAGGGTGAAACCCCGCAGCGTGTCGCGGTAGTGCGGCAGGTCGGGGGTCAGAAAGAGCATCGGACGGCCGGTGTTGGCGAAGTCGACGGCCAGCGAGGAGTAGTCGGTGACCAGCACATCGGCGGCCAGCAGGAGCTCGGTGGCGTCAGGGTGGTCCGAGACGTCGAGGGCGAAGGGGGCGGTGGGGGTCCCTTGGGGGAAGGCCGGCAGCCGGTCGGCCACCAGGGGGTGGCTGCGGACCAGGAGGACATGGTCGTCGGACAGGGCGGCGCGGGCCGCCTCCAGGTCGAGCGGCAGATGCAGACGGTGGTGGGCCGCGTCATAGGCCAGATGGTCGCGCGGGGTCGGCGCATAGAGCACCACTTTCTTACCTTGCGGGATGCCCAGCCGGGCGCGCACCGCGGCGGCCCTGCTCTCCCGGTCGGCGGCCAGCAGCGCATCGATGCGCGGCAGCCCGGTCTCGACCGGTTCACCGGCGAAGCCGAGCGACGCGGGCAGGACGGCGGTGCTGTGGGCGTTGGGCGACAGCAGCACGCTCCACTGGCGGCCCAGCCGCGGCCGGGGCGCCAGATGGGACAGCCCCGCGCAGAGCGTGCCCGCCAGCCCCGCCCCGATCTGCTTGAGCGGGGTGCCGTGCCAGGTCTGGACGACCGTCTGGCCCTCGCGCCGCAGAAACCACGACGGCAGATGGGTGTTGGTGACGATCCAGCGGCTGTGGGCCAGGGCACCGTGCCAGGCGGCGCTGCCGACGGCCACGGCGCGGGCGGTGTCCGGCACCGCGGCCTGGCCGTCACGGACCGCCCACAGATGCGTCATCTCCACTCCCCGGCGCACCAGTTCCTCGTGCACCGCCCGCGGCGAGTCCCCGTAGGCCCGGCCGCCGAAGCTGCTGTAGAGCACCGCGTCGCGCAGCGGACGGCCCCTGTGCAGGGGATAGTGCAGCTCGCGCAGCACCCGGCGGCGGTAGGGGCCGCGGTCGGGGGCGGGCAGCGCCGGGCCCGCCGTCACCAGCGCCTCGTCATGGCGGTGCCGGTCGAGGGTCAGCGGCTTGCCGCCGACCGTACGGGAGGTGGGCAGGCCGTCGAAGACGGCGGGCGCGAAGCGGATCGGGGCGTCCGACGGCGAACCGGGCGCGCCCCGCTCCCGCAGATGCAGCGTCCAGCGGCCCTCGCGCAGCGGCAGCGCCCCCGCGAGCGACGGCAGCGCACCCAGCGGCAGCGCACAGTGGAAACGGCCGCCGTCATGGGTGGCGGGGAACGCCGCCTCGGCCGCGTGCACGGTGTGCCGCAGGACCACCTCGGCGGCGCGCGGCGCGGCATCCGGCAGCCGGCCCGCCACCAGCAAGGTCCCGTCGCGCCGCCAGATGACCCGGTCCGCATACGGCTGCGGGGTGCGGTCGTGCAGCACCAGCTCCCCGGCGGCGGTGGCCGCGACGACCAGCTCCCGGCCGTGCGCCAGGGGATGACCCACCGGGGGCAGCTCCGGCGGGCAGCCGACCGGGACCGTGGCGCCGTCCGGCAGCACCAGCTCCGGCGTCCAGGTCTCGGTGTGCAGGGGCGGGATCGTCCGCGGCGCCGCCGCGTCCGGCTCGGGGCGCGCGGCGGCCAGCGCGTCGAGGCGGATACGGACGGTGAGCGGTGCCCCGGACGGCGGGGCGTCCGGCGTCGGGCGCTCCCCGGGCCGAGGCGTTTCCGCCGTTGTGGGATCCCCGGACGGCGGCCGGTCGGCCGATGGGTCGGCCGGTTGGTCCGGTTTCACGTGAAACATCGTGACCGCGCCCGTCCGCCGATGGGTCAGCCGCAGCGCGGCCGGTCGCGGACCGGGCGCCGTGACCGTCAGATCGAGCGCATCGGCGGCCGCCAGGCGCTGCCCCGCCAGCCGGTACGCCCGGCGTTCGACCGTCAGCCGCAGCCGCCCCTCCGTATACCGCGGCACGATCCACACGTCCTCGTCGCCCGTCTCGTACGCCAGCGGCGACGCCCCCGAGCCGAGGTCCCCCGCCTCCAGCGCCGCGGACCGCACCACCCCCGCCGATGCGACGATCACCCCGACCGTCCACTCGCCCTCCCCCCAGCGCCCGCCCCTGCGCAGCCGCGCCGGATCGATCGTGACCTCGAAGCCCGCCCAGTCGTAACAGCGCCGCTCCTGGCCGGACGCGGCGGTCGCCTGCGGCATCGCCAGCGGCCGCATGGGCAGCAGGATCCGCCGGCGCCCCTGCGCCAGCACCGCGGTGCGCAGATAGCCGCGGCGGGTCGCCGCGTCCAGATTGCGGAGGTAGGCCCAGCCGCGCAGCACCAGCGCCCCGTCCCGCCACACCGCCTCCAGCACCCTCGTCCGTACGGGGAAATCCGTACGGTCCAGCCGCGACACGCCCGGCGGCAGCTCCAGCGGGGGCGTGAACGGCAGCACCGCACGCTTGCGCAGCGGCGGCCCGGTCACCTCGAATCCGGCCGGATTGCGCTCCTCGTGCGCCAGCAGGGCCAGCAGATCCGCCAGCCGCCCGGCGCGCACGAGATACCAGCGAATCCGCAGCTCGACCGGGAGCGCGGGAAACAGCAGGGGGTCGACCCCGGCGAGGAAGTCGCGGGCGCACTCCAAGAACGCGCCGCGGGACCCGGGCGCGGCCGAGGGCAGCGCCGCCACCAGGTCGAGCAGCCCGTCGGCCAGCGCCCACCGGTCGTACTCCTGCCGGAAGGCATGACGCTCCGGATGCGCCGGATCGGCCAGGAAGCGGCGGATGCCGGCCACCGCCGCGAACCGCTCCCGTACGGCCGCCGCCCCGGGCCGCCGGTACCGCGCGGCGCCCTCCGGCAGGCGCCGGTGGACGACGTCGGTGTGCAGTACGTCCACCGCGCCCGCCAGGAAATGCGCGGGCAGGGTCACCGCCGCGTCCTCGCACCACCCCCCTTCGGGGAAGGTGAAGCCGTGCCGGTCCCAGAAGGAACGGCGGAAGACCTTGTTGCGGGCGAGGTGGTCGGACAGCAGGGTGCGGTCCTCGGTGACATGGGTACGCAGCGCGGTCCTGCGGGCGGCCGGCGGGTGCGGGGACTGCGGGACGCCCGCGCCGAGCCGGTGGACGTTGCCGGTCGCCAGGTCGGCGCAGGACCTGTCCAGCAGGCCGGTCAGCTGCTCGTACGCACGCGGGAGCAGCACATCGTCCGCGTCGAGGAAGGCCAGATAACCGGTGTGCGGCAGGGCGAGCCGGGCACCGGCGTTGCGCGCCGCCCCGACGCCCCCGCGGCCGGCCGGCGGGCGGACGACCCGGAACCGCGGGTCCCGCTCGGCGTACTCCCGCACCACCTCGGCGGCCGCACCGGCCTCGCCGTCGTCCTCGGCCCCCTCCACCAGCACCACATCCAGTGCGGTCAGCGTCTGCGCCGCCACCGACGCCAGGCACTCCTCCACATTCCGCGCCGGTGCCTCGCCGCAAGGGACCGGGACGACCACGGTGAGCCGGGGCTTCATACGCGCGGACCTGCCTTTCCGAACCGATTCCGCTCAGGCGCATCACGGGATTGCGGCGTTCAACTCGCCCGTCGGCGGCGCGGTCACCGCATCTGCGCTGAAAGGGTGAGACGGCCCGGGGCCGTGCCGGGGCGGCGTGCCGCACCGCCCGGCTCCCCCTCGATGCCGTAGATCTGGGCAGCGCCAGGGCGCCCCACGCGCCGTGTCC
The DNA here is from genome assembly GCF_002082195.1 of Streptomyces gilvosporeus. Lineage (GTDB taxonomy): Bacteria > Actinomycetota > Actinomycetes > Streptomycetales > Streptomycetaceae > Streptomyces > Streptomyces gilvosporeus. The sequence goes on along the minus strand of NZ_CP020569.1, from coordinate 3,741,375 downwards.
CCAGGGAAAGGTGACCGCGACCCGATGCCCGGCCGAACCGACAGCCCCGCCCCCGCCAGCCGGCCCGAGGCCCCCGCCCCGCGGCCGCGCGATGCCCGCCCCGCCCGCAGCACCGGCACCGCCCCGCACGCCTCCACCGCCCTCCTCCCGGACGGCGAACGCGCCGACGCGGAACGGCCCGCACCCTCCCGGCCCCGCCACCGGCGGCAGCTGCGGCGTATCGGCCCCGGCCGGGTGCTGGAGATCGGCTGCGGCGACGGCGACACCCTCGCCGACTGCGCGCCCGGCAGCGTCGGCATCGACCACGACCCGGTCTCCGTCGAGAGGTGCCGGGAGCGCGGCCTGACCGCCTACACCGCCGATGACTTCCTCGCCGGCCCGGATGCCCGGCCCGGCGGCTTCGACGCGCTGCTGTGCGCCCATGTCCTGGAACACCTCGACGACGAGCAGGTCGAGGGCCTGCTGCGGGCCTATCTGCCGTATGTGCGGCCGGGCGGCGGCGTGGTGCTGATCACCCCGCAGGAGGCCGGGCACCGCGCCGAGGCGGCCCCGGTCCGCTTCACCGACTTCCCGCTGCTGCGCGCCTTCGCCGAGTCGGCGGGTTTGGCGGTGCGGCGGACCTACTCCGCTCCGCTGCCCCGGGCGGCCGGGAAGCTGCTGCGGCGCAATGTGTTCGTGCTGGTGGCGCAGGTGCCGCGGTAGGCGGAGCGGACGGGACGCAGGCAGGACAAAGGCGTACGGGCCGGGTGCGTGCCCCGGCCCGTACGCCTTGCGTGGTGCGGGTCAGCGCCCCGCGCGGGCCTTGCGGCGGGCGGAGACGATCGCCCGGGTGACGATCGGCGGCAGCACGTCCAGCGCCACCTTGCGCAGCACACTGCGCTGCACCCGCGGCACCGGCCGGCCCGCCGGGCGGCTCGCGGGCGCCTTCGGCCCCGCTGCGGGCCGCTGTGCCGGGCGCGCCTTGGGCACGGTGGCCTTCGCCCGGTGCCGGGACACCGGCTGCGCCGGCTCCTTCGCGTTCTTGGCGCTCAGCCGGATCAGCGGGGCGTCATTGATGTACTGCACCTCGTGCCATACGTCCTTGCGCGATTGCAGCCATTCCAGCAGCGCCTTCTGCAGCGGCTCGGGATCGCCCCAGGTCCCGTAGAACTTGGTGCCGGTGATGCAGATGGGCCGCAGTCCTTCGCCGGTCACGGCCTGCCAGGTGGCGGCGGCCACCCCCGGGCAGTGCTCGGCACGGTAGTCGTCCATCACCACCACGCCGTCCTCGGTGAGCAGCTCGCGCACCGACAGGATGTCGCCGTGCACATGCTCGTACAGATGCGAGGCATCGATATGGGCGAACCGCACCGAATTGTCCGCGACATGATCGCGCACGACGGAGCTGAGGCCCTGCACGATGGTGGGCAACTCGTCGTGGAACGAGAGGTAGTTGGCCTCGAAGGCGCGGCGCGTCAAGGTCGCGTAGGACTTGTTCATCTCCTGGGAGTTGGAGGCGTCCTCGGCGGGGGAATCGAAGAGATCGCAGACCGTGAAGCGCTCGTCGGAGCGCATCCGGGCGCCCATGAAGATGGCGCTCTTGCCCATGTACGCGCCCAGTTCGAGCAGGTCGCCCTGGACCGACCGGTCCTGCTGATGGGCCAGGAACCAGTCGAACATCAGCTGGTCGGCGGTGAAGAACCAGCCCTTCACGTCGGACAGCCGGGTGGGGCAGGGGAGTTGTTCGGCACTCTGGTCTGCGATGGGGGCAGTCATGTGCGGTCCGTCTCCAGACGGTCGGGAATCGATGGCGATATGCCGACACGTATGCGGATACGCACGTGGGGGGACGTGTCAGCAGTTGTGCGTCGGTGGTGGTGCCTCTGCTGTCGATCGATGTGTGTGCTGTTGTAGATGCGGCCGGAGCCGGGGCCGGTTCCGCGGGGCGCCCGCCCGCTTGGGGCCCGGGGCAGACGGCCCGGCGGCCGAACCGTCGGGGCGCGTCTACGCAGTGTCCACGACAAGGCCCTGCCGCACCATGCGTTTCGCGGCACTGGCGTCATCGGCCGCCATCGACCGTCATCGTAGGGGGAGAGAGGTGAACGGAAGGTGGCGTGGGTCACGTCCCGGAAACCCGCCCCCGTGGCCCTCGCCGGACTACTTCACCGCCCCGGCCATGACCCCGGAGACGAACTGCCGCTGGAAGGCGAAGAAGACGATCAGCGGCACCACCATCGACACGAACGCGCCCGGCGCCAGCACGTCGATGTTGTTGCCGAACTGCCGGACCTCCTGCTGGAGCGCGACGGTGATGGGCGGATGGCCGCTGTCCGCGAAGATCAGCGCGATCAGCATGTCGTTCCACACCCACAGGAACTGGAAGATCCCCAGCGAGGCGATCGCCGGTCCGCCCAGCGGCATCACCACCCGGGTGAAAAGCCGCAGCTCACCGGCCCCGTCCAGGCGCGCCGCCTCCAGCAGCTCACGCGGAATCTCCGCGAAGAAGTTCCGCAGCAGGAACACCGCGAACGGCAGCCCGAAGGCCGTATGGAAGAGGATCACCCCGGCCGTGGTCTCGAACAGCCCCACTGCACCGAAGAGTTTGGCCACCGGGATCAGCGCCACCTGGACGGGTACGACCAGCAGTCCGACGACGGCCATGAACCAGCCGTCCCGCCCGGGGAAGTCCATCCATGCGAAGGCGTAGCCGGCCAGCGACCCGATCACCACCACCAGCACCGTCGCCGGCACCGTGATCGCCGCGGTCGTCAGCAGCGACCCCATCACCTTCTCGTTCTCCAGCAGCCTGCTGTAGTTGTCGAAGGTGATCTGTGCCGGTTTGGTGAAGACCTGCCACCAGCCCGACTCCGCGATCTGCTGCGGACTGCGCAGCGAGGACAACAGGAGCCCCACCGTCGGCATCAGCCAGAACAGCCCCACCAGCACCAGAAAGATCCGCAGCGCCCCGCCGCCGGTCCGGGCGGCGATCCGGGCGGTGAGGCCGGGGGCGTGACGGGGCGCACCGTCCACGGTCGTCATCGGCGACGCTCCTTCTGGATGCGCCGGAGATTCACGTACATCACCGGCAGCACGAGCAGCAGCAGGAATACGGCGATCGCACTGCCCAGACCCTCGTCGACATCCGTACCGAACGAGGACTGGAAGAGCTGAAGGGCGAGCACATTGGCGGACCGGAGGCTGGAGCCCGGCGCGATGATGTAGACCAGATCGAAGATCTTCAGCACGTTGATCATCAGCGTGACCAGCACCACCACCAGCACGGGCGCCAGCAGCGGCACCGTGATCCGGCGAAAGACCTGCCATTCGCCCGCGCCGTCCACCCGCGCCGCCTCCAGCAGCTCACGCGGCACCGCCGCCAGCCCCGCGGCGATCAGCACCATCGCGAAACCGGCCCACATCCACACGTACGAGCCGATGATGGCCGGGGTGACCAGCGTCGGGCCCACCCAGTCCACACCGTTGTAGGGCGCGGCGAAGTTCGCCGCAGGCAGCCGCAGCCGGGCGCCGTCGGCCTTGTCCGCGGGCAGCGCATAGGTCCCGTCGGCCGCCGTCGTCGCCGAGGCGACCACCTGGCCGCCCTTGACCGCCTGGACCGTCAGACCCGCCAGCGCCTTCTCGTTGCCGTCGATCACATTCGGCCGGCCCCCGCCACCACGGGTGAAATCCAGCCAGACCGTACCGGTGATCTTGCCCGGCCGCGGCCTCGCCACCGCCGCCCGCTCGGCGTCCCGCACATCGTCCTGCCGGACGGCGACCAGCGGCAGATTCGCCGACGCCGCCGCCCGCGCCCGCACCGCCGATCTGGTGGTGAACGAGCCGCCCCCGGAGGGCCGCAGATCGGCGTTCGGCCGCGGCGTGGCACCCGGGAACGGCGCGGGCTCGGCGAAGGTGTCGTGCACACCGACCCACACCGCATTGGCCACCCCGCGCTGCGGATCCTGGTCGTAGACCAGCCGGAAGATGATCCCCGCCGCCAGCATGGAGATCGCCATCGGCATGAAGACGACCAGCTTGAACGCGGTGCCCCAGCGCACCCGCTCGGTCAGCACCGCGAAGATCAGCCCGAGCGCCGTCGACACCGCCGGGGCGACCACGACCCAGATGACGTTGTTCTTCAGCGCGGTACGGATCGTGTCGTCCGAGAACATCGCCCCGTAATTGCCCAGCCCCACAAAGCCGTTGCCGGACGCGTCGAACAGACTGCGGTAGACGGAGAACGCGATGGGATAGACGACCAGCGCCCCGAGCAGCACCAGGGCCGGCAGCAGGAAGACGGCCGCGACCCAGCGGCGGGTGCCCAGGACGCTCGGACGCTTGCGGACGCCGCCGGCGGCGGTGGCGGGTAAGGCGCTCATGGTGACGGTCCCCCCTCGGCCGTGGCCGGTCAGTTACCGCCGTGGCGCCGGAACGATGTCGCGGCGTCCTTCTCCAGCTGCGCCTGCGTCCCCGCGATGTCCTTGGGGTTCTTCAGGAAGTCCTGGAGGTCCTTCCACTCGCCCTGGCCCGGCTTGCCGCCGAAGGAGGCCGGCGCCTGGTCGGACATGTCGAAGCGGAAGTCGTCACCGGCCGCGATCAGCGCCTTGGCGATCTTGCGCATCACGCCGTCCGCGTAAGCCGCCTGGTCCAGCTCCTTGTTGGGCGAGATGAACCCGCCCGCCTGCGCCCAGATCTTGGCCGCATCCGTCGATGCCAGGAACGTCAGCAACGCCTGGGCGGCCTTGTTGTCCTTCAGGGCCACCGCCACATCCCCGCCGGTCACCACCGGGGACCGGGCGCCCACCGCCGGGAACGGGAAGACCTTGGCGTCGGTGCCGATCCTGGCCTTGGTCTCCGCGATATTCGCCGCGGCGAAGTCGGCCGAGGAGACCATCGCGGCCTTCGGGGCGTCGCCGCCGCTGAAGGTCTGCGTCACCGATGTCGGGAAATCGGTCTGGAGCGCACCCGAAGTGCCGCCCGCCAGCAGGTCCTTGCGGCCGAAGAGCTGCCCCAGCGTCGTCAGCGCCTGCTTGACCGAGGGGTCGGTCCACTTGATCTGATGGCGCGCCAGCTGGTCGTACTTCTCGGGACCCGCCTGTGAGAGATAGACGTTCTCGAACCAGTCGGTCAGCGTCCAGCCGTCCGAACCGCCCACCGACACCGGCCGCACACCCGATTCGGACACCGTCTGCGCGGCCTTGAGGAAGCCCTTCCAGTCCTTGGGCTCGCCGACCCCGGCATTCTCGAACGCCTTGGCGTTGTACCAGACCAGCGACTTGTTGCTGGCCTTGAAATACACGCCGTACGGTGTCCCGTTGTGGGCGCCCAGGTCCCGCCAGCCCTTGGTGTAGTTCTTCGCGAGCTGCGCCCTGGCGGCGGCGCCCAGCGGCTTGAGCCAGCCCTTCTCGGCGAACTCGTTGAGCACGCCGACCTGTTGGAGCATCGCCACATCCGGCGGACCGCCGCCCGCGACCTTGGAGCCGATGAAACCGGCCATGTCATCGCCGCTCGGCACGAAGTCGACGGTGGCCCCGGTGCGCCGTTCGAACTCGTCCAGGACCTTCACGAAGTTCTGCCGCTCGGGCCCCGTCCAGACCGCGGTGACCTGGAGCTTCTGCCCCTTGAGCCGGGGGAGGTGCACGGTCGGCGCGGTGCTGGTGCCCTTGCCCTCGCCGCCGTTCCCGTCCTTGCCCCCGCCGCCGCAGCCCGCCAGCGCCAGCGCCAGCGCGGCCGTCGCCACCACGGCGCCCCGGCCCCGGCCGGCCCGCCCGGCCGTACCGTCGAATCGTGTACGCATCCCCGTAGCCCCTTATCCCCTGCGCCCTGTCCCCGCGCCCGCCGTGCCTGCGGTGCGCGGCCTGCGGTGCGTGCGGTGGTGCCGGCCGTGCGATGTGCGACAGGTCTACGCCGAGATCCCCGGTGCCGCAATACCGCATTCGGCCTCAACTGCCCTTTTGTGATGGGGCTGTTACGGAGGTCGGGGGAGGAGGCGACGGGTCCGGGCCCCGGCGGGCCGACGCCCGCCGGGGCTCACACCGCGTGCCTCATACGACTCGCACCACGCGCCGCATGCCGCTCACACCAGCGGCGGCGGGGCGGTCGCCCCCAGGGACTGCGCCGCCCGGTCCAGGGCGCTGGCCAGCAGGGCCAGGTCCGTCGGACCGTTGCCCAGCTCGCGCAGGGGACGGCGGGCCGGGGGATCGCCCATCCGCTGCCACTCCAGCGGGACGACCGTCGGCCGCAGCGTGGACGTCCGGGGTATCCGGCCGGTCACCCGGCCCGCCTGGAACGGCGTCGAGGAGCCGTCCTGCGCCCGGTCCAGCCGCCCGCGGCCCGGCGGCGCAGGTACGGACGGATCGGCGGCGGCGCCCAGCCGGATGCGCAGCCGGGCCCGCTCGGCGGTCGCGGTCCCGGCCGTACGGTCCGGATGCCCGGAGGCCGCGACGAGATGGACACCCAGCGCCGCGCCGTCGCGGGCCACCGCCTCCAGCGCCCGCACCACCGAGCCCGCGGCCGGCCGGCCGGGGCTGCCCAGCGCGGGGGCCACCAGCGCATCGAAGTCGTCGACCAGGACGAACAGCCGCGGCATCGGCACCGCCTGGTCCTCCGCCGCATGCCCTTCGCCGCGCGCCCGCAGCCGCAGGGTGCCGGTGCCCGTCAGGTCCGCCGCCCCGCCGCCTTCCGTGTCCCGGCCGCGGTTGCGGAGGGCGTAGAGGTCCTGCGGTGTGTCACCGTCCTCGGCCGGGCGGCGCGGGGCGATGATCCGCGGCGCCGGCAGATGCCGGGCGCGCCATTCGGCGAACGGCGTCCCGTCCAGTATTTCCGCGCGCCGCTTGAGCTCCGAGGACAGCGCCTGGGCGAACTCCCGCATCCGGACCGGGTCCGAGGCCGCCAGATACGTCGTGACATGCGGCAGGTCCGTGCACATCCGCAGCCCCTCGCCGCGCTCGCTGCCGCCGCCGTCCACCAGGACCAGCGACAGCAGATCGGGGCGGTCCGCGGCGGCGAGGGCGGCGGCCAGGGACCGCATCAGCTCGGTCTTGCCGGTGGCCGCCGCGCCTTCCAGGAGGAGGTGGGTGGCGTCGGCGGCGAGATCCGCGGCGAGCGGGCCGTGCGGGCCGGCGCCGAGCACCGCGGGGGCGCTGGGCCGGTCGGTGTCCAGGGCGGCGGCCCAGCGCGCCATCAGGGAGGCGGGCGTGGCGCGGGCCAGCCCGAGCTCGTCGAGCAGCCGCGCGGCATCGGGCAGCGGGACGGCCGCGCGGTGGACCTGCCCGCGGGTGCCGGTGGCCGGGTCGGCCTCGCGCAGCGGGGCCAGGGCGCGGGCGAAGCGCTCGGCCCAGGCGGTGGAGACGGCGTCCACCGCGCAGACCGCGCCGTTCGGCCCGGAGCCGGGCTGGACGACGCGCAGCGCCGTGGCCACATCGCCGCTGAGCACCGCCACCGCGCCGCACTCGCCGAAGGCGGGCGAGGCCCGGCGGGCGGCCTCGTACGTCGCGGACAGCGGGAAGGCGGGACACGCGGCGGGCGTCTCGGCCAAACACAGCAGATGGATCCCGGCCGCCGGGCCGCCCGCCGCGAGCCGGGCCGCGCTCTCCCGCAGCTCGGACGAGCCGAGGTCGCCGTCCACGATCACCAGGGTGTACGGGCCGTCGTGGCGGGCCGCGGCGGCGGCCACCTCGGCGCGCTCGGCGCTGGCCCAGTCGGGGCCCAGCGGGCCGTCGTCCAGGCGGCGCAGCAGCTCGGCCGTACGGGCGGCGGCCTGCTCCCGGTCGTAGGCGAGCAGCAGCCGGCAGTCCTGGCCGTGGGCCGGGCGGACGTGCGGCAGCCAGCCGAGCCAGGACCAGTCCGCGACCCGCTCTTCGGTGCTGCGCCCCCGGTCCGTGGAGATCAGCACGATGTCGAGGGTGGAGGGGGCGTGCAGGGCGGCCAGCTGGGCGACGGCGGCGCGGGCCAGCCCGGCCAGCCGTTCGCGCGGTCCGGCCAGCCCCAGGGAGCCGGCCCGGCGCAGCTCGACGGTGACCGGGGCGGCGATCCTGCCGCCGCCCCGGCCGGCCGTGCCCAGCCGTACGGTCAGCGCATCGGGGTGGTCCTGGCCGCGCTCCCAGAGGCGGGGGCCGGGGCCGAGCGCCGTCAAGAGGACCGCGGCGGCATCCGGCCAGCGCTCCTGCGCTCCGTCCGCCGCCGCGGCGTCCGGCCCGTAGGTCTCGTCCGCCCCGCCGTCGGCCGTCTCCGCCGGCCCCGCCCCTGCCTCCTCCGGCCGCTCCGCGGCATACCGCCCCCCGGCCAGCCGCCGGGCCCAGGCGCCGAGGCCGCCCTTGCGGGCCGTCCGGGCGGCGTCCGGGGGCGCGAGACGGTACTGGCCGGCGTGGGTGCCGTCCTGCGGGGGCGCGAGGTCGTGGCGGTCGTGGGCGGGGGCGGACTGCGGGGGCTCGGGGGCCGTACCGCGCAGGGGGGTGTCGCGGCGGACCGGCCCGCTGTGCGGTGCGCGGGCGGGGGGCACGGACGCGGGGAAGGGGACGGCGGACCGGGCGCCGGGAATGGACGCCTCCCGGGGCGCGGCGTCGCCGGCGAATCGCGCGCCCGCCGCCGCGTCCCTGCCCCACTCCCGGTTTCTCCCCCACTCTCGGCTTCGCTCGAGCGGGGGGACCTCCACGCCCGGGGCGACCCGCAGATGCCCCTCGCCGTCGGGGGCGGCGGGCAGCGCCGGGTCCGGGGCGTCGCCCGGGGGCTGGAGGCACAGGGCGGACTCGCCGATCCGCAGGAGGGCGCCGGGGCGCAGCGCGGCGGGCGCCTCGCCCAGTTCGGTGCCGTCGACCGCGGTGCCGTTGGTGGAGCGCAGATCGGCGACGTACACCGCGCCGTCCGGCTCGACGGTCACCGCGCAGTGCAGCCGGGAGACGTCCGGGTCGTCCAGGGGGACGTCGGCGTCGGCGGAGCGGCCGATGCGGATCTGGCCGCCGTGCAGCAGATGGACGCCGCCGGCATCGGGGCCCGAGACGATGCGCAGCCGGGCGGGGCCGTGCGGCAGGCCGTGGGCGGGGGCGGGCCCGGGGCCCTGGAGGGTGAGCACGGCACCGTCGATCAGCGGGGGTTCGCCGATCGCGGCACGCTGCGGGTCGAGCCGTTCGGAGCCGGCGTAGAGGACCACGGGGCCGCTGCCCGCCTCCGCGCCGGGACCGGCCACGGAGGCCGCGAGGGAACCCGCCACGGTCGCCAGGGCCGTGCCGGCGGGGGCCGTCACGAGCACGTCGCAGGCCCGTGCGGGGTGGCCGCTGCGCGGCCCGAGGACGGTCAGCCGGATCTGCATCGCCGTCAACGGTCCCTTCTGCCGGGGATCCGGCAGGGGCACCGCTCACCCCCCACCGCGCCCGAGCGTCGGCACGTACAAGTCCCAAGCGCGCTTCGCGACGGAGAGCGCGCGCCCCCACCACAATGCGTGCTGGGGGCATCCTCGCACCTGCCACTGACAACACGCCCGTCGGCCGCCGCTCGATGATCTTGATTGGTCTTCTAAGGGCGAAAAAGTGCCGGCTTGCGCGCAGGGAACGGCCGGAATCCGACCGCCGCGGTCAGTCGCCGGGGGCGGCCGGGGCCGCGCGGGGGCGCACTCCGCGCCGATCGGCCGGGCGCCGGCGGCAACCATCGGCCCGCAGTGCGCGTCTTCCCCACAAGCCTCGTCCGGCGTGGAGCCGGGGGTTCGGGCCGACGGCCTACAGTGGGTCGGAGGTCCCCGAGCCGGGCCGTGATCGCCCGCAGGGGTTCCGATCCGGCGGACGGGGCACAGGTTCGACCACAGATCCACCACGACAGGGAGCGCATGACGTGCGGCCGGTAGGCAGCAAGTACCTGCTCGAGGAGCCGCTGGGACGCGGCGCCACGGGCACCGTCTGGCGTGCCCGCCAGCGGGAGGCGGCGGGCGCGGAGGCCGCCGTGGCCGGTGAGCCCGGCGAGACCGTCGCGATCAAGGTCCTCAAGGAGGAGCTGGCGAACGACGCGGACGTGGTGATGCGCTTCCTGCGCGAACGCTCCGTCCTGCTGCGGCTCACCCACCCCAACATCGTCCGCACCCGCGACCTGGTCGTGGAGGGCGATCTGCTCGCCCTGGTGATGGACCTGGTCGACGGCCCCGACCTGCACCGCTATCTGCGCGACAACGGCCCCTTCAGCCCGATGGCCGCCGCCCTGCTCACCGCGCAGATCGCCGACGCCCTGGCGGCCAGCCACGCCGACGGCGTCGTCCACCGGGACCTCAAGCCCGCCAACGTCCTGCTCGCCGGCTCCGACGGCAGCGGCGAGATGCACCCGATGCTGACCGACTTCGGCATCGCCCGCCTCGCCGACTCCCCGGGCCTGACCCGCACCCAAGAATTCGTCGGCACCCCCGCCTATGTGGCGCCGGAGTCCGCCGAGGGCCGCCCGCAGACCTCCGCGGTGGACATCTACGGCGCCGGCATCCTGCTGTACGAGCTGGTCACCGGCCGCCCGCCGTTCGCCGGCGCGACCGCCCTGGAGGTGCTGCACCGCCACCTGAGCGAGGAGCCGCGCCGCCCCGGTTCGGTGCCCGAGCCCCTGTGGACGGTGATAGAGCGCTGTCTGCGCAAGCGCCCGGAGGAGCGCCCGAGCGCCGAGAACCTCGCCCGGGCGCTGCGCACCGTCGCGGACGGTGTCGGGGTGCACGCCACCGCCGCCCAGGCCGAGGCCGCCCTCGGCGTCGCCGCGCTGCTCGTCCCGGACCCGGCGCCCGCCACGGTCCCCGGGACGGGCATCGGCGGCGCGCCCGGCACCGGCGATGCCGACCCCACCCAGGTCCTGCCCTCCAACGCCGGCTCGTACGACCCGGCGGCGGCCACCAGCGTGCTGCCCTCCACCGGGGCGCCGGGCGGCCCGGGCTACGGCCAGGGGGGCGCCGACCCGACGCGTGCGATGCCCCCGATGCCGCCGGGCCCGCCCCAGGAGCCGGAGGGCCCCCATCCCTGGGAGTCCCAGCTGCGCGCCGCCCGCGACCGCAACGAACAGACCCAGGTGCAGTACCTGGACCCCAACGAGGACCCGCTGCGCCGCCGCCCCCAGCGCCGCCCCGCGCCGCAGCAGCCCCCGTACCGTCAGCAGCAGCCGTACGCCCAGCAGCAGCGCCCGGCCCCGCAGCGCCGCCAGGAGCCCCCGCCGCAGCGCTACGAGCGTCCGCCCGCGCCGGAGCCGCCGCCCCGCCGCGAGCCGCGGCAGCGCAGCGCCAACCCGATGAAGATCCCGGGCCTGGGCTGCCTCAAGGGCTGCCTGTTCGTCGTGATCATCCTGTTCGTGGCGAGCTGGCTGATCTGGGAGCTGACCCCCCTCCAGGAGTGGATCGGCACCACCAAGGGCTTCTTCGCCCAGATAGGGGACATCTTCACCAGCGTGAAGCACTTCATCGACGGGCTCAGCAGCAGCAAGCCGTGACCGAAGGCCAGGTCCCGCCCGGGGCCCGGCCGACCGCCGTCGTATTGATTTGTCGACTTCTGATGGGCGATTTCGCGCACAGAAGTGAAGGTTGTGGCCGTCGGGGGCAGTGAATCCCCCGGCGCCCGCGTAGCTTTGACGCCAACCTCAGCCCCCGCAGCACGCTCGGGGGCCCGACACGTCGGAGCAGTTTTGGGACGGAAGATCGGCAGTCGGTACACCGCGCACCAGATCCTGGGGCGCGGCAGTGCCGGGACCGTATGGCTGGGCGAGGGTCCCGAAGGGGCCGTGGCCATCAAGCTGTTGCGCGAGGACCTCGCCTCCGACCAGGAGCTCGTCGGCCGCTTCGTACAGGAGCGGACGGCGCTGCTGAGCCTGGAGCACCCGCATGTCGTCGGCGTCCGCGACCTCGTCGTCGACGGCAACGACCTGGCGCTGGTCATGGACCTCGTACGGGGCACGGACCTGCGCACCCGTCTGGAGCGCGAGCGCCGGCTGGCCCCGGAGGCCGCCGTCGCCATCGTCGCCGACGTCGCCGACGGGCTCGCCGCCGCGCACTCCGCGCGCATCGTGCACCGCGACGTCAAGCCCGAGAACGTCCTGCTGGACATGCAGGGCCCGCTCGGCCCCGGTGGCGCGCACCCCGCGCTGCTCACCGACTTCGGCATCGCCCGCCTGGTGGACTCGCCGCGCCACACCCGCGCCACCAAGGTCATCGGCACCCCCGACTACCTCGCCCCCGAGATCATCGAGGGCCTCCCGCCGCGCGCCTCCGTGGACGTCTACGCCCTGGCGACCGTCCTGTACGAGCTGCTCGCCGGCTTCACCCCCTTCGGCGGCGGCCACCCCGGAGCCGTCCTGCGGCGCCATGTCACCGAGAGCGTGGCCCCGCTGCCGGGCATCCCCGACGAGCTGTGGCAGCTGCTGCTCCAGTGCCTGGCCAAGGCGCCCGCCTCCCGGCTGCGCGCGCCCGAGCTCGCCGCCCGGCTGCGCGAAATGCTGCCCTCCCTGGCCGGCATCCCGCCCCTGGACATCGACGAGCCCGACGGCGACGCGCCCGAGGACGCCCCGGAGGGCGCCGCCGCCCCCGGGTCCCGCGACTACCCGCCCGCCGTCCAGGCGGACGACACCCCGCCGCGCGGCGCCATCCCCCTGGTCCAGGGCGCGAAGCCGGACTCCAACCGGGATACGCACACCAGCATGCGGGTCCCCGGGCCGGACGAACTCGCGGGCGGTGCGCACGGCACCGCGCGCACGCCCAGGGCCGCCGGAGAGCGACGGGCGGGCTCGGCCCGGCACCGCTCCGCCGCGGAGGCGATGCGCCGCCGCCGGATCAAGCTCGGCACGGTCGGCGCCGCGCTCCTCGTCGCGGTCGGGCTCGGCTGCTGGCTGACCGCCGGCGACGGCGACCCGGACGACGCCCGGCCCGGCATCCACCGCACACAGGCCCCGTGAGCTGCGCCGCGCGGGCCCGGCGGCCCCGGCCGGGACACACTGTCGGCGGTAGCCGTTAGGCTGGGTGCGTGGCAGTCGTCGATGTATCCGAAGAGCTGAAGTCCCTCTCCTCGACCATGGGGTCGATCGAGGCCGTCCTGGACCTCGACAAGATGAGGGCCGATATCGCCGTGCTCGAGGAGCAGGCCGCGGCGCCGTCCCTGTGGGACGACGTGGAGAACGCCCAGAAGATCACCAGCCGGCTGTCCTACCTCCAGGGCCAGCTGCGCAAGGCCGAGGAGCTGCGCGGCCGGGTCGACGACCTCGAGGTGCTCTTCGAGCTCGCCGAGGCCGAGGGCGACGAGGACGCCCGCAGCGAGGCCGAGACGGAGCTCGAATCCGTCCGCAAGGCGGTGGACGAGCTCGAGGTCCGCACGCTGCTGTCGGGCGAGTACGACGCCCGTGAGGCGCTGGTCAACATCCGCGCCGAGGCCGGTGGCGTGGACGCCGCCGACTTCGCCGAGAAGCTCCAGCGGATGTATCTGCGCTGGGCCGAGCGCCACGGCTACAAGACCGAGCTGTACGAGACCTCGTACGCCGAAGAGGCCGGCATCAAGTCGACGACCTTCGCCGTCCAGGTCCCCTATGCCTACGGCACCCTCTCCGTCGAGCAGGGCACCCACCGCCTGGTGCGGATCTCGCCGTTCGACAACCAGGGCCGCCGCCAGACCTCGTTCGCCGGTGTCGAGGTGCTGCCCGTCGTCGAGCAGACCGACCACATCGAGATCGACGAGTCCGAGCTGCGCGTGGACGTCTACCGCTCCTCGGGCCCCGGCGGCCAGGGCGTCAACACCACCGACTCCGCGGTCCGGCTGACGCACATCCCCACCGGCATCGTCGTCTCCTGCCAGAACGAGCGCTCGCAGATCCAGAACAAGGCGACCGCCATGAACGTCCTCCAGGCCAAGCTCCTCGAGCGCCGTCGCCAGGAGGAGCAGGCCAAGATGGACGCGCTCAAGGGTGACGGCGGCAACTCCTGGGGCAACCAGATGCGTTCGTACGTCCTGCACCCGTACCAGATGGTCAAGGACCTGCGCACCGAGTTCGAGGTCGGCAACCCCACCGCGGTGCTGGACGGCGACATCGACGGCTTCCTGGAGGCCGGGATCCGCTGGCGCAAGCAGCAGGAGAAGTAGCCGCCGGCAGGCCGCCGACTCCGGAACAACTGTCTCCTTCGGGGAGGCAGTTGTTTTGCGTGACGGGTGTTTGGTCACAGTCGTATGTCCATGTACCGCCCAACGCCTAGCAATTCGGGCATCGCGCCTTTATTCGACCTTGACGATGTTGGCCGAACTGGGAAGGCTGGGCGGCGGCATGCGTATGTCTGGGGCGCGTGTATGAACGGGGAGATGAGGGGCCCGGCCGCTATGTGCGGGCCAGTGACTCGCGTACCCCCACCGGCTCGTCGCCCCGTACAGCGGTGCTCCAATGACGAGTTCAGCTACTGGGGGTAGCAGTACATGACGAAGAAGACGCGGCTGCGCGTAGCGCGCATTGCAGCCGGTGCGGTGATCGCGGCGGGTGCGTCGCTCACCGCCGCCGGTGCCGCCTCTGCGGCCGAGGTCGGCCAGAAGCAGAGCGCCGGCGACAACTGCAGCCCGCTTGACCCGCTGCACCTGTTCTGCGACGAGAGCAGCGGTGGCGCCTCCACCGGCGGTGACTCCTCCGGCGGCGACAACGGTGGCGACAACGGCGGCGACTCCAACGGTGGCACGATCGGCGGTGTGATCGGCGGCGGCGACAACGGCGGCGACAGCACCGACGGTGGCACCACCAACGGCGGTACCACCACCAACGGCGGCACCACCAACGGTGGCACCACGGACGGTGGCACCACCACCAACGGCGGTACCACGGACGGCGGTACCACCACCAACGGCGGCACCGACGGCGGTCACAGCACCGGTGGCGGCAACAACGGCGGCACCGACGGCGGTCACAGCAACGGTGGCAGCAGCAACGGCGGCAGCACCGGCGGTCACAGCACCGGTGGCGGCAACGGTGGCAGCACCGGCGGTCACACCAGCGGTGGCGGCAGCAACGGCGGCAGCACCACCGGCGGCGGCAGCGCCACGGGCGGTAGCACCACCGGTGGCGACAGCACCGGCACCGGCACCGACAACCAGGGCTCCGGCCCCGTCGAGCAGCCGGGCAAGGGCAAGGAGGGCATGTCCGACACTCCTGGCCAGGCCAAGCAGCAGCCGAAGGGCGGGGAGCTGGCCGAGACCGGTTCCTCCGGCACCACCTTCCTGCTGATCGGTGCGGCGACCATGATCGCGGGCGGTGTGGGCTTCCGCATCCTGCCCCGTCTGATCAACAAGAACGGTGGCGGCGCGGCCGCGGCCTGACGCTGACACGCAGTGAACGAAGGGCCCGGGGTGGCAGCACCCCGGGCCCCTCGGCGTTTCTGTGGCTCATGTTTCCGCAACGCTATCGATACGCGCACGTATCATCACTCACGGTGATGAGGTCCCGCCCCTCGGGAGTGCCCTCCGGCTCCCTGTCCCGCCGGCGCGCCGGCAGGCGCAACCCGTCCCCGCCGGGGCCGGACGGCTCAGACGGCCTGGTGGAGCAGCACCGCGACCGCGACCAGAGCGATCAGCAGGGCCACCAGCGCCACCGGGCTGAGCTGGCCGAATATGCCCTCTTGCTGCTGAAGCCGTTGCCTGCTGGCCCGGCACACAGGGCAGCGGCCCTCGCTCACAGGGGCCGCGCAGTTGGCGCACACCAATCGGTCGTACGTCATGCGACCTCCCTCTTCACTGCGCCAACGCACCGGAAGGCGCATTGGTTCCCCTACCACTGTGCCAGCTTCCCGGCCGAACGGCGCGCCCCGTGCGCCTGTGCTCCATTTGCCCGCATGGATGCCCCGACAGCCCGCCCGGATGACGGGATTGTCCGGCTACATGCCGTGAATAAACGCACCAACCCCCTCCGGCGACTGCGCTGCCGCGCGAGGTTCGCGTATGGTCACGCACACCGACGGGAGCCGCAACACGGCAACCCGTGCCCCTACCCAGGTCGACCGTGGTGCATCTGTGATCCGATTCGACAACGTCTCCAAGACCTACCCGAAGCAGAACCGCCCCGCCCTCAGGGACGTCTCCCTGGAGATCGAACGCGGCGAGTTCGTCTTCCTGGTGGGTTCCTCGGGCTCCGGTAAGTCCACCTTCCTGCGGCTGCTCCTGCGGGAGGAGCGCGCCAGTCATGGCGCCGTGCACGTACTGGGCAAGGACCTCGCGAAGCTGTCCAACTGGAAGGTCCCGCAGATGCGGCGCCAGGTCGGCACCGTCTTCCAGGACTTCCGGCTGCTCCCCAACAAGACGGTGGGGCAGAATGTCGCCTTCGCCCTCGAGGTCATCGGCAAACCGCGCGGACAGATCCGCAAGACGGTCCCCGAGGTGCTCGAACTCGTCGGCCTCGGTGGCAAAGAGGACCGTATGCCCGGCGAACTCTCCGGTGGTGAGCAGCAGCGCGTCGCGATCGCGCGGGCTTTCGTCAACCGCCCGATGCTGCTCATCGCGGACGAGCCCACCGGTAACCTCGACCCGCAGACCTCGGTCGGCATCATGAAGCTGTTGGACCGGATCAACCGGACCGGTACGACCGTGGTCATGGCCACCCACGACCAGCAGATCGTCGACCAGATGCGCAAGCGCGTCATGGAACTCGAAAAGGGCCGGCTCGTCCGCGACCAGTCGCGGGGCGTGTACGGCTACCAGCACTAAGCGTGTACGGCTACCAGCACTGAAAGGACGCCATGCGCGCCCAGTTCGTCCTGTCGGAGATCGGCGTCGGTCTCCGCCGAAACCTCACGATGACCTTCGCCGTCATCGTCTCCGTAGCCCTCTCCCTGGGCCTGTTCGGCGCCTCGCTGCTGATGCGCGACCAGGTCAGCACCATGAAGGGCTACTGGTACGACAAGGTCAACGTCTCCATCTTCTTCTGCAACAAGAACGACGCCGACACCGGTGCCAACTGCGCCAAGGGTGCGGCCACCGAGCAGCAGAAGAACGACATCCTGGCCGAGCTGCACCGTCTGCCGATCGTCCAGACCGTGCAGCACGAGACCAGCGACCAGGCGTACAAGCACTACAAGGAGCAGTTCGGCGACACGCCCGTGGCCGGTCTGGTGACCCCCGACCAGCTGCCGGAGTCCTTCCGGGTCAAGCTCAAGGACCCCACGAAGTACGACGTGATCAAGTCGGCGTTCTCCGAGCGGCCCGGCGTCCAGGAGGTGCAGGACCAACGGGACACCGTTGAGCCGCTGTTCAACCTCCTGAACGGCATGAACATCGCCGCGCTGTGCGTGATGGGGCTGATGCTGATCGTTGCCCTGATGCTGATCGTCAACACCGTCCGGGTGTCGGCGTTCAGCAGGCGGCGCGAAACCGGGATCATGCGCCTGGTGGGCGCGTCCAGCTTCTACATCCAGATGCCGTTCATCCTGGAGGCCGCCATCGCGGGCCTGCTGGGCGCCGCCTTCGCCTGTGTGCTGATCGTGGGCGGCAAGGCCATCCTCATCAACAACTGGCTGGCTCAGAAGATCCAGGTGATCAACTTCATCGGCTGGGACTCGGTGGCCCAGGTGCTGCCGCTGGTCCTGCTGATCGGCCTGCTGATGCCGGCCCTCGCCGCGTTCTTCGCCTTGCGCAAGTACCTCAAGGTGTGAGCTTTACCAAGGGGCGCCGTACGGTCAACTCACCGTACGGCGCCTTTTTGTCCCCTAGACTCACCGCCATGTCGGGCCCGTGTTCCTACGACCGGCCCCGCCGCATTCGCCGCGGGGCGGCCCTGACGTTGATCTTCGCCACCGTCCTCGCCACCGGTGTGGCGACCGGCACTTGGGGCGAACGGGCCGAGGGGGCCGTCGAGGCGACGGCCCCCCGCCCGGCCGCCGCCGTGGCCGCCCCCAAGAGCCGCACCGCCGACCGCGCGGCCGTCGAACGCGCCGCGGCCCAGGCCATGGCGGACGGGAAATCCGGCTCCCAGGCCGCCGCCGACGTCGTCAGCCGCAGCGGCGACCGCTGGTCGACGATCTACACCCCCGGCGAGTTCAAGGACTTCCAGCAGCAGTTGGACGGCGCGTACGTCGGCGTCGGCTTGTGGGTACGGCAGGCCGACGGCGGCCGCATCCAGGTGTCGCGGGTGGCGCCCGGCAGTCCCGCCGCACGGGCCGGTATCGCCATCGGCGACCGGTTGCGCGCCGTCGACGGCCGCGCCACCCGGGGCAGACCGGTCACCGAGATCGTCTCCTGGCTGCGCGGCGTCGCCCGCCACCCCGCCGAGGGCGTCGGCACCCCGGTGGAGCTCGCCCTCGCGCACGGCTCCCACCGGTGGACCGTGACCCTGCACCGCATCCTGCTGAGAACCCAGAACGTCACCGTCGACCGGCTCGTCGGCCGCCACGGCCCCACCCGCATCAGGGTCGCCGCGTTCACCCAGGGCACCGGCGAAGCCGTCCGCCGGGCGGTGCGCCAGGCCGCACCGCGCTCGGGCCTGCTGCTCGATCTGCGGGGCAATACCGGCGGCCTGGTCACCGAGTCCGTCGCCGCGGCCTCCGCCTTCCTGGACGGCGGCCTGGTCGCCACCTACGACGTCCGCGGCAGCCAGCGCGCCCTGTACGCCGAGCCGGGCGGCAACACCCGCATCCCCCTCGTCGTCCTCGTCGACGGCGGCACGATGAGCGCCGGCGAACTGCTCGCCGGTGCCCTCCAGGACCGCGGCCGGGCGATCGTCGTCGGCTCCCCGACCTTCGGCAAGGGCTCGGTCCAGATGCCCAGCCGTCTGGCCGACGGCTCGGTCGCCGAGCTCACCGTCGGCCACTACCGCACCCCCGCCGGCCGGTCCGTCGACGGCCGGGGCATCACCCCCGACCTCCTTGCCGGGCGGGATGCGGAAAAGCGGGCCCGCACAGTATTGAGTGGCCTCGGCACCGGCTCGTAGTGCGAAAATGGCGACACCATGACTAAGCAGACCAAGCAAAAGGGCAAGGACAAGGACCCCGGGTACAAGCTCGTGGCCCAGCACAAGAAGGCGCGGCACGACTACCACATTCTGGACACCTATGAGTGTGGTCTGGTGCTCACCGGTACCGAGGTGAAGTCGCTGCGGCAGGGTCGCGCCTCACTGGTCGACGGATTCGTCCAGATCGACCGCAATGAGGCATGGCTGCACAATGTCCACATCCCCGAATACGCCCAGGGGACGTGGACCAACCACAGCGCCCGCCGCAAGCGGAAGCTGCTGCTGCACCGCCTCGAGATCGACAAGCTGGAATCCAAGACGCAGGAGACCGGGCACACCATCGTGCCGCTGGCGCTCTACTTCAAGGGCGGCCGCGCCAAGGTCGAGATCGCCCTGGCGAAGGGTAAGAAGGAATACGACAAGCGGCAGACGCTCCGGGAACAGCAGGACCGACGCGAGGCGGACCGTGCGATGTCCGCGGCGCGGCGCCGTCAGCGGGCCTGACCGGGCCGGACCCTGCGGCCGGTCCGCCGGCCGCCCGGCGGCGGGGCTGCCGGGAATACGCTGGCGACGTCCTGCGTTGTTCACGTACGATGGCCCAGCACCCCACGGAGGGTGCAGGCGCCCTGGTGTGGGTGCCACTTTGATAAATCAACATGGGGATGATCGGTTTCGACAGCGGATGTCGAAGCAGGGGAAGCGAGTCGAGGAAGCGGCAATGATCTCGTTAACCATATGTCGCAACCAATAATCGCCAACACCAAGCGCGATTCCTTCGCCCTCGCTGCCTAAGTAGCGACTTGCGAAGTGTCAGCCCGGGGATGTTCCCGACCCGGATCCTGGCATCAGCTAGGGAACTAAACTTCTAGACCCGGTCACGGGGTGTAGAAGGAAATCAAACAGTGGCTGGGCCCGTCGGAGACTTGTTCGCGTGATCTCCGGGGCCGAGAAAATCGCAGCGAACTGCACTCGGAGAAGCCCTGATTCTGCACCGTTGGACGCGGGTTCGATTCCCGCCATCTCCACTCATCCCATGTAGGCCGGTGCCCCGCGAGATCCTCGCGGGGCACCGGTTTTTTGTGTCTTCGCCGGTCGTTCCCCGGTCGTGCGTGGCCGTTCGGGCCGGGGGTCACCGCGGGGGGCGGGTGGTGAGCAGGGCGAGGACGCAGGCGAGGGCGGCGGCCGCGGCGGGCACCGCATAGTCCACGGCGTAGCCGCCCGCGGCCGAGCCCGTGGCGATCCCGGCCAGGAGGGCGGTCACGGACAGGGTCATCCCCTCGTTCAGCCGGGCCGCCGGGGTGCGGGACTGGATCAGGCCCATACCGGTGACCATGGTCGGCGCGGTGGCCATCCCCGCCAGGAGCAGGGCGCAGGTCAGCGCCGTCAGGCTGCCCGTCCGGGCGGCGAGCAGGGGGAGCAGCATCAGGGCGGCCATGGCGCCGACGCAGCGGCGGAAGCGGCGGAGGTGATGCGCGGGCCCGGTGGTCGGCGGCAGCAGGCCGTAGAGCAGGCCCGCCGCGCAGGAGCCGGCGGCCTGGAGGGCGAGCATCGCGCCGGCTGCGGACCGTGCGCCGTGGTCGTCGGCGTAGGCGACGGTGACGACCTCCAGGGACCCGAAGATCGCGCCCGTGGCGAGGAAGGTGAGGAGGAGGGGCGGCAGCCCCGGTAGTCGTAGCGGAGTGCGGGAGCGGGCCCGAGAGCCGGAGTGACCGGGGGCGCGGGCGGCGATGGGGGGTTCCGTGCGGCGCTGGGCGGCGAAGAGGAGGACGCCCGTCAGGAAGCAGGCCGCCGCCACCAGGGTGCCGGCTTCCGGGAAGAGGGCGGTGCACAGGAAGGTGGCGAGGACGGGGCCGAGCATGAAGCAGAGTTCGTCCGCGGCCTGTTCGAAGGAGTTGGCGGTGTGGCGGGCGGCCGGGTCGTCACGGAAGAGATGGGCCCAGCGGGCGCGGGACATCCCGCCGGTGTTGGGGGTGGTGGCGGTGGCGGCGTACGAGGCGAAGAGGGTCCAGGTGGGGGCGTGGCAGCGGATGCAGAGGAGGAGGGAGAGCGAGCCGAGGACGGCGAAGACGGTGGCCGGGACGGCGATACAGGCCTGGCCGTGGCGGTCGATCAGCCGGGCGGTCAGCGGGCCGACCAGTGCCGTGGCCGCCAGGCCGGTCGCGGTGACGGCTCCGGCCAGCGCATAGGAGCCGCGGGTCGCGGCGATCATCAGAACCGCGCTGACGCTGAGCATGCCCATGGGGAGGCGGGCCAGCAGATTGGCGGCGGTGAAGGCACGGGTGCCGGGGACGGAGAAGAGCCGGCGATAGGGGGCGAGGAAGCGAAAGCCGGGCGGACGGACGCGGCGCGCGGGACATACCGGCCGGACGCGCCGGGTGGAGCGGACCGGGGCGGCCGGGCGTACCGGGGGTGCGGTGACGGGGCGGGAGGCGAGGAAGAGGATCATGCCTCTACGGTCGTCGGTGGGGCCGTGGAGCGTCCAACACCTGCGGGACGGCCATTGACGCACCTGTGTTGTGAGTGGGTGCGGTGGGGAGGATGGGGCGATGGCGTCTGACATGGAGCCTCGGCTGTTGCGGGTGTTCGTCGCCGTGGCCGAGGAGCTGCACTTCACCCGGGCCGCTGCCCGGCTGTATCTCGCCCAGCAGGCGCTGAGCCGTGATGTGCG
The DNA here is from genome assembly GCF_002082195.1 of Streptomyces gilvosporeus. GTDB lineage: Bacteria > Actinomycetota > Actinomycetes > Streptomycetales > Streptomycetaceae > Streptomyces > Streptomyces gilvosporeus. The sequence continues at coordinate 3,719,834 of NZ_CP020569.1, read as the reverse complement.
GCGCCTGGAGCGGGAGTTGGGTGTCGATCTGTTCGTACGGACCACTCGGCAGGTGGCGCTGACGGTGGAGGGGGAGCGGCTGCTTCCCTACGCGCGGCGGGTGTTGGGCGCGCAGGACGAGCTGGCCGCCGCCTTCCGGCGGGACGCCGAGCGGCCGCTGCTGGTGGATGTCGGGGCGCCGGTCGGGACCGCGTACCGGGTGCTGGAGGAGGCGCGGGCGCGGGTGCCGGAGAGCTGTGAGCTGGTTGCCCGCTTCCACAGTGGGCTGACCGGGGCGGCGGGGGAGCTGGCGGCCGGGCGGCTGGATGTGTCGTTCGGACGGTTCGCGGGGCTGCCGCCGGGCGTACGGGCCGGGCTCGTGCAGCAGCCCGTACGGCTGGAGCCGATGGCGGTGCTGCTGCCCGAGGACCATCCGCTGGCCGCACGGCCCGCCGTACCACTGGCGGAGCTGGCCGGCGAGACGCTCTACGCGGGCGCCGGCAACGCGGGGACCGCCGAGTGGACGGATCTGGCGGCGCGGCTCTTCGATGGGCGGGGCATCGCGATGGCGGAGCCGTTCCCCGAGATCGAGGGGTCGGAGGAATTCGTGCGGGTGGTGCGGAAACGGGGGTGGTCGGTGCTGGCGAGCGTGGAGTTCATCGAGGTGCCGGGGATGGTGTTGCGGCCGGTCGTCGATCCGGTTCCGCTGTCGCCGGTATCGATGGTGTGGCGAAAGGGGCTGCGCCATCCCGGACTGGAGGCGCTGCGGGCGGCGGCGCGGGAACTCGGCGAGGAGGGCGCGTGGTTGGCGTCGCCGGGAGGCGGCCCGTTGTCCGGGAAGGGCGTCCTTCCGGAGGGGCGGTGGTGGCTGCCGGAGGAGGATGCCGCGGTGATGGGGGCGGGGGCGCGCAGGGGTGGTGACTCGTAGGGGCGGGGTCTTGGAGGGCCGGGGTCTGACGACGGGCCCGATCAATCCCACTTCATCCCCATTCAACCCGATTCGTTCGCCGATCCGCCCGAATCTTCGGCCAGTTGGGTGGTCGGATCCCCGCGCTCACACCGTCACCACCGTGCCGTCGCCCCGCCACCACCTCGCCGTCGTGCAGCCATAACCTCACCGTCGTCCCGTTATCGCCCCGGATTCGCCGGCCGGTCTCTCGGGACACGGTGGGCGCAGGCAACCCCGCGGGCGTGAAACCCTTCCTTCATTGCAGGGAATCGTGTCCAGAATGAATCAGGGGGAGTTGTGCGGCGACGCTCACTTCTCGCGGCGACCACGGCCGCGCTCGCTTTGACCGTCACCCTCGGGTTGGGTGTGGTCGGCTGTGGTTCCGCCCGGATGGCGGCCCTGCATGCCAACTGCACGACGAAGAACCTGCGCTGGAAGCTGACCGTGCTGAAGAAGCTGCCGCGCAGCACGCATCGCGAGGCCCGGCTGTCCGTGGTGAACCAGGGGGCGCAGCCCTGCGTCTTCCACGGTTTCCCGGCCTTCGCCGTGCATGTCGGCAAGGGCCCGGAGTCCGACGGGAAGGGCCAGGGTCCGGCCATGCCGATCGATCTGCGGCGTGGCGGCACGGTGATGACCAGCCTGCGCTACCGGGACTCGTACCAGGGACGGCCGTCCGCGCTGTGCCAGGTCGGCAATGTGGAGGCGGTGGTTGCCGCGCCGCGCGACACCTTCGATCGGGCCATACCGGTCCGGGACGAGAAGGGTAAGCGCTCGCGGATGGACGTCTGCGGGAGCACGATCTGGATGAGCCCGCCGAAGCAGGTGGCCGAATAGGCCCCTGTCGGCCGGGCCCGCCCTCCCTCACCACCGCTCGCCCTGTCCCGTGAGTGCAAGGTTTCGCCGGTGTCACCGGGCGGCATCGGGCGGAAACCCGCCGTCCCTAGCTTCGAGGTGAAGGTGCCACGGAGCGTTGGGAGGCGGGATGACGGGCGAGGGCGTCACGAGTACGAGGGGCGGGGAGCCCGACGGCGGGGCCGGCGGAAGCCGGGTGCGGCGCGGGCGGCGGTGGATCGAGCGGTGGGATCCGGAGGACGAGGGGTTCTGGGCGCAGACCGGGGAGCGGGTGGCGCGGCGGAATCTGGTCGCCTCCGTGTTCTCCGAGCACATCGGCTTCTCCATTTGGAGCCTGTGGTCGGTGATGGTGCTGTTCATGGGGCCGGAATACGGGGTGGATCCGGCCAAGAAGTTCTTTCTCGTGGCGATGCCGACCGTGGTGGGCGGTGTACTGCGGGTGCCGTACACCTTTGCGGTGGCGCGGTTCGGTGGCCGTAACTGGACGGTGTTCAGCGCGCTGCTGCTGCTGATTCCGACGACCGCGGCGGCGATCGTGATGACGCCGGGGACCTCGTACGGCACCTTTCTGGCGGTGGCGGCGCTGGCGGGGGTCGGCGGGGGGAATTTCGCCTCGTCGATGACGAATATCAACTCCTTCTATCCGTTGCGGAAGAAGGGGTGGGCGCTGGGGCTGAATGCCGGCGGCGGAAATATCGGGGTGCCGGTGATCCAGCTGCTGGGCCTGCTGGTGATCGGTACGGCGGGCGCCGCGCAGCCGCGGATCGTGCTGGCCGTGTACATCCCGCTGATCGTGGCCGCGGCGGTGTCGGCGGCGTTGTTCATGGACAATCTGGGGCCGGTGACGAATGACACCGGCGCGGCCGTGGATGCCGCGAAGGAGCCGCACACCTGGGTGATGGCGCTGCTGTACATCGGCACTTTCGGATCGTTCATCGGCTACAGCTTCGCTTTCGGTCTCGTCCTCCAGATCCAGTTCGCGCGCACGCCCCTTCAGGCGGCGTCACTGACCTTCATCGGGCCGCTGCTGGGATCGTTGGTACGGCCGGTCGGCGGGCGGCTGGCGGACCGGTTCGGCGGCGCACGGATCACGCTCGGCAATTTCGTCGCCATGGGCACGGCCACCGGCGTGGTGATCTACGCGTCGGCGATGCGGTCGCTGCCGGTGTTTCTCGTCGGATTCATCGCGCTGTTCATGCTGACGGGGCTCGGCAACGGCTCGACGTACAAAATGATTCCGGGGATCTTCCAGGCGCAGGCGGTACGCCGCGGCCTTGCGGGGGAGGAGGCCGCGGCGTACGGACGGCGGCTGTCGGGGGCCGCCATGGGCCTGATCGGGGCGGTGGGAGCGCTCGGCGGGCTGGGCATCAACCTCGCCTTCCGCCAGGCGTTCGCGGCGACCGGATCCGGCACGCCCGCCTTCGTGGCGTTCCTGGCCTGTTACGTGGTGTGCGGCGCGGTGACCTGGGCCGTATACCTGCGGCCGGCGGCGGGGGCGCGCGCCGCGACGGAGGCGGAGGCGGGGGAGGAGACCCGTCGGCCGGTGTACGCCGAGGTCTGACGCGTCCGACCGGTCACCGGGGACACACCGGGCCCACGGGTCACGGGTGTCCCCGGGTGAGCCGCGCGGGACGCACGTAACAGACGGGAAATACTGAGGGACCAGGTCTGACATGTGGCGTTGGCACGCTTGTCGACTTGGCACCCGTGCCGCCCGGGCCGCGGCGGCAGGCACAGCGGGAGTATGAGCACGACGCAGCACACCTTTGTGGGCGGTGCGGGACGGACGACCATGGACGATCGGCAGCAGGCACCGGAGGGCCGGGCCGTGCGGGCGCTGGACGGATTCACCGTCGGGGTGACCGCGGCCCGGCGGGCGGAGGAACTGGGCGCGTTGCTGGAGCGGCGCGGCGCGCAGGTCATGCACGCGCCGGCGCTGCGGATCGTCCCGCTGCCGGACGACACCGAACTGCTCGCCGCGACGAAGGACCTGATCGCCCACGCGCCCGATGTCGTCGTGGCCACCACCGCGATCGGCTTCCGCGGCTGGATCGAGGCCGCCGAGGGCTGGGGACTGGGCGAGGCCCTGCTGGCGCGGCTGGCCGGGGTGGAACTGCTGGCGCGCGGCCCGAAGGTACGCGGCGCCATCCGGGCCGCCGGACTCAACGAGAAGTGGTCGCCGGCCTCGGAGTCGATGGCCGAGGTGCTCGACCGGCTGCTGGAGGAGGGCGTCTCGGGCCGCCGGGTCGCCATCCAGCTGCACGGGGAGCTGCTGCCGGGCTTCGTCGAGGCGCTGCGGGCCGATGGCGCCGAGGTCGTCGGCGTCCCCGTCTACCGCTGGATGCCGCCGGAGGACATCGGCCCCGTCGACCGCCTCCTGGACGCCGTCATCGCCCGCGGCGTGGACGCGGTGACCTTCACCAGCGCGCCGGCCGCCGCCTCGCTGCTGCGCCGTGCCGAGGAGCGCGGCATCCACGACGAGGCGGTGGCGGCGCTGCGGCAGGAGGTGCTGGCGGTGTGCGTGGGGCCGGTCACCGCGCTGCCGCTCCAGGCCCGGGACGTCCCCACGCTCCAGCCCGAGCGGTTCCGGCTGGGGCCGCTGGTGCAGCTGCTGTGCCGGGAACTGCCGGGACGGGTACGGCCGTTGCCGGTCGCCGGGCACCGTATCGAGATCCGCGGCCACGCCGCCGTGGTCAACGGCGAACTGCGCCCGGTGCCGCCCGCCGGGATGGCGCTGCTGCGCGCGCTGGCCCGCCGCCCCGGCTGGGTGGTCTCCCGCGCGGATCTGCTGCGCGCGCTGCCCGGTTCGGGCCGCGACGAGCATGCGGTGGAGACGGCGATGGCCCGGCTGCGGGTGGCGCTGGGCGCGCCCAAGCTGATCCAGACGGTCGTCAAGCGGGGGTACCGGCTGTCGCTCGATCCGCACGGGGAGTCGGACAAGTACGGCGGGGAGTAGGGGCCGCCGGGTGGCTCACGGGCGTGCCCGAACCGCCACTGCTGCCCGGCACGCCGCGTCCGATCGGTGGCCGGCGGCGTCGCCCGTAGGCTTCCGGCCGCCGCGCCTGCCGGGCACTCTGGGGGCACACGCGGTGTTCCGCGTCTGTTCCGTGTTGTCTCTAGGGAGTGACAGGCACATGGCGGCGCCTTACGACCTGCGGTTCGACTGCGGGCGGATCTGCCTGGACCTGCTGGCCACGGCCGGTGCGCCGGCCGAACGGCTCACCGGCCCCGAGTCGCTGACGGCCTGGCTGACCGGCGCGGGAGTGGTGCCCGGCGGCGCCCCGCCGGACGGCGTCGACGGCCAGTGGGTCGCCCGTTTCCGGGAGTTGCGCGCCCTGCTGCGCCGGGTGGTGCGCGACGAACTGCGCGGCCGGGCGGCGGACGCCGATCTGGCGCTGCTCAACGCCGCGGCCGCGGCCGCCGCGCCGCCCGCCGCCCACGCGGTGCGCGCCGCGGACGGCACCCTGGTGCGCACCTTCCCCGAGCCGCCGGACTGCGCGGAGTTGCTGGCCGCGGTGGCCCGGGACGCCGTCGGGCTGCTGACCGACGCCACGGTGCGCGGCCAGCTGCGGGAGTGCGCGGGGGAGGGCTGCTCGCTGGTCTATCTGGACGCCTCCCGCGGCCGGCGCCGCCGGTGGTGTTCGAGCGAGGTGTGCGGCAACCGGGAACGGGTGGCGCGCCACCGCCGGCGTACGGGCGGGCAGGGCGTCGCCCACGGCACCCACCCCTGACCCCCGCCCACCCTGCCCCGCCTCGTCCCGCACGCTTTTTCTCGCCTTTTTCTCCCCGCCCCTGAGTAATCCCGCCCCTCTCGCCCGTATCCCTCCCCACAAGGCCGATTCATGGCATGGTCCCGGGCGCTATCCGGTGATCCGCGCTATCGACCGGGGAGTTGGAGTGCGCAAGGATGCCGCCGTGGCAGACCGGACGACACCTGACGAGGAGCTCATGCGAGCCCTCTACGACGAGCATGCGGGTCCGCTTCTCGCCTTCGTCCTGCGGCTGGTGGCGGGCGACCGGCACCGGGCGGAGGACGTGGTGCAGGAGACGCTGGTGCGGGCCTGGCGCAACGCCGGGCAGTTGCAGCGCGCGACCGGCTCCATCCGGCCCTGGCTGGTGACCGTCGCCCGGCGGATCGTCATCGACGGCCACCGCAGCCGCCGGGCCCGTCCCCAGGAGGTCGATGCGACGCCGCTGGAGACCATGCCCGCGGCCGATGTGATCGACCGGGCGCTGCGCATGATGACGCTCTCCGAGGCGCTGGGCGATCTGAGTCCGGCCCACCGGGAGGCGCTTGTCGAGACGTACTTCAAGGAGCGTACGGTCAGCGAGGCGGCGGAGGTACTGCGCGTACCGGCGGGGACCGTACGGTCCCGGGTCTTCTACGCGCTGCGCTCCCTGAAGCTGTCGCTTGAGGAACGAGGAGTGACGGAGTGACCCCGCCCACGCAGCCGGACCGGCACACCGACGTCGGCGCCTATGCGCTGGGCGTCCTGGATGCGGCCGACGCGGACCGGTTCGAGCGGCATCTGGCCGGCTGCGACCGGTGCGCGGCCGAACTCGAGGAACTGATGGGGCTGTCCCCGATGCTGGCCGAGTTCCGGCAGACCGCACCCACGCCCGAGACGGTCACCGCCCGGCCGGGGCCCGGCGTCCTGAACGGGCTGCTCGACGAGGTGGCGGCCACCCGGCGCGGGCGGGCGAGGCGCCGGCTGTATCTCGTCGCGGCGGCCGCCGTCCTGATCGTCGGGGGCCCGATCGCCACCGCCGCGCTCACCGGCGGGGGGCATCAGGGTGCGCCCGCGCCCGCGCCGGCGCCGCTCGCCAGTGCCGTCCGCGCGCAGTACGCGGCGGGCGAGCAGGCCACCGCCGTCGATCCCGTCACCAAGGTCTCGGCGGGCGTCTCCCTCGCCGCCAAACCGTGGGGCACCCAGGTCGTCCTCCGGCTCGCCGGCGTCAAAGGGCCGCTGACCTGCGACCTTGTCGCCGTCGGCAAGGACGGCAGCCGTCAGACCGTCACCACCTGGGCGGTGCCCGAGGGCGGCTACGGCATCAAGGGCGCCACCGGCAAGTGGAACAGCGAACCGCTGTTCGCCACCGGTGGGGCGGCCTTCGACCGCGGCGAGATCGTCCGCTTCGAGATCCGTACGCTCGACGGCAGGAGGCTGGCCGGTGTGAACGTCTGAGGGGGTCGGGCGCGGTCCCGGAGGTGTCGCAGGTGGTCCGCGGGCGGTCGCAGGGCGTCACCCGGACTTCTGCCGACGTTAAGGTCTAGGTCAACATCCGACCGGACACGCCCGATTTTGTCCGTATGGCCAGGTGCGTACGGTGCCCCCTTCGCGTACGGTTGACGGCTGCCCTACGCACAGCAGAAGGGGGCCTGGGTGGCCGCGCAGAACGCCACGCACGCACCGGACCACGCACCGGACGCCGTCCGCGCCGCCGATTCGGTGCGCGACCGTGAGATCGCCGCCGAGCAGACGCATCTGGATTCCGTCTACCGGCGCCTCGAGGAGAAGATCCACGAGGCGGAGTTCCTGATGGACGACGCCGCCAAGCGCGGCCAGGTCGGCACGCCCGGCGCGCTCGCCGAACGCGACGCCCAGGTCTTCCAGGCCGGTGTCCATCTCCACCGCCTCAACTCCGAGTACGAGGACTTCCTCTTCGGCCGGATCGACCTGCTCCTCGGCAAGGACGGCAAGAAGGGCCCCGACGGCGCCTACACCTCCGTCGAGCCCGCCGAGGGCGCCATCGTCGACAACCGCGCCGCCATCGCCGAGACCCTGCACATCGGCCGGCTCGGCGTCCTCGACGCCGACTACGCGCCGCTGGTCATCGACTGGCGGGCGCCGGCCGCCGCGCCCTTCTACCGCGCCACCCCCGTCGCCCCCGGCCGGGTCGTCCGCCGCCGCGTCATCCGCTCCAAGGGCCGTCAGGTCCTGGGCGTCGAGGACGATCTGATGCGCCCGGAGGTCACCGCCACCCTGGACGGCGAGGAGCTGCCGGCGATCGGCGACGGCGCACTGATGGCCGCGCTCGGCCGGGCCCGCAGCCACACCATGCGGGACATCGTCGCCTCCATCCAGGCCGAGCAGGACCTGGTCATCCGGGCCCCCGCCGCCTCCGTCACCGAGGTCGAGGGCGGCCCCGGCACCGGCAAGACCGCGGTCGCCCTGCACCGCGCCGCCTACCTCCTCTACCAGGACCGGCGGCGCTACGCGGGCGGCATCCTGATCGTCTCCCCGACCCCGCTGCTGGTCGCCTACACCGAAGGCGTGCTGCCCTCGCTCGGCGAGGAGGGCCAGGTCGCCATCCGCGCCCTGGGCTCCCTGGTGGACGGCGCCGAGGCCACCGCCTACGACCCCCCGGCCGTCTCCCGTATCAAGGGCTCCGCCCGCATGCAGAAGCTGCTGCGCAAGGCGGCCCGCGGGGCGCTGGAGCTGGGCACGGCCCCGGACCGGCTGCGCGTCGTCGCCTTCGGCGGCCGCCTCGAACTCGACGCGGACGCCCTGCATGGCATCCGCCAGTCGGCCCTCGGCGGCACCGCCCCGGTCAACCTGCTGCGCCCACGCGCCCGTCGGCTGATCCTCGACGCCCTGTGGACGCAGTCGGGCGCCGCCCGCCGTTACACGGACCCCGAACTGGCCGCCGAGGTCCGCCAGGGCTTCGACGAGGACATCGCCACCGAGCCGGAGTTCCAGGAGTTCCTCGACGCCTGGTGGCCCGAGCTCGCCCCGCGCGGGGTGCTGGCCGCGATGGCCGACGAGCGGCTGCTGTCCCGCTGGGCCCGCCGCCTGCTCAACCCGCGCGAGGTGCGCCGGCTGGCCCGCTCCCTCCAGCGGCTGGGCGACCGGGGCAACGGCCCGCTGTCGGTGCACGACGTGGCGCTGCTGGACGAGCTCCAGCTGATCCTCGGCGCCCCGATGCGCCCGGCGCGTCCGCGCGAAGCCGATCCGCTGGATCAGCTGACCGGGCTGGAGGAGCTGACGACCTTCGCCGACCGCTCCTCCTCCGGCCGCGGCCGCCGCGAGCGCCTGGAGGAGGAGCGCACCGATTACGCCCATGTCATCGTCGACGAGGCCCAGGACCTGACGCCGATGCAGTGGCGGATGGTCGGCCGCCGCGGCCGGCACGCCACCTGGACGGTGGTCGGCGATCCGGCGCAGTCCTCCTGGTCCGACCCGGACGAGGCCGCGCTCGCCCGTGACGAGGCGCTGGGCACCCGCCCCCGCCGCCGCTTCACACTCACCGTCAACTACCGCAATCCGGCGGAGATCGCCGACCTGGCGGCCAAGGTGCTGGCGCTGGCGATGCCGGGGATGCGGTCGCCGGACGCGGTCCGCTCGACGGGCCTGACGCCCCGGTTCGCGGTGGCCGCCGCGGACGGCGCGGCCGACGCGGAGCTGGCGCGGGCCACGGCCGCCGAGGCCGCGCGGCTGTTGGGCGAGGTGGACGGCACGGTCGGCGTCGTGGTGGCCATGAACCGCCGCGAGCAGGCCCGCCGCTGGCTGGCCGGGCTCGGGGACCGGGTGGTCGCCCTGGGCTCGCTGGAGGCCAAGGGGCTGGAGTACGACGCGACCCTGGTGGTCTCGCCGGCCGAGATCGCCGACGAGTCCCCGGCCGGGCTGCGGGTGCTCTATGTCGCCCTCACCCGCGCCACGCAGCAGCTGACGGTGCTCTCCACCGGGCGCGACGAACCGGATGCGGCGGGGGTGCCGGACCTGCTGCGCGACTGACCGGCCCACCCCGGGCCCGTCCGAGGGGTCTGTCCGAGGGGTCTTTCCCCCGGTCGCCCGCGACGGGATCCGCTTCCGGGGAGGGTTTGTTAGCCTGGGTGAGGCACCGGCTCGATCCAAGCCCCCGGGCCCAACCATCGTCGCTGCGAGCGACCACTTGCCGCGAGGCGAGCATGGCGGGTCGGTGTCATTAAGCAGTCTGCGGGCGCCCCTCCTTCGGGAGGGGCGCCCGCGGTCGTTTGCGGGAGGGGGTTCCGCTCACGGGATCAACTCTCGTATGGTGGAAGAGTCTTTCCGAATTTTGTGGCTGGTTACCGTGTACCGGCTGGTAGGTGGGACGATCGGACAACGCGCTCCGGACACGGACACCCCGGGTACCGGAGCCGCAGAGAGAGAAACAAGGGAAAGCAGAGGAAGTCGGCCATGGCAACGGCGCCTAGCGTCTCGTATTCGATGACGGTGCGACTGGAAGTTCCCGCGAGCGGCACCGCCGTCAGCCAGCTCACCACGGCCGTGGAGTCCTCCGGCGGGTCGGTCACCGGCCTCGACGTGACCGCATCCGGCCACGAAAAACTCCGGATCGACGTCACCATCGCCGCCACGTCCACCGCGCACGCCGACGAGATCGTCGGCAAGCTGCGCGAGATCGACGGCGTCTCGCTGGGCAAGGTCTCCGACCGTACGTTCCTGATGCACCTCGGCGGCAAGATCGAGATGACGTCGAAGCACCCCATCCGCAGCCGCGACGACCTGTCGATGATCTACACCCCCGGCGTGGCCCGGGTCTGCCAGGCGATCGCCGACAACCCCGAGGACGCCCGCCGCCTGACGATCAAGCGCAACAGCGTCGCGGTCGTCACCGACGGCTCCGCCGTCCTGGGCCTGGGCAACATCGGCCCCAAGGCCGCGCTGCCCGTCATGGAGGGCAAGGCGGCCCTCTTCAAGCGCTTCGCCGGCATCGACGCCTGGCCGCTGTGCCTGGACACCCAGGACACCGACGCGATCGTCGAGATCGTCAAGGCCATCGCCCCCGGCTTCGCCGGCATCAACCTCGAGGACATCTCCGCACCCCGCTGCTTCGAGATCGAGGCCCGGCTGCGCGAGGCCCTGGACATCCCCGTCTTCCACGACGACCAGCACGGCACCGCCATCGTCGTCCTGGCCGCGCTCACCAACGCGCTGCGCGTCGTCGGCAAGAAGATCGAGGACGTCCGGGTCGTGATGTCCGGCGCCGGCGCCGCGGGCACCGCCATCCTCAAGCTGCTGATCGCCGCCGGCGTCCAGCACGCCGTCGTCGCCGACATCCACGGCGTGGTCCACGCCGGCCGCACCGACCTGGTCGACGCCGACCCGGACTCGCCGCTGCGCTGGATCGCCGACAACACCAACCCCGAGGGCGTCACCGGCACCCTCAAGGAGGCCGTCGTCGGCGCGGACGTCTTCATCGGCGTCTCGGCCCCCGACGTCCTCGACGGCGACGACGTGGCGAAGATGGCCGAGGGCGCGATCGTGTTCGCACTCGCCAACCCCGACCCGGAGGTCGACCCGGCCCTCGCCCGGCAGACCGCCGCCGTCGTGGCCACCGGCCGCTCCGACTTCCCCAACCAGATCAACAACGTGCTGGTCTTCCCCGGCGTCTTCCGCGGCCTGCTGGACGCTCAGTCCCGCACGGTGAACACCGAGATGATGCTGGCCGCGGCCGGCGCGCTCGCCGATGTCGTCCTGGACGACGAGCTGAACGCGAACTACATCATCCCCAGCGTCTTCAACGACAAGGTCGCGGGCGCGGTCGCCGGTGCGGTGCGGGACGCGGCGCGCGCCGCCGCCCCCGATGTGATGGCCGACACGGCCCTGTGAGCGCCGGGCCGGTGTGACAGCGGCCATGGGGGCCCCTCGGCACGGCGCGTCGCGGGTCACGCCCCCCGTAAGGCCCCCATAGGCTGGCGTTCAGCAAACGACCGCCGCCCTGTGGGGCCGGCCCGGAGCGGCGTGCTACGGAACGTCACCACGGTGAGCCCGTGGGGCTTTCGCGTGACTCTCCAGGGTTCCGGATTGGCTTTAGTCCCGCAGGTAGGGGCAGGATGCGTCATCGGGCGCGAGGGTCTGGCAGCAGACCCGGGTCCGGGGACTGTCCGAGGACCCTGGCAGCATCGGCTTCGCTGTGCCCGATAGCGGCTCCGCCGCGTGGCACGCCCATTGGCAAGAAGAACACGGGAGTACAAACATGAACCGCAGTGAGCTGGTGGCCGCTCTGGCCGATCGCGCCGAGGTGACCCGCAAGGACGCCGACGCCGTTCTGGCCGCCCTCGCCGAGGTGACCGGCGAGATCGTCGCCAAGGGCGATGAGAAGGTCACCATCCCCGGCTTCCTCACCTTCGAGCGCACCCACCGTGCCGCTCGCACCGCGCGCAACCCGCAGACCGGCGACCCGATCCAGATCCCCGCTGGATACAGCGTCAAGGTCTCCGCGGGCTCCAAGCTCAAGGAAGCCGCGAAGGGCAAGTAGGCCCCTCAGCACGGCCTGAAGCCGACAAGGGCGGTCACCTCCTGGGGTGGCCGCCCTTTCGGCTGCGTAATCGTTGTCATGGGCGCGCAGGAGGGCGGCTGACAGGAGCGCCCGGCAGGCGGACAGGCGTGTCTGACGGGCCGACGGATGGCGGGTGACGGGCTGGGGGCACCGCCCAGCGGTAGCTGGGGGACGGCGGCGCGTGACGGGCTGCGGGCCGTCAGGCGGGCGCGGCGGCACGCTCCGTGGCGTCTCTACGGCCCCTGCGGCCCCTTCTGCGGCGTTGGCTCAGGCGACTTGGGGAAACGGGAAGTCCGCCAGGTCAACGTCCTCCAGAGAGGCGACCACGGCCGTCCGGGGGCCGGGCGCGATACCCGGCACGGTCGGTACGGCCAGCAGCCGGCAGCCCGCGGCCAGTGCGGCGGCCGCGCCGGTGGGGGTGTCCTCGACCGCCAGACAGTCCGCCGGATCGACGCCGAGGCGGGCGGCCGCGGCCAGATACGGGTCCGGATGCGGTTTGCCGCGCGGCGCCTCCCCCGATGTCACCGACAGCGCGAAGCGGTGTGCGCCCAGGGTGCGCAGCACCAGGTCGGCCACATGCCGCTCGGAGGCGGTGACCAGCGCGACCGGTATCCCCAGAGCCCGCGCCCGGTCCAGCAGCCGCAGCGCGCCCGGCTGGACGGTGACCCCGGCCGCGACCCGGGCGGTGAAGTCCCGGTCCAGCCGCTCCGCGATGCGCCCGGCCGCCGGGCCGATCCGGTGCTCGCGCACCAGCCGCTGTGCGGCATCGCCCACCGGCGCCCCGGCGAACTCCGCCAGCACCTCGTCCGTCACCGCCCGCCCCTGCTCGCGCAGCAACCCGGCCACCGTCGCCAGCCACTGGTGCTCGGTGTCGACGAGGGTCCCGTCCATGTCGCACAGCAGCGCGGCGGGCAGTGCGGGAACGGGGGAGGGGGCGGCGGCAGGAGGCATGGCGGGCTCGCAGTCCGGAGGAGGCGGGGGCACGGGCCGGGTGCGCCCCACGGGGGAGGTCACACCGGCGAGTTGACGGCGCGTCAGTGTAGGGGCGGGCGTCAGCCGACGGGGCTGCGTACCGGCATATGCCGTCGCATCTGCAACTTCCGGCGCGACACCCCGTTCCGCCGAACGCGCGGCGCGCGCCGAGGAGTTGCCGGAGCTGACGGGTGCCGAGGACGGAACGGGCCCTGGAACGCCGTGAGGGCGGCCACCCGGTCCCGGGGGCCGCCCTCACGCTGCGGGGGGCAGGGGCGCGGGCTCAGTGCCGCGGTGCCCCGTTGGGCAGTTCGACATGGCCGCCCAGCTCGACGAGCTTCTCCATGAAGTTCTCGTAGCCGCGGTTGATCAGGTCGATGCCGTGGACGCGGGACGTGCCCTGGGCCGCCAGCGCCGCGATCAGGTACGAGAAGCCGCCGCGCAGGTCGGGGATGACCAGGTCGGAGCCCTGGAGCTTGGTCGGGCCGCTGACGACCGCGGAGTGCAGGAAGTTGCGCTGGCCGAAGCGGCACGCGGAGCCGCCCAGGCATTCGCGGTAGAGCTGGATGTGCGCGCCCATCTGGTTGAGCGCCTCGGTGAAGCCCAGCCGGGACTCGTAGACCGTCTCGTGGACGATGGACAGGCCCGACGCCTGGGTCAGGGCGACGACCAGCGGCTGCTGCCAGTCGGTCTGGAAACCGGGGTGGACGTCGGTCTCCAGGGCGATGGCGTTGAGCGAGCCGCCCGGGTGCCAGAAGCGGATGCCCTCGTCGTCGATCTCGAAGGCGCCGCCGACCTTACGGAAGGTGTTCAGGAACGTCATCATGGAGCGCTGCTGCGCGCCGCGGACGTAGATGTTGCCCTCGGTGGCCAGTGCCGCGCTCGCCCAGGAGGCGGCCTCCAGGCGGTCCGGGAGGGCCCGGTGGGTGTAGCCGTTGAGCTTGTCGACACCGGTGATCCGGATCGTCCGGTCGGTGTCCATGGAGATGATCGCGCCCATCTTCTGGAGCACGCAGATCAGGTCCTCGATCTCCGGCTCCACGGCGGCGTTCGACAGCTCGGTGACGCCCTCGGCCAGGACGGCCGTCAGCAGCACCTGCTCGGTCGAGCCGACCGACGGGTACGGCAGCCGGATCTTGGTGCCGCGCAGCCGCTGCGGGGCCTCCAGGTACTGCCCGTCGGCACGCTTTTCGATCTTCGCGCCGAACTGGCGCAGCACGTCGAAGTGGAAGTCCACCGGACGGCCGCCGATGTCGCAGCCGCCCAGGCCCGGGATGAAGGCGTGGCCGAGGCGGTGCAGCAGCGGGCCGCAGAACAGGATCGGGATCCGCGAGGAACCGGCGTGCGCGTCGATGTCGGCGACATTGGCGCTCTCCACCCGTGACGGGTCCATGACCAGCTCGCCGGCCTCGTCACCGGGGCGGACCGTGACGCCGTGCAGCTGGAGCAGCCCGCGCACCACGCGTACGTCGCGGATGTCGGGCACATTGCGCAGCCGGCTCGGGCCGCTGCCCAGGAGGGCGGCGACCATGGCCTTCGGTACGAGGTTCTTCGCACCGCGGACCCGGATCTCGCCCTCGAGCGGGGTGCCGCCGTGGACAAGCAGTACGTCGTCAGTAGAGACGGTCATGGATCTCGCGTTCCTGGAGACGGGCAGGGCCAAGCAGAAATGGTAAGGGCGCCGGAAGGGCGCTCCGTAGGGTTGTGCAGGCTTCCGTCATGTAATGGCTTTGTCACAACACCCTCCGCTACGATCCGCCTTTGATCCGTAATCGCTGTTTGCCGGGGAATGTGCCGAATGCCGGGAATCGGGCGTGTGCTTTTCGTCTCGAAGGTCTCTCCTGCCCGACCCGTTCCCACCCCGTTCCCGCTCCCTTTCTTGCCGCGTTCTTGGCGCGTTCCTGCCCCGTGCGCCGGTGCTGCCGCCGTACGCCCTGCCCTGCTCTTGCACGGTTCGGGCCGTTGACTCCCCCCTCCGGCCCGAAGTGCGGGATCATGTGGCCATGACCGAGGTGTCCTCGCTCACAGGGCGGCTGCTCGTTGCCACACCCGCGCTCGCCGACCCCAACTTCGACCGCGCGGTGGTGCTGCTCCTCGACCACGACGAGGAGGGCTCCCTCGGCGTGGTCCTCAACCGCCCCACGCCGGTCGGCGTGGCCGACATCCTGGCGCCCTGGGCCGCGCTCGCCGGCGAGCCGGGGGTCGTCTTCCAGGGCGGGCCGGTGTCGCTGGACTCGGCGCTCGGGGTCGCGGTGGTACCCGGGGGCGGCGAGGGCGTCGTGGTCTCCGGGCCGGGCGCCGAAGCGGCGGCCGAGGGCTCAGCGGATTCGGACCACGCGTCGCCCGGCGACGAGCCCCTGGGCTGGCGGCGGGTGCACGGCGCGATCGGCCTGGTCGATCTGGAGGCGCCGCCGGAACTGCTCGCGGCGGTGCTCGGCAGTCTGCGGATCTTCGCCGGGTATGCGGGATGGGGCCCCGGCCAGCTGGAGGACGAACTCGTCGAGGGCGCCTGGTACGTCGTCGAGTCCGAACCGGGCGATGTCTCCTCGCCCGATCCGGAGCAGCTGTGGCGCGCGGTGCTGCGGCGCCAGCGCAATGAACTGGCGATGGTCGCCACCTATCCGGACGATCCCTCGCTGAACTGACCCGGGCGGGCCCGACCGGGGCGGACCGACGGACCCGGGCGGGCCGGCCCGGCGGGCGGCGCGGAGATGCCCAGCCGGCGCCCTCCCCACCCGCTCGCACCCCGCTGACCTGCGCACTTCCGTCCCGGCCGCGTTGTTACGGGTTCGTCATGGGGAATTGTCAGACCCCGTCGCTATGGTTCGGAAATGCAGGGGACGGTGTGCGGGCGCGAGGCGCGGCCGCGCGGAGAAGAACGGGGGAGTGCCATGCACAGGCCGAGCGTGCCCGAGGATCTGGATCACCCGCGGCGGGTGTGGGCGCGCGCCGCGACGCTGGCGGTGGTCGCCGCGGCCATGGACGACTGGGACGACTTCTCCTGGGGTCCGCACGGGCTGGAGTGCTGGAACGGCGGCGGCTCCTACTGGTGGCGGCTGAAGCTGTACGACGACGGCCGGGCGCTGCTCTGCGGCCAGGACTCCGACGGCAGCTGTACGCACGACGGAAACCGGCAGATCGACTTCCTGGCCGGCGGCCCCGGGTGGCTGCCCTGGGACCGCATGCGCGATGACGCCCAGGGCAATCTCTTCGGCTTCGTCTACTGGTGGCAGGACGGCGCCTGGGCCCGCGCGCCCTATCCGGAGTCGATGGACGACGACGGTCTGGCCATGGCCCTGAGCTGGGCGGGCAGGGGTGAGGACGCGGTCGACCAGATCGTCGAGGACCTGGTGGCGGTCACCGAGACGGAGGTCGATCCCGCGGTGGCGGTGCGCGCGTTCATAGCGGCCGCCGAGGCCCGTACGGTCGGCGAGGCCGATATCGCCGCGCTGCTGGGCGCGGTCTGCGACCAGGATTCGTGGTACGAGGTCCGCCCGGAGGCCGCGCTGGCGTTCGCGGTGAAGCTGGGCCTGACGGCCGAGGACCGCGGCGGGGTGCCGGTGGCGTCGTAGACCGGTCCTACCGGCCCTGGGTGCGCCCGGGCGCCGACCGCGGTGCGGGCGCCCGCCGGGCGAGGGCGTAGAGGCGTTCGGCCAGCGGGTGTGCGTCACGGGCGGGCAGCGCCAGACGGACGGGCACCGGCGGTGCGTTCTTCAGCCGTAGATAGCGGATCCCGGGGTGGGTGTGCCGCTGGGCCACCGGCTCCGGGGCCACTCCGACGCCGTGCCCCGCGGCCACCGCCTCCAGCCACTCGTCGAAGTTCCCGGCGGTGCAGGCGAGGCGGGGGCGGCGGCCGTCGGGCCACAGCTCGGGGCGGGTGGTGCCGGTGACGGTGTTGACCACCAGCGGCAGATCGGCCAGCTCGGCCCAGTCCAGCACCCGGCGGTGCGCCACGGCGCGTACGGCGGCCGCCTCCGGTGCCCGCAGGGCCGTCCGCGACAGGGCGGCGACCCGCGGCTCCTGGAGGAGGAGCGTGCTGCGCAGCCCGGCGTCGGGCGGGATCTCGCCGCGCAGCACCGCGGCGTCCGTCTCCCCGGTCTCCAGCCCGGCGAGCGGAGCATCCCGGCGCACCAGCCGCACGCCCGCGCCGGTCGCGGCCTCGAAGTCCGCGGTGAGCGCGGTGCACACGGCGGGCAGCAGCGAGGTGAAGCCCAGCCGCAGCACGGCCGGTCCGGTGGACGAGCGCAGCGCACCGGCCAGCCGGGGGAGCAGCGGGGCGAGGTCCGCGTAGAGGCGGCGGCCCGCGTCGGTGAGCTCCACGCGCCGGGTCGTACGGTCGAGCAGGCGGGCGCCGAGGGCGCACTCCAGCGCGCGGACGGTCCGGGTCAGCGCGGGCTGCCCGGTCCGCAGCCGGTCGGCGGCGTGGGTGAAGCTGCGCTCCTCGGCGACGGCGAGAAAGCCGCGCAGATGGCGCAGCTCGATGCCGCCGAGCCCGTCCCAGCCGTCGTCCGCGGCGCCGCCCCGGCCCTCGCCCATGTCCCCGCCCGCGCTTCCGTGATTCATGCCGACCCAGCATAAATGCGCCCCGCCGGGCATTTCCCCGACCATCCGGAGACTGCCTACGTTTCCCGGGTTCGGTTTCACCCCGGGGCCGCGGCACCGCCACCGCCCCGGACGATCACGGGAGATGACTGCGGTGCGCAAGGTGTGGCTGCTGACGCTGGGGGCCTTCACCCTCGGCCTGGACGCGTATGTGATGGCCGGTCTGCTGCCGGCCATCGCCCATGACATCGGCACCCGGGTCTCGCTGGCGGGCCAACTGGTCACGGCCTTCACCCTGGCCTACGCCCTCGCCGCCCCACTGGTCGCCGGGCTGCTCTCCGGCGTACGGCCCCGCGCGCTGATCCTGGCGGCCCTCGCGGTCTTCACCCTCGGCAACGCCGTCACGGCCCTCGCCCCCTCCCTGCCGGCGCTGCTGGCCGCCCGGGTGATCGCGGGCGCCGGGGCCGGGGTCTACTCGGCGCTCTCCACGGCGGCCGCCGCGGCGCTGGCCCCCGAGGGGCGGCGCGGCCGCGCGCTGGCCCTGGTGATGGGCGGGATGAGCGCGGGCACCGTCCTGGGCGTGCCGATCGGGGTGCTGCTGGCCGAGCACACCGGCTGGCGCGCCACGCTGTGGCTGGTGACGGCACTGGGCGCGCTCGCGCTCGCCGGTCTCGCCACCCTGCTGCCGCCCGTGCCCCCCGCCCCCGCGGTGCCGCTGCGCGCCCGGCTGGCGGCCGTCACGGACCGCGCCGTGGCCCCCGTCGTCGGCGTCTCCTTCCTGGCCGCGGTCGCCAGCCTCGGGCTGTACACCTATCTCGCGCCGGTGCTGGCCGCCGCGGGCGGTGTCGGCGAGGTGACGCCGTATCTGTGGGCCTGGGGCGTGGGCGGTGTACTGGGCAGCGTGCTGGCCGGGCCGCTGGTGGACCGTACGGGGCGGGTCCGGGCGCTCGTGGGCGCGGTCCTCGCGGTGATCGTCGCGGCCCAGGCGCTGCTGCCCGCGCTGGCCGGTGCCGCGCTGCCCGGTGCGGCGGCCGCACTGGTCGCCTGGGGCGCGGCGGGCTGGGCGCTCCAGGTGCCCCAGCAGCACCGGCTGCTGGAGCGCAGCGCGCAGCGCGGCACCGTCGCCCTCGCCCTGAACAACTCCGCGCTCTATCTGGGCAGCGCCGTCGGCTCCGCGCTGGGCGGCCTGGCGCTCGCCGCGGGCCTCGCCCCGTACGCGCTGCCGTGGGCGGCTGCCGGGGTGGCGGCCCTGGGACTCGTCCTCCATACGGCGACAGGCCGACGCTCCCGGCTCGCGGCGGGCGTGAGTACCCTTGGCAGTTATGAGCACTCTTGAGCCCGAGCGCGGGGCAGGTACGGGGACCCTCGTAGAGCCGACAGCGCAGGTGTCGCACGGCGACGGCGACCACGAGCGCTTCGCCCACTACGTCCAGAAGGACAAGATCATGGCGAGCGCGCTCGACGGCACGCCCGTCGTCGCGCTGTGCGGCAAGGTCTGGGTACCGGGGCGCGACCCCAAGAAGTACCCGGTCTGCCCGATGTGCAAGGAGATCTTCGAGTCCATGGGCGCCGGCGGCGACAAGGACAAGGGCGGCAAGGACGGCGGCAAGAAGTAGCCACCCCGCTCCCGCGCAGCGGTGAGACGGCTCCGGTATGCGGATCGGCGCATACCGGAGCCGTCCGCGTACCCGCCGTGGCAGGTTCGGTGCCATGACGCACACGGCACCTACGGATCTGATCCCGCGGCCGCGGCTCCTGAGCCCGGTGCCGCCCGGCCGGGGCCACTTCCCCCTCGACCGTCACACACCGCTCGACGCACGCCCTGGCACCGAGGGCGTGGCCCACTGGATGCGGTCCACGATCGGCGCGGCCACCGGCCTGCCGCTCGCGCCGGGCGACGACGCCGACCACCGCATCGCGCTCGCCGTCGACCCGGCGCTGCCGCCCGAGGGCTATCGCCTCGTCGTCGACGGCTCCACGATCCGCCTCGACGGCGGCAGCGCGGCCGGGGTCTTCTGGGGCGCGCAGACCTTCCGGCAACTGCTCGGCCCCGCGGCATTCCGCCGGGCGCCGGTCGTGGAGCGGAACGAGTGGCCCGTCCCCGCGGTCGTCATCGAGGACGCGCCCCGCTTCTCCTGGCGCGGCATGATGCTCGACGTCGCCCGGCACTTCCTGCCCAAGGACGGCGTCCTGCGCTACCTCGACCTGCTCGCCGCCCACAAGCTCAACGTCCTGCATCTGCACCTGACCGACGACCAGGGCTGGCGTATCGAGATCCGGCGCCACCCCGAGCTGACCGCGACCGGCGCCTGGCGCGAGCGCACCAGACTCGGCCACCGCGCCTCCCCCCTCTGGGACGAACGCCCCCACGGCGGCTGCTACACCCAGGACGACATCCGCGAGATCGTCGCCTACGCCGCCGCCCGGCATATCACCATCGTCCCCGAGATCGACATTCCCGGGCACTCGCAGGCCGCCATCGCGGCATACCCCGAACTCGGCAACACCGACGTCATCGACACCACCTCCGTGAAGGTCTGGGACACCTGGGGCATCAGTCCCAACGTACTGGCCCCCACTGACAACGCCCTGCGCTTCTACGAGCAGGTGCTGGAGGAGGTCCTCGACCTCTTCCCGTCGCGCTTCGTCCACATCGGCGGGGACGAATGCCCCAAGGACCAGTGGCGCGCCTCGCCCGCCGCCCAGGCCCGTATCGCCGCCCTGGGCCTGGCCGACGAGGACGCCCTGCACGGCTGGTTCGTCCGCCACTTCGACCGCTGGCTCGCCGAGCGCGGCAGACGGCTGATCGGCTGGGACGAGATCCTCGAAGGCGGCCTCGCCGAGGGTGCGGCGGTCTCTTCCTGGCGCGGCTACGCGGGCGGGATCGCCGCCGCCCGCGCCGGCCACGACGTCGTCATGTGCCCCGAGCAGCATGTCTATCTGGACCACCGTCAGCACGCCGCCCCGGACGAACCGGTCCCGATCGGCTTCGTACGGACCCTGGAGGACGTCTACCGCTTCGAGCCCGTCCCGCCGGAGCTGACCGAGGAGCACGCCGCGCACGTCCTGGGCACCCAGGCCAACGTCTGGACCGAGGTCATGGACAGTCAGCAGCGCCTCGACTACCAGGTCTTTCCCCGCCTCGCGGCGTTCGCCGAGGTCGCCTGGAGCCGGCTGCCCGCGCCCGCCGACCGCGACACCGCGGACTTCGAACGCCGGATGGGCGCCCACTACGCCCGCCTGGACGCCCTCGGCGTCGACTACCGCCCGCCCGGCGGCCCGCACCCCTGGCAGCGCCGCCCCGGGGTGCTCGGACGCCCGCTCGACGGGACGCCCCCAAACGTGTGAGCCCGCTACGGAAGGGGGCCCCGCCGCGGCCGGAGCCTGGGACGGTGGAGGCCCCTCCGCACCGCCGTACGGGCGATGCGGGAGCACGCGGAGCGCACCGCCCGCCGCGGCCCGCGCACGACCCGCCACACCCTCCAACCGGCGGACGAATACGGACCAGATCGCCGCAGGAGGGACGGAACGCCGCTTCGCGGACCCTGTCGCCGGGGGCCGGGGAAGATGTGCCAGAGTTGCCACGTCCGGGCCGTGAGCACGTACCGTACGGCGGAGCGGAACAGCCGGGACACCGGGGAAGGGGCAGCTGGCTTGACCACCCACGCACCGCAGGCGACACAAACGGTGACATTGCCGTCCTCGCTGGACGAGGCGGTGGCGGCGCTCACCACCATGCCCACCGCCGTCCCGGTCGCCGGGGGCACCGACCTCATGGCGGCCGTCAACGCCGGACTCCTCAGACCCGCGGCCCTGGTGGGCCTCGGGCGGATCAGCGAGATCCGTGGCTGGCAGTACCAGGACGGCCATGCGCTGCTCGGCGCCGGACTCACCCTCGCCCGCATGGGGCGCCCCGACTTCGCCGCGCTGATCCCGGGCCTGGCGGCCGCCGCCCGCGCCGCCGGCCCCCCGCAGATCCGCAACGCCGGGACGCTCGGCGGCAATATCGTCACCTCCGCGCCCACCGGCGACACCCTGCCCGTGCTCGCCGCCCTGGAAGCGACCCTGATCATCGCCGGCCCCGGTGGCGCCCGCCGCGAGATCCCGGTCAGCCACCTCCTGGCGGGCCGCGAGATGCTGCACCCCGGTGAACTCGTCGGCTTCGTACGGGTGCCGCTGCTGCACGCCCCGCAGACCTTCCTCAAGGCCACCGGCCGCACCGGCCCCGGGCGGGCCACCGCCTCGGTCGCACTGGTCCTGGACCCGGCCCGGCGCAATGTGCGCTGCGCGGTGGGCGCGGTCGCCGCGATGCCGCTGCGCCCCCTGGAGGCCGAGCAGTGGGTGGCCTCGCTCATCGACTGGGACGGCGAACGCGGCCTGGTGCCCGAGGCGCTGACGGCCTTCGGCGACTACGTGGCCGCGGCATGCATCCCCGACCCGGTGCCGCCGCAGGACGGTTCGGAACAGGCGACCCTGCCACCCGCCGCACTGCACCTGCGCCGTACGGTGGCAGCCCTGGCCCGCCGCGCTCTTGGGAGGGCGCTCTCGTGAGCGAAGAAAACCACACCCCACAGCAGCCGCACCCCGACCACGGCTGGCAACCGCTCCCGCAGGGCGGCGAGTACGAGCAGGAGGCGACGGCCTTCGTCCAGCTCCCGGAGGGCTTCACCACCGGGGGCTACCGCTCCGTGCCCGGCTACAACCCGCCCGGCACCGAGCCGCTCGCCGCGCCCGGCCACGGCTACACCCCGCCGGACTCCTTCACCCGGCACACCCCCGAGCCGTCGGCGCCCGCCACGGGCACCGACCCCGCGTCGACCGCCCAGTGGACGATGCCGTTCGCGGACCGGGCGGCCGGATACGCCGACCCGTCCGCCGGATACCCGGCGCACAACGGCCACTCGGGCCACTCCGGCCACCAGGAACACCCCGGCCACTCCGGCCACCAGGAGCAGGCCGCGATCTATCAGGGCGGTGCGCCGGAAGGGGCCCCGTCCTGGGGCGGCGACCAGGTGGACTGGCCGGTCGCGGGCAGCCCGGAGGCGGC
The DNA here is from genome assembly GCF_002082195.1 of Streptomyces gilvosporeus. GTDB lineage: Bacteria > Actinomycetota > Actinomycetes > Streptomycetales > Streptomycetaceae > Streptomyces > Streptomyces gilvosporeus. The sequence continues at coordinate 3,697,230 of NZ_CP020569.1, read as the reverse complement.
TGGCGGTGCCGGTGCGTGGTCGGTGCCGGCGGCCGCGGACGACGTCCTGGAGGAGTCCGGCGAGTATCTGGTCGGCGAGGACGGCCTGACGGGCTACCAGGGACACCAGAGCCATCCGGGACAGCAAGGCCACCCGGCGCACCCGGCGACGTCCGGGCACCAGGAGCACGGCGCGCCCGTCGACTACCAGGGCGGCTACCAGGACACCTACGGCGGCGCCGAAGCACCGGCGGACGCCGCGGGGACTGGCCGCACCGGCCACTGGAACTTCGCGGCCGGCCTGAGCGCCACGACCGCCCCCGGGCACGGCGAGGCCGCCACGGATTCCTTCGGCGCATCCGGCGGCGATCCGTACGCGGCGGAGGGCGGCCCGGCGGGCGGCGGCGAAGCGGTGGACGGCGACCCGTACGGGACCGCCGTGGGCGAGGCGAAGGCCCCGGAGCCCGGCGCGACCGGGCACTGGTCGCTGCCCGCCGACGCGCTGGCCCAGTGGCCGCCCGCTCAGCAGGAGCAGGAGGCGGCGCCCCGCCCCGAGGAGGCGGCGCCGAGCATAGGTGCCGGCCATGCACCGGGCGGCGAGCCGTGGACGGTCCCGGTGGCCGAGGGGGAAGCGCCGGAGCACTCCGGGGAGTTCGCGGTCGGCCCGTCGCCCGCCCAGGAGGCCGGGCCGACGGCCGCCACGGGGGACGCGTACGCCGCCTATGAGCCGTACGAGACGTACGACCACCCCCGGGAGGCGGCCGGCACGGAGCAGCCCGTCGATGGGGACGTGCCCGCGGCCCAGGTGGCCGTGGCGGGCGCCGAGCCGCGCCCGGAGCCCGAGGACGCCGCCGAGGCCGGCCCGGCGGCCGCCCCGGCACCCGAGGAGGCCCCGCAGGCCCCGCAAGCCCAGGACGCGCCGCAGGACGTCCATGAGGCGGCCCGACCACAGGAGCCGGACGGTCCGGTCCAGGCGCCGGACCCCGTCGGCCAGGTGGACCTCACGGGCGAGCCCGCCGTCGCCGAGGACCCCGGCGCTCCCGCCCCGGACGCCGCCCACGACGAACACCCCGCCGCCTCCTACGTGCTGCGCGTGAACGGCACCGACCGCCCCGTCACGGACTCCTGGATCGGCGAGTCGCTGCTGTACGTCCTGCGCGAGCGGCTCGGCCTCGCCGGGGCCAAGGACGGCTGCTCCCAGGGCGAGTGCGGGGCCTGCTCCGTCCAGGTGGACGGGCGGCTGGTCGCCTCCTGCCTGGTGCCCGCGGCCACCACGGCGGGCAGCGACGTCCGGACGGTCGAAGGTCTGGCCCAGGACGGCGTGCCCTCCGACGTACAGCGGGCGCTGGCCGCCTCCGGCGCCGTCCAGTGCGGCTTCTGCGTACCGGGCATGGCGATGACCGTGCACGACCTCCTGGAGGGCAACCACGCCCCCAGCGAGCTGGAGACCCGTAAGGCGCTGTGCGGCAACCTGTGCCGGTGCTCCGGCTACCGGGGCGTGCTGGACGCCGTCGCGGAGGTCGTACAGGCCCGTGCGGAGGCCGCCGAGGCCGCGCACGCCGCGGATGAGGCACCGGCGGACGCGCTCCCGGAGACGCCCCGTATCCCGCACCAGGCGGGCCCCTCGGAGCCCACCGGCCACACGGACGCCCCCGGCCACCACCCCCACCAGGGGCCAGGCGCCGATTCGCAGACGGGAGGGGCCGCATGAGCAAGCGGAGCGAGCGAGTCATGAACGGGTGCGCGCCGAGCGAGTGCGCGGCCGAGCGAAGCGAGGGGGCGGCATGAACGGCACGACAGACGGCGCCGTCACCGTGACACCCGCAACCGGCGTCCCCGTCCCGCCCGAGGAGACGGCGCCGCACGGCCTGGGCATCTCCCTGCCGCCCGCGGACGCGTCCGCGAAGACCGAGGGCACCTTCCCGTACGCCGCCGACCTGTGGGCCGAAGGGCTGCTGTGGGCCGCCGTGCTGCGCTCCCCGCACCCGAGGGCGCGCATCGTGTCCATCGACACCAAGCCCGCGGCGGAGATGGAGGGCGTGCGCGCCGTCGTCACCCACGAGGACGTCCCCGGTGACGCGGGGCACGGCCGCGGCGTCGCCGACCGCCCGGTCTTCGCCAAGGACGAGGTCCGCCACCACGGCGAGCCGATCGCCGCGGTGGCCGCCGACCACCCCGACACCGCACGGCTGGCCGCCGCCGCCATCGCCGTTGAGTACGAGGTCCTGGAGGCCGTCACCGACCCGCAGCTGGCCTTCGAGGCCGAGCCGCTGCACCCCGACGGCAACCTCATCCGGCACATCCCGCTCCGCTTCGGCGACCCGGAGGCGGTCGGCGAGGTGATGGTCGAGGGCTTCTACCGGATCGGCCGGCAGGACCCGGCGCCCATCGGGGCCGAGGCCGGACTCGCGGTGCCGCGCCCCGACGGCGGTGTGGAGATCTACACCGCCTCCACCGACCCGCACACCGACCGGGACCTGGCCGCCGCTTCGTTCGGCCTCGACCCCGAGCGCGTCAAGGTGGTCGTCACCGGCGTCCCCGGTGCCACCGCCGACCGCGAGGACCCCGGCATCCAGCTGTCGCTGGGCCTGCTGGCGCTGCGCACGGGCTGCCCGGTGAAGCTCGCCGCCACCCGGGAGGAATCCTTCCTCGCGCACGCCCACCGCCACCCCACGCTGCTGCGCTACCGCCACCACGCCGACGCCGACGGCAAGCTGGTCAAGGTGGAGGCGCAGATCCTGATGGACGCCGGCGCCTACGCGGACACCTCCGCCGAGGCCCTGGCCGCCGCCGTCTCCTTCGCCTGCGGCCCCTACGTCGTCCCGCACGCGGTGGTCGAGGGCTGGGCGGTGCGCACCAACAATCCGCCGTCGGGCCATATGCGCGGTGAGGGCGCGATGCAGGTCTGCGCGGCATACGAGGGCCAGATGGACAAGCTGGCCGCCCAGTTGGGCCTGGAGCCCGACGAGCTCCGGATGCGCAATGTGATGGCCACCGGGGACCTGCTGCCCACGGGCCAGACCGTCACCTGCCCGGCCCCGGTCGCCGAACTCCTGAGCGCCGTCAAGGAAGCGCCGCTGCCCGAGCTGCCCAAGGACACCCCCGAAGCGGAATGGCTGCTGCCGGGCGGGCCCGAGGGCGCGGGCGAACCGGGCGCGGTGCGCCGCGGCGTCGGCTACGCCCTGGGCATGGTGCACATGCTCGGCGCCGAGGGCACCGACGAGGTCTCCACCGCCACCGTCAAGGTCAGCGGCTCGGTCGCCACCGTCATCTGCGCCGCGGTCGAGACGGGTTCGGGTTTCTCCACCCTGGCCCGGCAGATCGTCCAGGAGACCCTCGGGGTCGAAGAGGTGCACGTCGCGGGCGTCGACACCGACCAGCCCCCGGCCGGACCGGCCTGCCACGGACGGCACACCTGGGTCTCCGGCGGCGCCGTCGAACGCGCCGCCAAGATGGTCCGCACTCAGCTCCTCCAGCCGCTGGCCCACAAGTTCGGGATGTCCACCGAGCTGCTCTCCATCACCGACGGCAAGATCACCTCGTACGACGGGGTGCTCAGTACGACCGTCACCGAGGCGCTGGACGGCAAGGAACTGTGGGCCACCGCCCAGTGCCGGCCGCATCCGACCGAGCCGCTGGACGAGGGCGGTCAGGGCGACGCCTTCGTCGGCCTCGCCTTCTGCGCCATCCGGTGCGTCGCGGACGTCGACATCGAACTGGGCACCATCCGGGTCGTGGAGATGACCGTGGCCCAGGACGTGGGCCGGGTGCTCAACCCGGCCCAGCTGCGGGCTCGTATCGAGGCCGGCGTCACCCAGGGCCTGGGCGCCGCCCTGATGGAGAACCTGCGCACCACCCGCGGTCAGGTCCGCCACCCGGACCTGACCGGCTACGCGCTGCCCACCGCGCTCGACGCCCCCGACATCCGCATCGTCAAACTCGTCGAGGAACGCGACGTGGTCGCCCCCTTCGGCGCCAAGCCCGCCAGCGCCGTCCCGGTCGTCACCTCCCCGGCCGCCGTCGCCTCCGCCGTCCGCGCCGCCACCGGCCGCCCCATCGGCCGCCTCCCGATCCGCCCCCAGGCGGCGGTGGCCCAGGCGGTCCAGCAGTAGGACGGGGCGGGGCGGGCGTTGGCCCCGCCCCGCCGGCCACCCACCCCTCTTGTTTTTTCCCCGCCGCCCACCCCCCTTCGGGGGGTGGGCGGGTGTATGAGCACGGGTGCACGTACGGCGCGTACGCCACGTCCGGCGAGTCCTCCCGCAAGGCCGTTGTCAGTGGCGTCACTTACCGTGATTTCCAGAGCGCGGTACGGCGTCGAGCGGACGAGAGGCGGGGGAGTCGTATGAGGGCGAACGGCTTGCGGGGGATCGTGCAGCGGTTCGTGCGCGGGACGCGAAGCACGGGAAGGCGCGGCCCGCACGGGGGCGTTCGGTGCGATGGAGGCCGTGGCGGGATTCGAACCCACGTAACTCGCTTTGCAGGCGAGCCCCTGAACCACTCGGGCACACGGCCGGGCTTTGGTGCTGTGCCGACTTTAGGCAGCGGGGCAGGGGGCCCGGCAAGGGTGTCGGGCGCCCTGTCACGAAGGTGCAATGTGCGGCAATGCGGGGTTCATGAACGGGGGGTGGTCGGGGCTCTGGTGGGCCGGTGGTCAAGGGGCGGGGGCGGTGTCCCGTACGGCTACCAGGCCGTTGAAGACGCCGGCGTAGGCCGTGCCGTCCGGGCCGAGGGTGATCGGGGCCCAGTTGTTGTCGTAGAGGGGGCCGGTGCCGGTGAGGCGCTTGAAGCGGGTGCGGCCGGTGCGGAAGTCGACGGCGGTCAGGTACCAAGCGTCGATGCCCAGCCGGTTGGGGTCTTTTGTGTAGAAGTAGAGCAGGCCGTTGGCGGTCGAGAGCTTGGCGACGCTGGAGGGGGCGCGTTCCCCGCTCTGCCAGACGGTGTCGCAGCCGCTGCCGTCCGGCCGGATGTCGATCCTGGTGATGCCTCCGGGCACGGACTTGCCGAAGAGGAGCGAAGTGACGTTCTCGTAGCCGTAGTTGTTCTCGACGACGAGGCTGTTGCCGTAGCCGATGAGGGAGTTGTCCGTGGTGGAGGTGCCGGCGCCGAAGACGGGGACCTTGCAGACCAGACGGCCGGCGGCCGTGCCGGTGCGGCGGTAGACCAGGACGTTCATCCGGTCGTCGGCGTTGTCGGTGATCGCGGTGTACGGGTGGGCGGCGTCGCCGAGGAGGGTGGGCGTGGTGCCGGAGCCCTGGTTGATCGAGCCGGGTTTGCCGCCCGTGCCGCGGTCGTAGGTCCGGCGCCACTGGATGTGCGGGGTGCCGTCGGCGTCCGCGCGCAGGCTGTAGAGGGCGTGGTCGGAGACGAGAGAGACCCCGTCCCTCGCTGCCGAGAAGCTGTTCTGGATCTCCTCGCCGGGCAGCCGGATGGCGTGTACGGCGCCGGTGTCCGGGGCGATGGTGCCGATCCGGCCCTTACGGGTGACCCACCAGATCCGGCCGTTCCAGTCGGGCTGCACGGAGGTGACCGGATCGCAGGTGCCGCGCGGGTGGAGGTTGGTCCAGCCGACGCAGTCGTGCGGGACGTACGGGGTCAGGTCCCAGTCGTCGTCGACGCTGAAGTGCCAGGAGCCGTCGGGGGATCGGTGGTGGGACAGCCGCAGGACGTGCTGGCGGGAGTCGGCCAGGACGACCCGGTCCCGGTGGTCGAGGTAGAAGTAGGCGCCGCCCGAGGTGTCCTTGAAGATCTTGGAGAAGTCGAGGCGGGTGATCGCCTCGACGGTCGACGGGCGCTGCGGCAGCCTGTACTCGGCGAGGGTGGCCAGGCTCCCGGGGTCCAGCAGCTTGAGACGAAAGCCCTGGAAGGTGCCGCAGACGGTCAGCAGGCGGCCGGCGCGGTCGAAGGTGACGGTCGCGCACTCGCCGCCGAGCGCCGCCATCCTCTCGCTGGTCACGGCGGGCCGTACGCCCAGCGGCCCGGGGAAGGGATGGGTGTCGCTGCTCGCGCCGTCACCGTGCATACCGGCCCGGCCGTTGGGCGCCAGATACGGGTTCTGCGGCGGCGCCTGGCCGGCGGGCAGCGGGTGCGCGGCGGCCGGAGCGCCCTCGTACTGCGGCACGAGCCGGTGACCGGGGGCGGGCGGTATCGGCGCCGCCTGTGCCCCCGGGGAGAGCGCCACGGCCCCGGGCAGCGCGAGTGCCAGGACGGCGAACGCCGTGCCGGCGCGCGTCCGAAGCCCGCCTCCCGCCCCTCTCCCGCCCGCCCCGGGAAGCCTCGGCCGTGCACGCCGTGGCCGCACACGTCCCGTCGGCACAAGTCCCGTGCCCGTCCGCGTAGTTGTCTGCATCCGCACGCTTCGCATCCGCACTCCTTTACCGTCGGTAACGGCGGTGAGGTTAGGGCGGCCACGATGCGGAGTCCATGGTGTCCGGGGTGCCGCCATGCAGCGTTCACACGGCCGTCAGGAGCGCAGGAACGCCTCACCACCGGCCCGAACGGCTCCGGGGCCCGGCCCTGCCCCGTCCCCCGACGTAGTCCCCGAGGCCGACCGCATCCCCGCCCCCGGACAGGGGTGCATCCGTACTTCGGCCCTTACCCTGGCCGGATGACCGCTGACGACCCCCACCCGGCCCCCCGCCCCGGCGACACCGACCTCGCCGCCCTCCCCACGCCCACCCCCACGCACACCACGGGCTCCGACGGCGTGCTCTCCCGCCCCTACCGCGCCCTGACCTGCGGCATCATCTCCGTCGTCTCGCTCGTCGCCTTCGAGGCGAGCGCCGTGAACACCGCGATGCCGCTCGCCGCCCGCGCCCTGGACGGCATCGCGCTCTACGCCTTCGCCTTCTCCGCCTTCTTCACGGCGAGCCTGTTCGCCATGGCGCTCGCGGGCGAATGGTGCGACCGGCGCGGGCCGCTGGCGCCGCTGTTCAGCGGGATCGCGGCCTTCGGGGTGGGGCTGCTGGTCGCCGGCGGCGCGGGGAGCATGGGGATGTTCATCGTCGGCCGCGGGGTGCAGGGCGTCGGCGGCGGGCTGGTGGTGGTCTCGCTGTACGTCGTGGTCGGGCGCGCCTATCCCGAACGGCTGCGACCGGCGGTGATGGCGTCGTTCTCGGCGGCCTGGGTGGTGCCGGTGATCGTCGGCCCGCTGGTCTCCGGCACGGTCAGCGAACACCTCGGCTGGCGCTGGGTCTTCCTCTCCATCCCCCTCCTGATACTGCTGCCGCTCGCGGTCATGCTCCCGGCGCTGCGCACACTGCCCCGTACGGCCCCCGGGAACGAAGGCGGCGCGCGGCACATCCTGGGCAGTCGGCGCTCGCTGCTCGCGCTGGCGGTGGCGGCCGGCGCCTGTCTGCTCCAGTACGCGGGCCAGCACCCGGACTGGACCGCGCTGCCGCCGGCCGCCGTGGGCGCCGTCCTGCTGGTGCCGGCCATAGTGCGCCTGCTGCCGCGCGGGACGTTCCGGTCGGCGCGCGGGCTGCCCTCCGTCGTTCTGATGCGCGGTCTGGCGGCCGGGGCGCTGGTGGCCGCGGAGAGCTTCATCCCGCTGATGCTGGTCACCCAGCGCGGCCTGTCCGCCACCCTGGCCGGGCTCTCCCTCACCGGCGGCGGCCTGACCTGGGCGCTCGGCTCGTACGTCCAGAGCCGCCCGCGCCTGGAGCCGTACCGGGAACGGCTGATGGGCCTGGGCATGGCCTTCCTGGCCGCCGCCATCGGCCTGGTGCCGCTGGCACTGCTCGACGGGGTCCCGGTCTGGATCGTCGCGGCGGCCTGGACGCTCGGCGGCTTCGGCATGGGGCTCAACATCTCCAGCGGCGGCGTACTGCTGCTGAAGCTGTCCCGGCCGGAGGAGGCCGGCAGCAATGCGGCTTCGCTCCAGATGGCCGATGCGCTCGGGAATGTGGCGTTTGTCGGTGCGAGTGGGGTGTTGTTCGTGGCCTGTGGGGGCGGGCGGATCGCGGCTTCCCCCTCCGCCTCGGCCGGCCCCGCCGCCGTGGGGCACCCGGCGGCGTTCGTGGCTGTGTTCATGGCGATGGCCGTGGTCGCGGCAACGGGCGTGGCGGTTGCGGGCCGTCTGCGCCCCACGTTGTCGGCTGGCCCGACGTAGGGCGTTCTCGCCGTAGCTCCCCCAGCTGACGCTGCTCCGCCGCTACGGCCCGGCCCCTCCCCTCCCCGTTGTGGGTGGGAGAAAACCAGTGGGGGTGCACGTAAGTGGTCGGGTGTCACGTGTGGACTCCGTCACAGATACGGACGTGAACGGCCCGCCCCCACCGGCCTCTTACCCCCCACTCACGGGAGGGGCCGCGCCGCAGGACGGAGTCCGGAGGCGTGGTCCCGCACCCGTACCAACCCACGCCCGCTGCAGGCGAAACGGCGACCAACCCCCACGCCGGGACAGTCAAAACGTCGGCCCAAGCAAAGCGCAGCGGACGGCAGGACAGCCGAAAACGTGGGGAGAATCCAGCCGCTAGGCTGTCCCGGTTGCAGATTCGCCGCCGACCACGCCCCGACGGAGACCGTGACTACCACCACCAGCGCCACCAACAACCACCACCTGTCCCCGGCCTTCCCGGGACGGGCCCCCTGGGGTACCGCGAACAAGCTGCGCGCCTGGCAGCAGGCGGCCATGGACCGGTACATCCAGACCCAGCCCAGGGACTTCCTCGCCGTCGCGACGCCCGGCGCCGGTAAGACGACCTTTGCGCTCACCCTCGCGTCGTGGCTGCTGCACCACCACGTCGTGCAGCAGGTGACGGTCGTCGCGCCGACCGAACACCTCAAGAAGCAGTGGGCGGAGGCGGCGGCCCGGATCGGGATCAAGCTCGACCCGGAGTACAGCGCGGGTCCGCTCGGCCGCGAGTACCACGGCATCGCGATCACCTACGCAGGTGTCGGCGTCCGGCCGATGCTGCACAGGAATCGGATCGAGCAGCGCAAGACGCTGGTCATTCTCGACGAGATCCACCACGCCGGTGACTCGAAGTCGTGGGGCGAGGCGTGCCTGGAGGCGTTCGAGCCGGCCACCCGGCGGCTCGCGCTGACCGGTACGCCGTTCCGGTCCGACACCAACCCCATCCCGTTCGTGACGTACGAGGAGGGGAACGACGGGATCCGGCGCTCCTCCGCCGACTACACCTACGGATACGGGAACGCGCTGGGTGACGGCGTCGTCCGGCCGGTGATCTTCCTCTCCTACAGCGGCAATATGCGCTGGCGGACCAAGGCGGGCGACGAGATCGCGGCCCGGCTCGGGGAGCCGATGACCAAGGACGCGGTCTCGCAGGCATGGCGTACGGCCCTGGATCCGCGCGGCGACTGGATGCCGAATGTGCTGCGGGCGGCGGACCAGCGGCTGACCGAGGTCAGGAAGTCCATTCCGGACGCGGGCGCCCTGGTCATCGCCTCCGACCAGGAGCAGGCCCGTGCCTACGCCAAGCTGATCCGCGAGATCACCGGGCACGGCGCCACCCTCGTCCTGTCCGACGACTCCGGCGCCTCCCAGCGCATCGACGACTTCTCCCACTCCGACGACCGGTGGATGGTCGCGGTGCGGATGGTGTCCGAGGGCGTCGACGTACCGCGGCTGGCGGTCGGGGTGTATGCCACGACGATCTCCACTCCGCTGTTCTTCGCGCAGGCCGTGGGGCGTTTCGTACGGTCCAGGCGGCGCGGCGAGACCGCTTCCGTCTTCCTGCCGACCGTCCCGATGCTGCTCGGCTTCGCCAACGAGATGGAGGTCGAGCGCGATCATGTGCTCGACAAGCCGAAGAAGGACGGGGAGGAAGACCCCTACGCCGAGTCCGAGAAGGAAATGGACGAGGCGAACAAGGAGCAGGACGAGGACACCGGTGAGCAGGAGCAGTTCTCGTTCGAGGCGCTGGAGTCGGAGGCGGTCTTCGACCGGGTGCTGTACGACGGCGCGGAATTCGGCATGCAGGCGCATGCGGGCAGCGAGGAGGAGCAGGACTACCTCGGCATCCCCGGGCTGCTGGAGCCGGACCAGGTGCAGATGCTGCTCCAGAAGCGGCAGGCCCGGCAGATCGCGCACAGCCGGAAGAAGCCGGATGCGGAGGCGGATCTGCTGGAGATACCCGCCGAGCGGCGGCCGGTGGTCACGCACAAGGAGCTGCTGGAGCTCCGTAAGCAGCTGAACACGCTGGTCGGCGCGTATGTGCACCAGAGCGGCAAACCGCACGGGGTGATCCACACCGAGCTGCGGCGGGTGTGCGGCGGGCCGCCCAGCGCGGAGGCCACCGCCGGGCAGCTCAACGAGCGGATCAAGAAGGTACGGGAGTGGGCCACCCGGATGCGCTGAGCGCCGTGGCCCGACGTCTCACTTACTGGGCGGTGCACCCTTTCGGGCTGCGCCGCCCTCCGTCATTCCCGGGACCTTTCGGGGCGTTCCGGGCTCCGTAGCCCGGATTCTGGACGAACTCTTCCGCTGACCGGACTTGCTCGCTACTGTCCCGCTCACGCACACGCCCCGTGGCAGCGCCGCCGCGGAGCGCAGCCGGGCCACATGGGGCCGGCGGCCTCTTGCGACGCTGCTCGGGACACGCAGCACCGCGCGTGAGGAGCGCCGCCAACCGAACCAGGAGGGGGCGTCGTGACCGCGGAGACCTCCCAGACGCTTGACCGGGGACTACGCGTCCTCAAACTTCTCGCCGACACCGACCACGGGCTGACCGTCACCGAGCTGTCCAACAAGCTCGGCGTCAACCGCACCGTCGTCTACCGTCTGCTCGCCACGCTGGAGCAGCACGCCCTGGTGCGCCGGGACATCGGCGGCCGGGCACGGGTCGGCCTCGGGGTGCTGCGCCTGGGCCGCCAGGTGCATCCGCTGGTCAGAGAGGCGGCCCTGCCCGCGCTGCGCGCGCTCGCCGAGGACATCGGGGCCACCGCCCACCTCACCCTGGTCGACGGCTCCGAAGCGCTGGCCGTCGCCGTGGTGGAGCCCACCTGGACGGACTACCACGTCGCCTACCGGGCCGGTTTCCGCCATCCGCTGGACCGGGGAGCGGCCGGCCGGGCCATTCTCAAGGCCCGCCAGGGACTCATCCAGGACGGCGGACTGGCCCTGACGCACGGGGAATTGGAGGCCGGCGCCAGCGGGGCGGCGGCACCGCTGGTCGGGGTGAGTGGCATCGAGGGCAGCGTGGGCGTGGTGATGCTCGCCGACGCCGTCTCCGAACGGATCGGGCCGCGGGTGATCGAGGCGGCCCGGGAGGTGTCGGAGGCGTTGCGGTGAGCCGACCGGCCCGTGGCGAGGTGTGAAGGCGCGGTGGCCGAGTCGTGACGCCCGGAGCCTCGAGGGGCTGCCGGGGCGGGGGTCATTTAGGCTGGCGGCGTGTCTCCACGCGCTCGCACCCTGGCGGTCTGCTCCGCCCCCGTCCTCGGCCTCCTTGTGACCGCTGCCCTGGTGCCGCTGCCGTACTCCGTGGCCTATCCGGGGATGACGGCCAATGTGCTCGGTCAGGACAAGGGCAAGCCGGTGATCACCATCACCGGTGCCGGCACCCGCAAGACGACCGGGCAGCTGCGGATGACCTCGATCGTCGCCACCGGCCCGGCCGCCTCGGTGCGTCTGCCGGACATCGTGACGGCCTGGTTCCGTACGGACGAGGCGGCGATGCCGCGCGAGGCGGTCTACCCGGTGGGCAACAACACCGAGGAGATCGCGGAGCACAACGCCCAGCAGATGAAGCACTCGCAGGACTCGGCCACCGCCGCCGCCCTCCACCAGCTGGGCAAGTCGCCCAAGGACGTCAAGGTCGCGCTGAGCCTGGCGGACGTCGGCGGACCCAGCGCCGGGCTGATGTTCGCGCTGGGCATCGTCGACAAGATGGCCGGTGACGGCAAGGGCGGCGATCTGACCGGCGGCCGGAAGATCGCGGGCACCGGCACCATCACCGCGGACGGCACGGTCGGTGCGGTCGGCGGTGTCCCGCTCAAGACCCAGGCGGCGCAGCGCGACGGCGCCACCGTCTTTCTGGTCCCCCGGGCGGAGTGCACGGACGCCCGCGCCGAGCTGCCCCAGGGCATGCGGCTGATTCCCGTCACCAGCCTGGACGGTGCGGTGCGGGCCCTCAAGGCCCTCAACTCCGGTGGCAGCGTGCCGAGTTGCCCCGGCTAGCAGCCGGCCGGAGGCGAGGGCCCGGGCGGTTACCGCCGCGCTCAGAGGGTGGCGATGGCTTCCTCGGACTGGGTGGAGAACGAGCCGTTCTCGTCCCAGTAGAAGACGGTGACCTTCACCTTGTCGCCCTTGACGAAGCCCTTGCCGGCCGGCGCGAGCTTCATCAGCACGGTGCGGGTCTCGAAGTCGCAGGTGAGCTTGGCCGCGTCGATGGCTCCCGCGGCGCTCTTCTTCCCGCCGGTGATCTTGGTGGCGTAGCCGGTCACCTGGAGGTTCACGCCGGTGTCGCAGGAGTACTTGATGTTCAGCTCCGGGCTCGACTTGTCGAGCGAGACCTTGTCGATGGCCAGCAGATTGGCCTTGGCCGAGGCCGTGGGCGCGGCGGCCAGGACGCCGGTGCCGACCAGCGCGGCGACGGTGGCGGCACCGGCGAGACGGCGCCGTATGCGGGATGCCTTCATGGAGTTGTTCCTTCCCCCTGTGTGGTCACTGCTGCGGTGTGGTCACTGCCGCAGCGACTGCAACAGATGTTCGTTTTGGGCAGCATGAACCATACGTGATCTTGGGGGCATCCCGAACCCTTTTCGCGCTATCCGCCGCCCTCCTTGATGAACCCCTCCCTGACCAGCCACGCCTTCGCGACCTCGTGCGGGTCCTGGCCCTCCACGTCCACCTTGCGGTTGAGTTCCTGGGCGACGGTGTTGTTCAGGGCCTTGGTGACCGGTGCCAACAGGGCGGCGATCTGCGGGTACTTCTTCATCGTCGCGGCGTTCATCTCGGGCGCGGCGTTGTAGTTCGGGAAGAAGTGCTTGTCGTCGGCGAGGACCTTCAGGCCCATCACCCCGATCCGGCCGTCGGTGGTGAAGACCTCGCCGAAGGTGCACGACGTGCCCTGCGCGGCCTCGGTGTAGACGACGCCGCCGGTCATCTTGCGGATGTGGCTGGAGGGGATGGTCATGCCGTAGGCCCTGGCCATGCCGGGCAGGCCGTCGTTGCGGGTGGCGAACTCGTTCTCCACGCACAGCGTGACCGCGCCGGGGTTCTTCCTGAGCAGTGCGGCGACGTCCGAAAGGTTCTTGACCGGGTACTTCTTGAGGTTGGCGGCGTTCAGGGCCAGCGCATAGGTGTTGTTGAGGCGGGACTGCGGCAGCCAGACGATGCCGTTCTTGCGGTCCGCGTCGCGCACCGCCACCCACTGCCGGTGGATGTCGGGGATCGGCTTGGTGTGGCCGAGGTGGGTGATCCAGCCGGTGCCGGTGTACTCGTACATCCCGTCCGCGGTGCCGGTGCGCACCGCCTCGCGGGCGCCGATGGTGCCCTGGATGTTGGTCTTGTCGATGACGGTGGCGCCGGCCGCCTTGAAGACCAGGCCCATGATCTGGCCGAGGATGATGTTCTCGGTGAACTCCTTGGACGTCACGGTGAGCGTGGCGCCCTTGAGCGGCAGGCCCCGGCCGACCGTGCCGGGCTTGACGTTGTCGCTCATCGGGCTGCCGCTGACCAGCCCGCAGCCGCTCACGGCGGCCGCGGCGAGCAGCAGTCCGGCGAGCGCGACGGCGGCGGTACGGGGGCGTCGGCTGGGGGCACCGCCCAGCGGTAGCCGGCGGCGGGCGCGCCCACCGGGCGGGCGGCGGCGGGTCGTTCGGCTCGGCGCCATCAGTTCGTCCCCTCCAGTCCGCGCGGCCGCAGCAGCAGTTCGGCCAGCGAGGCCAGCCATTCGACGAGCAGCGCCAGCGCCACGGTGAGCACCGAGCCCAGGATCAGGACGGGCATCCGCTGGGTGATGATGCCCGCCGAGATCAGATCGCCCAGGCCGCCACCGCCGCCGAAGGTCGCCAGCGTCGCGGTGCCGACGTTCAGGACGAGCGCGGTGCGCACGCCCGCCAGGATCAGGGGGACGGCCAGCGGCAGTTCCACCTTGCGCAGCACGCCCATCGGGGACATGCCGATACCGCGGGCCGCCTCCGTCAGCGTCGGGTCGATACCGCGCAGCCCGGCGATGGTGTTGGCCAGCACCGGCAGCACCGCGTAGATGACCATGCCGACGATGGCCGAACGCGCCCCGATGCCCAGCCAGATGACCAGCAGCACCAGCAGACCCAGGGCGGGCACGGCCTGGCCGAGGTTGGCGACGGCCATGGCGACGGGGGTCGCCCTGCGCAGCTTCGCCCGGGTCAGCGCGATGCCCAGCGGGATCGCGATGATCAGGACGAAGAAGGTGGAGACGGCGGTGAGCTGGATGTGCTGGCGCAGCGCCAGCCACACCTTGCCGTTGTCGACGGCCTGGTGGGCGATGGAGTCCAGCCGGGCGCCGCGGAACCACAGCCAGGTGGCGAGCAGCGCGGCCACCAGGAAGGCCGGCATGAAGGTCCACTTCTGCCAGCTGATCCGGCGGACACCGGCGGCCGGGGCGCGCAGCGGCGCCTCCCCGGTGGCCGTCTCCCGCTCCGCCATGTCGGTGTCGTCCAGATGGGCCAGGCCCTCCACCCCGTGGCCGTCCGGCGCCCGCCCTCCGCCCGGTCCCGCGCCGTCGCCGCTGCCGCGCGGGTTCATACCGCGCCCCCGGCCCCGCCCTCGCCGGTGTCCAGCCCCTCCTGCGCCAGCAGGGTCTCGCGGTGCCGCTGTTCCTGGAGCTGGTGCTGATGCTCCAGGGCCTCCAGCCGGTCGGCCTCCAGCAGTTCATGGACGGTGTTCATCAGCGTCTCCATGTCGACCACGCCGGTGTACTCCCCGCGCCGCCCGGTGACCGCGACCCGCCCCGCGTTGTCGGTGAGCACCGCCTCCAGCGCATCGCGCAGCGTGGCGTCCCGGGTGACCGTGTCGGTCACCGGCGTGCCGGCCCGCGCCAGCGACTGCTTGGCGCGGGCGAGGTCGCCGCGGCGCAGCCATTTGTACGGGCGGCGGTTGCGGTCCAGGAGCAGCAGTTCGTTGGTGGAGCCGTTGCGCAGCAGGTCGAAGATGTCCTGGAGGGGGTCGTCGATACCGGCTGTCGGGAAGTCGACCACGCCCACATCCCGTACGCGGCTGAGATTGAGCCGCTTGAGCGCCGCGCCCGCGCCGACGAAACCGGAGACGAAGTCGTCCGCCGGGTTGGTGAGGATGGCCTCGGGGGTGTCGAACTGGGCGATGTGCGAGCGCTCGCGCAGTACGGCGATGCGGTCGCCGAGCTTGATGGCCTCGTCGAAGTCGTGGGTGACGAAGCAGATGGTCTTGTGCAGCTCGTGCTGGAGGCGGATCAGCTCGTCCTGGAGGTGGTCGCGGGTGATCGGGTCGACCGCGCCGAACGGCTCGTCCATCAGCAGCACGGGCGGATCGGCGGCCAGCGCACGGGCGACGCCGACGCGCTGCTGCTGGCCGCCGGAGAGCTGACGCGGATAGCGGCCGTGGAACTCGCGCGGGTCCAGGCCCACCAGATCGAGCATCTCCTCGACCCGGGCGGCGATCCTGGCCCTGGACCAGCCGATCATCTTCGGTACGAGGGCGATGTTCTGCGCGACGGTCATATGAGGGAACAGCCCGGAAGCCTGGATGGCGTAGCCGACCTTGCGCCGCAGTCTGACCGGGTCCATGTCGGTGACGTCCTCGTCGCCGATGCGGATCCGTCCGGACGTCGGCTCGATCAGCCGGTTGATCATCTTCAGGGTGGTGGACTTCCCGCATCCGGACGGCCCGACGAAGATCACGATCTCGCCGGCCTTGATCTCCATGTTGACGTTGTCCACCGCGGGGGCCCGGCTCCCCGGATAGGTCTTCGTCAGGTTCTCCAGATGGATACGGGCGCCGGTCGTCCCGGCCGGTGGTGTGGTGGTGCTGGTCCCGGACGGCTCAGGCACGGATCCCCCTGGAGATGGTCAGACGTCCGATCAGGACGTACGCGGCGTCGAAGAGCAGGGCGAGGATGACGATCCCGACGGTGCCGGCGAGCACCTGGTTGAGCGAGTTGGCGCTGCCCAGCGAGGCGATCCCGCGGAAGATCTCGTTGCCCAGGCCCGGGCCGGAGGCGAAGGCGGCGATCGCGGCGATGCCCATCAGCATCTGGGTGGCGACCCGGATACCGGTGAGGATCGGCGGCCAGGCCAGCGGGAGTTCGACCCGGATCAGCCGGGCGGCACGCGACATCCCGATGCCCTTGGCCGCGTCCACCAGCGCCGGGTCCACCCCGCGCAGCCCGACGATGGCGTTGCGGACCACCGGCAGCAGCCCGTAGAGCGTCAGGGCGATGACCGTCGGGGGGACGCCGAGGCCGACGATCGGGATGAGCAGACCGATCAGGGCCAGCGAGGGAATGGTCAGGATGGTGGCGGTCGAGGTGGTGGCGAGCGAGCCGGCCCATTCGCTGCGGTAGGTGGCCACCCCGATCAGCATGCCCAGCACGGTGGCCAGCACCATGCACTGGAAGACCACGCTGGCGTGTTGATACGTATCCGTCAGCAGCTGGGTGTGCCGGGTGCCGACGTACTCCCAGAAGCTCACTCGGCGCTCCCCTCGGTCAGTCCCCCGATGCCTGCTTCACCAGGGGGATGATGCGCAGCGGAACCGGATTTTCCATGACAATCGCCGTCGAAGCCCGCACGATGCCATCAAAGCCGACAACCAGGTCGATCACACGCTGCAGATCCGCGTTGGAACGCGCAACCAGCCTGCAGAGCATGTCCCCATGTCCCGTCGTTGTATGCAGTTCCAGTACCTCGGGAACGGTCGCCAAGTGGGCGCGGATATCGCTTCCTTGGCCCTGTTTGATCTCCAACGTGGCGAACGCGGTCACCGGATAGCCCAGCGCCGCCGGGTCCACCTCCGGGCCAAAACCCCTGATGACTCCGTTCGACTGAAGCCGGTCCAGCCGCGCCTGCACCGTCCCGCGCGCCACCCCCAGCCGCCGCGACGCCTCCAGCACCCCGATTCGCGGCTCCTTGGCCAGCAGTTCCAGCAGCGCCCCGTCCAAATGATCGATCGCCATCGCTCCCGCCTCCTCTTTCCTTGGTCACCATGTACAGATAGACCGGCCTACCCGCGGTATCGCTCTACATAATGCCCATTACATGCGGAAACTATTGCGCACCTTGTGGATGGGAGGGACTCTGCCGCCATGGCAGACACCACGATGCACACCCAGCCCACCACCCCCGCCACGGCCCGGCAGGCCGACCCCTTCCCGGTCAAGGGGATGGACGCGGTCGTCTTCGCCGTCGGCAACGCCAAGCAGGCCGCCCACTACTACTCCACCGCCTTCGGCATGAAGCGCGTCGCCTACAGCGGACCGGAGAACGGCAGCCGCGAGACCGCCAGTTACGTCCTGGAATCCGGCGGCGCCCGATTCGTCTTCACCTCGGTCATCAAGCCCACCACCGACTGGGGCCGCTTCCTCGCCGACCATGTCGCCGCCCACGGTGACGGCGTCGTCGACCTGGCCATCGAGGTCCCCGACGCGCGCGCCGCCTACGCCTACGCCCTCGAACACGGCGCCACCGGCCTGACCGAGCCCTACGAGACCAAGGACGAGCACGGCACGGTCGTCCGCGCCGTCATCGCCACCTACGGCCAGACCCGCCACACCCTGGTCGAACGCACCGGCTACGACGGCCCCTACCTGCCCGGATTCGTGGCCGCCGGCCCCATCGTCGAACCCGGCCCGCGCCGCTTCCAGGCCATCGACCACTGCGTCGGCAACGTCGAACTCGGCAAGATGGACGAGTGGGTCGCCTTCTACAACAACGTCATGGGCTTCACCAATATGAAGGAGTTCGTCGGCGACGACATCGCCACCGAATACTCCGCCCTGATGTCCAAGGTCGTCGCCGACGGCACCCGCAAGGTCAAGTTCCCGCTCAACGAGCCCGCCATCGCCAAGAAGAAGTCCCAGATCGACGAGTACCTGGAGTTCTACGGCGGCCCCGGCGTCCAGCACATCGCCCTGGCCACCAACGACATCGTCGCCACCGTACGGGCCATGCGGGCGTCCGGTGTGGAGTTCCTCGACACCCCCGACACCTACTACGACACCCTCGGCGACTGGGCCGGCGAGACCAGGGTGCCCGTCGAGACGCTGCGCGAGCTGAAGATCCTCGTCGACCGCGACGAGGACGGCTATCTGCTCCAGATCTTCACCAAGCCGGTCCAGGACCGCCCCACCGTGTTCTTCGAGATGATCGAGCGGCACGGCTCCATGGGCTTCGGCAAGGGCAACTTCAAGGCCCTCTTCGAGGCGATCGAGCGGGAGCAGGAGCGCCGCGGAAACCTGTAGGGGCCCGCCCGTCACCCGACCTCCGCCCCCAGAAGGCAGCGCTGCGCGCCCGCCCGTCACCCGACCTCCGCCCCCAGAAGACAGCGCTGCGCGCTGGCCGCTCAGTGGGCCGTACGCGATCTTCCGCGTACGGCCCGCGGGTGCGAGGCTGAGGTCATGGATCTCCTCGCACAGCTGCGCGCCGGGCTCCCCGAAGAAGCCGTCCTGACCGATCCCGAGGTCACCGGCTCCTATGCCCGCGACATGGCCAACTTCTGCGCGGCGGGCGCGCCCGCCGCGGTCGTCCTGCCGCGCACCGTCGAACAGGTCCAGCATGTGATGCGCACGGCGAGTGCCCTGCGGGTGCCCGTCGTCCCGCAGGGGGCCCGTACGGGGGTGTCGGGCGCCGCCAACGCCGCCGACGGCTGCATCGTGCTGTCCCTGGTCAAGATGGACCGCATCCTGGAGATCAACCCCGTCGACCGGCTCGCCGTCGTCGAACCCGGCGTCATCAACGCCGTCCTCTCCCGTGCCGTCGCCGCCCACGGCCTCTCCTACCCGCCGGATCCCTCCAGTTGGGAGATGTGCACCATCGGCGGCAACATCGGCACCGCCGCCGGCGGTCTGTGCTGCGTCAAATACGGCGTCACCGCGGAGTACGTCCTCGGGCTGGACGTCGTCCTCGCCGACGGCCGCCTGCTGACGACCGGCCGCCGCACCGCCAAGGGCGTGGCGGGCTACGACCTGACGCGCCTCTTCGTGGGCTCCGAGGGCAGCCTGGGCATCGTCGTCCGCGCCACCCTGGCACTGAAGCCCAGCCCGCCCCAACAGCTCGCCCTCGTCGCCGAGTTCGACTCCGTGGCCGCGGCCGGCCGGGCCGTCTCCGAGATCATGGCCCGCGGGCACGTCCCCTCGCTGCTGGAGCTGATGGACCGCACCAGCATCCGCGCCGTCAACGACATGGCGCAGATGGGCCTGCCCGAGACCACCGAAGTCCTCCTGCTCGCCGCTTTCGACACCCCCGACCCGTCCGCCGACCTCGCCGCCGTCGGCGCCCTGTGCGAGGAGGCCGGCGCCACCCAGGTCGTCCCCGCCGAGAACGCCGCCGAGTCCGACCTGCTGCTCCAGGCCCGCCGGATGACCTTCACCGCGCTGGAACGGATCAAGCCCGCCATGCTGATCGACGACGTCTGCGTCCCCCGCTCCCGGCTCGCCGACATGCTGGAGGGCACCACCGCCATCGCCGAGAAGTACGGCCTGACCATCGGCGTCTGCGCCCACGCGGGCGACGGCAACACCCACCCCCTGGTCTGCTTCGACCCGGCCGACGCCGACGAGGAGCGCCGCGCCCGCGAATCCTTCGACGAGATCATGGCCCTGGGGCTCTCCCTCGGCGGCACCATCACCGGCGAACACGGCGTGGGCGTCCTGAAGAAGGACTGGCTCGCCCGCGAACTGGGGCCGGTGGGCCTGGAGTTGCAGCGCGGCATCAAGGACGTCTTCGACCCGCTGGGCATCCTCAACCCGGGAAAACTGTTCTGAGCCGCTCTGTTGGTCGCCGGGGCCCTGTCCGGTGCGGGTCCCGCGACTTTCCTGCCGGGAAACTCTGACGGTAGACTTTCCCGCATGGAAACTCTGATTCCCGGGATAGTCCTCGTCGTGCTGTCCATTGGCACCCTGGTCTCGAACACCGACCGCCGCGCCAAGGTCGCCGAACGCAAGCTGCGGACGCTGGAGCGCAAGGTGGACCTGCTGCTGGAGCACCTCGGCATCGAAGACCCGTCCGCCGACCTCGCCTTCAAGGAGATCGACGAGCTGCTGGCCCAGGACAAGAAGATCCACGCGATCAAGGCGTACCGCGAGCTGACCGGCGCCGGGCTGGTCGAGGCCAAGGAAGCGATCGACCGCCGGATGCGCTGACGGCCGCCCGGGCCGAGGATGGGGGAAAGGGTCCGCCGGGCCATCCCGCCCCCGCAGGGAGAGCGACGAGCCGATGGCAGCCACCGAAGCCACCCACGACGTCCTGGTGCTGGGCGCCGGTCCCACCGGCGAGAACGTCGCCGACCGGGCCCATGCCGCCGGACTGAGCGTAGCGATCATGGAGAGCGAACTGGTCGGCGGCGAATGCTCCTACTGGGCCTGCATGCCCAGCAAGGCCCTGCTGCGCCCGGTCACCGCCCGCTCCGAGGCCCGCCGGGTGCCGGGCCTGGCCGATGCGGCGGCCGGCCCGCTCGACGCCCCCGCCGTCCTCGGCCACCGCGACGCCTTCGCCTCGTACTGGAAGGACGACGGCCAGGTGCGCTGGCTGGAGACGGCCGGTATCGAACTCGTCCGCGGACACGCCCGGCTGGCCGGCCCGCGCCAGGTCGCCGTCGGCGACCGGGTGCTCCGGGCACGGCATGCGGTCGCGGTGTGCACCGGCAGCCGCCCGGTCCTCCCCGGCATCCCCGGGCTGGCCGACGCCAGGCCCTGGACCAGCCGGGACGCGACCAGCGCGAAGACCGTGCCGGGCCGGCTGGTGGTCGTCGGCGGCGGTGTCGTCGGCGTGGAAATGGCCACCGCCTGGCGCGCCCTGGGCGCCTCGGTGACCCTCCTCGTACGCGGCGACGGACTACTGCCCCGGATGGAGCCGTTCGCCGGACATCTGGTCGCCGAATCGCTCGCCGAGGCAGGCGTGTTCCTGCGCACCGGGGTCGAGGTGACCGAGGTCCGCCGCGAGGCGCCCGACGGCCCGGTGACCGTCGTCCTGGAATCCACCGCATCCGGCGCACCCGAGGGCGCCACCGGCTCGGGCGACGAGATCGTCGCCGACGAACTGCTGATCGCCACCGGCCGCGCCCCGCGCACCGACGACCTCGGCCTGGAGACCGTCGGCCTCGCACCGGGCTCCTGGCTCCGGGTCGACGACAGCTGTCTGGTGACGGACGTCCCCGGCGGCTGGCTCTACGGCGTCGGTGACGTCAACCACCGCGCCCTCCTCACCCACCAGGGCAAATACCAGGCCCGTATCGCGGGCGCCGCCATCGCCGCCCGCGCCCGGAACGTCCCGATCCTGGACCACGGCCCCTGGGGCGCCCACGCCGCCACCGCCGACACCGCCGCCGTCCCCCAGGTCGTCTTCAGCGACCCCGAAGCCGCCTCGGTCGGCCTGACCGCCGCCGCTGCCGAACGCGCCGGCCACCGCGTCCGCGTCATCGACCAGGACATCGGCGCGGTCGCCGGCGCCGCCCTGTACACCGACGGCTACCGCGGCCGCGCCCGCATGGTCGTCGACCTGGACCGCGAGGTGCTGCTCGGCGTCACCTTCGTCGGCCCCGGCGTCGGCGAACTCCTGCACTCCGCGACGGTCGCGGTCGTGGGCGAGATCCCGATCGAGCGGCTCTGGCACGCGGTCCCGGCCTATCCGACGATCAGCGAGGTATGGCTGCGGCTGCTGGAGAGCTACCGCGGCTGACCCCGCCACCCGCTACGCCCCCGCCTCGGGAAACTCCTGCGCACCCCACGTCCCGTCCGGGCCCGTCCCCTCGCCGTGCGCCATCGCCAGCAGATCGCTCAGTCCTTTGTCGAGCCTGAGCCGGTCCTTCTCCGTACCGGGCGGCACCACCCGCAGCGTGCGCTCCAACCACGCCGAGACCGCCGCGGCCGACGCCTCCACCAGCGCGTCGCCGTCCGGCGAGGTCAGCGCCATACACACCAGGCTGCGACCGTCCGCCTTCGTCGGCCACACCCGTACGTCCCCCTCGCCGCACGGCCGGAACACGCCCTCGACGAGCAGTTCGCGGGCGAACGTCCAGTGGACGGGGGAGTCCGAACCGATGTGGAAGGTGACATGGACGGCATAGGGGTCGTCGGTCCGGTACGTCAGCCGGGCCGGCACCGGAATGCTGCGCTCCGGCGACAGGACCAGGCCCAGTTCGAGTTCTCGTTCCACCACGGTGTGCCGCTCGTCATGCATCGTGTCCGCCTTTCTCCGATCTTGTGCGGACACCCGGAACGGGGCCGCACGGGTAGAGAGGCGTCACCCGCCGGACCCTTACACGACTTCGCACAACTTTTTTCGCGGGCCTCTTCCAGGTGGTCGTGGCGGGCATCCGCACAGATGTCACCCGGGGTCTGATAGATGTGGACGCCGCGTTGCGGCAGACTGCACCCCACACCCACCAGGCCGAGTACAGATACGGGACTTCGGACATGAGCGCCCCTACCTCAGGATCCGCCGGCGGCAGCCCCACGCCAGGCTTCTACCCGGACCCGTCCATCCCCGGCTACATCCGGTACTGGAACGGTGCCGCATGGGTGCCGGGCACCAGCCGGCCCGCCCCCGCCGAGGGCGAGGCGATGCCCGCGCCGCCGCCCGGCGCGGTTCCGGCGCCGGCGCCGACCCCCGCCGTGGAGGAGACCGGCCCGGTCTTCCTCGACGAGGACCCCGGCGGCGCCTCCGCACCGGCCGTACGCCAGGGCGGCGAGGTCGCGGGCGGGCAGGCCGCCGCGAGCTGGGACGACCCGGCGCGGCTGCACGGCACCAGCCCCGAACCGGCCTCCGCCTGGCAGGCCGACGCCTCTCGCCAGAACGGCTTCGGCGGCGGGGTCTCCTGGGGCTCGCCCGACTCCGGCGCGCCGTCCGGCGCGGCCGCCTGGGGCGCGGCCCCCGGCGAGCAGCAGCCCGAGGGCGCCGCGGACGTGCCCGGTACGGCCTCCTCCGCCACCCCCGCGCCCCGAAACCCCGAGGCCCCCGCCGACGGGACGGTCGCCATCCGCGCCGTCAAGCCGGGCCGCGGGTCCGCCGATCAGGGCACCACCGCGATCCGTGCGGTCAAGCCCGGCCGCGCGGCCCCCGCCGACCAGGGCACCACCGCCTTCCGCGCGGTGCGGCCGGACCAGGGCGGCGCCGGTGAGGCGGGCGCCCCGGCCAAGGGCAACGAGACCATGGCGTTCCGGCTGCCGCCGCGCGGCGCCGGCGGCCCGTCCGCCGCGCCCTCGAACGCCGCCCCGCAGGACCTGCCGTCCGTCGGCGGCCGGACGCCGGGCGTGCCGCAGCAGGGGGCCCCGCAGCAGGGTGCCCCGGCCGCGCAGCCGCCCGGTCCGCAGGGCGTCCCCGGCCAGGGCCTGCCCCCGCAGGCCGGTCCCCAGGGCGGTCCGCAGCCCGCCGCCCCGCAGCCCGGCTTCCCGCCGCAGGGCGGCAACGCGCCCGGTGCCGACGGCGTCATCCCCTGGAAGCCCCCGGCCGCCGATGTCTTCTTCGCGGCCGCGCAGGCGGCGGAGGGCCGCCCGGCCGAGCTCGGCCGCCGTCTCGGGGCCCGGCTGATCGACTCCGCCGTGGTGGGCGCGCTCACCGCCGCGGTCGCCGTCCCCCTGTGGGGCTCCGTCACCGACCACATCGACGCCAAGGTGGAGGCCGCCAGGCAGTCCGGCCGTGAGGTGACGGTGTATCTGCTCGACGGCACCACCATCCCGATCTTCGCCGTCATCCTCGCCGTCCTGCTCGTGGGCGGCGGTCTGTACGAGGTCCTGCCGACCCTCAAGTGGGGCCGCACCCTGGGCAAGAAGGTCTGCGGGGTGCGGGTGCTGGACATCGAGTCCCATGACACCCCCGGCGTCGCCGCGATCATCAAGCGCTGGCTGTGCTACAGCGTGCTGGGGCTGGTGGCCGTCGGCGTCGTCAACGCCGTGTGGTGTGTGTTCGACAAGCCCTGGCGGCAGTGCTGGCACGACAAGCTGGCGCGGACGTTCGTGGCCGCCGACGCGACGGAGTCGGCGGACTGACGGCCCCTCATCTGCGGTGAACGCGGGGGCGTGTCCGGCGAACGGACGCGCCCCTGTGGCCCGTCCGAGGCCGATATGCCCCCCGATTGGACGTCGCCGGATGCGGCGGCCCACGCGAGGCGTTCGACTCGGCCCATGAGCAGCGATCAGCCTCCGGGCCCCGGCCCCGATGAACCGCCGGAGAACGATCCGTTCCGGAAGCAGCCCCCGGAGCCGCAGGAACCGCCGGCCGGCGGGGGCGCCTCCGGCGGCGGTCCCCAGGGCGGAGCGGGCCAGACCCCGTATTCCCAGACGCCCTACGCCGACAACCCCTACGGGGGCGAGTACGGCGCGGCCGATCCGCTGGCGGGGATGCCGCCGCTGGCCAACCGGGGCCGCCGGCTGGTCGCGCGGATCATCGACGCGATCATCATCGGCGTACCGGTCGGGGTGATCATGAACGTGATCGTCGGCTGGGCGGACTACACCAGCACCAGCCGCATCGAGACCAGCAAACAGGCCACCGTCTCGGGCGTGACGATGCTGGTGTATCTGATCTACGAGGGGCTGATGCTCACCAGCCGCGGTCAGACGGTCGGCAAGATGGCGATGAAGATCCGGGTCGCGATGCTCGCCAACGGTGCGGTGCCGGCCGGGCAGGCGGGCTGGATCCGGGCCGCGGTCTATACGCTGCCGGAGGTCGTGCCGTGCTGCGGCTTCATCTTCTGGCTGGTCAACGTCCTGTGGTGCACCTGGGACAAGCCGTATCAGCAGTGTCTGCACGACAAGGCCGCCAAGACCGTGGTGGTCTCGACGGCCTGAGACTCCGATTCCCCGGAAGGCTCCGGGTCAGCCCGTGCGTTCGGCGGTCCGGGCCTCGACGGGCGCCGGCACCGCCCGCAGCGGAGCGGGCGCGGCGGCGGTGCGTACGGCGGCGCGGCGGGCCGCCCGGGCGGCGCCCGGCATCGGGACCGTCATCGCCACCAGCAGTCCGAGGCCGAGCCCCGCCAGGGCGATGACCGCGACCCCGATCCCGGTCTGCGTCTGCGAGAGCAGCAGCATCGCGAGGGTGGAGAGAAAGACGGTGGCCGAACCGTAGGCGAGCTGGGTGGCGGTCGGACGAGGCATGGCGGAATCCGTCCTCGGAGGGTCGGCGGAGAGTGAGGTCAAAGGCGCGCCATCGCACGAGCCTACGGTTCTCACTGCCCGTGGGGAACGGCAGGTAAGCGTGACCTAACCCACGGCTCCGGAGCACAGGGGGCGCACGGAGCCGTCCGAAGCGTGGAAGGGGCGTGCGAGGAGAGGAATCGCGCCTGTTGGGGAGGGGGCGCATGTCCGGAAGGCATATGCGACGGCGCCCGTGCGCGAGGGCGAAGGCCGGGCCGGGAGACGGGCGCGGAATGTTCGATAGCCGTAACTCGCGGGCCGGATAACGTACTTCGCCGACAATCACTACGTCAAGATCTGTCTTTTTCGCCGCGCTTCCGGTCGAATGCCGTCGAACAGTGACCAGTGACCGCTCGTACGGGAGGGCAGCGTCAATGAGAGGCCAGCGTCAAAGAAGAGGCGAAAGACGAGGCGAAAGACGAGGCAGAGCAGGGGTGTTGAGACCGGCCGCCCTGGCCACGGCGATCGCCGCGATCGGGGCGGCCGCTCTGTCGCCGGGGGTGGCCGCCGCCGACACCCAGGCGCCCCGGCCCGCGGCCAGCAGCCATGACCCGGCCCCCGAGCGGGCCGTGAACCACAACCTCAAGGGCCCGTTCACCGACAAGCAGGCGGCCCACCGCCGGGAGGCGCTCCAACGGGTCCTCGCGGGCCGGGCGCGGCCGACCGAGCGCGGCGGCTCGCAGGTCGTCCAGCTCGCCCGGGGCCAGTACGTCGAAACGGCCCGGAAGAAGACCGACAAGATCTTCACCATCCTCGTCGACTTCGGGGACAAGGTCGACGACACCACGATGTACGACCCGGACGGCGACGGCCCCAAGCCCCCGGTCAAGAAGTACGGCGGCGACCCCGGCCCGGCGCACAACCGGATAGCCGAGCCGGACCGTACGAAGAACAACAGCACGGCCTGGCAGAAGGACTTCGACCGGCAGCACTACCAGGACCTCTACTTCTCGCACGCCAAGAAGAAGCAGTCGCTGGCCAAGTACTACGAGAAGCAGTCCTCGGGCCGCTACTCCGTCGACGGCGAGGTCTCCGACTGGGTCCGCGTCGACTGGAACGAGGCCCGCTACGGCTCCAACTACTGCGGCCAGACCAACTGTGCCAACGCCTGGGACCTGATCCGCGACGCCGTCAACCAGTGGGCCAAGGACCAGAAGGCCAAGGGCCGCACCGACGCCCAGATCAAGGCCGATCTCGCGCAGTACGACCAGTGGGACCGCAACGACTACAACCACAACGGCAACTTCAACGAGCCCGACGGCTATATCGACCACTTCCAGATAGTGCACGCCGGCGAGGACGAGTCCGCGGGCGGCGGCGTCCAGAAGACCAACGCCCTGTGGGCGCACCGCTGGTACGCCTACGGCACCGACGTTGGCAAGACCGGCCCGGCGGGCAACAAGGCGGGCGGCACCCAGATCGGGGACACCGGCATCTGGGTCGGCGACTACACCATGCAGCCGGAGAACGGCGGCCTCGGCGTCTTCGCCCATGAGTACGGCCACGACCTGGGCCTGCCGGACGAGTACGACACCACCGGCACCGGGGAGTCCTCGGTGGACTTCTGGTCGCTGATGTCGGGCGGCTCCTGGCTGGGCACCGGCAAGAACACCATCGGCGATATGCCCGGCGACATGAGCGCCTGGGACAAGCTCCAGCTGGGCTGGCTCGACTACGACAAGGCCAAGGCCGCCACCAGGTCGACGCATGTCCTGGGCGTCGCCGAGCGCCAGACCCGGCACAAGCAGGCGCTCGTCGTCGATCTGCCCGCCAAGACGGTGACGACCGAGATCGTCCCGCCCGCCGACGGCGCGAAGCAGTGGTGGAGCGGGATGGGCAACGACCTGAAGAACACCCTCACCCGCTCCGTCGACCTCACCGGCAGGAGAACGGCGTCCCTGAACCTCAAGGGATGGTGGGACATCGAAAAGGACTACGACTTCCTCTACGCCGAGGTCTCCACCGACGGCGGCGCCAACTGGACGTCCCTGGACGGCACCGCGAACGGCAAGGCCATCCCGCGCGACGGCAACGACAAGCCCGCCCTGACCGGCACCGTCGCCGCCTACCAGGACCTCGTCTACCCGCTGGACGCCTACGCGGGCAAGAAGATCGACCTGCGCTTCCGCTACCAGACCGACGGCGGTTCCGCCCTCAAGGGCTTCGCCGCCGATGCGATCGCGGTGAGCGCCGACGGCAAGCAACTGTTCCACGACGACGCCGAGGGCGGCGACAACGGCTGGACCAGCAAGGGCTTCTCGCGTATCGGCGCGTCCTTCACCAAGGACTATCCGCAGTACTACATCGCCGAGAACCGCCAGTACGTGTCGTACGACAAGAACCTCAAGGTCGGCCCGTACAACTTCGGCTGGACCACCGCCAAGCCGGGCTGGGTGGAGCACTTCCCGTACCAGAACGGCGTGCTGATCTGGCTCTGGGACACCTCGCAGCCGGACAACAACGTCGGCAAGCACCCCGGCCACGGCCAGATCCTCCCCGTCGACGCGCACCCCAAGGCGGAGCGGTGGGCCGACGGCACGCTGATGCGCAACCGCTTCCAGTCCTACGACTCGACCTTCACCCGCTACCGGACCGACGCCCTGACCCTCCACAGGGACGGCGCGGAGACGACGATCAAGTCCCAGCGCGGGGTGCGGGTCTTCGACGATCACAACGGCGTCTACTACGACAGCGCCAACCCGACCGGCGGGGTGATCGTTCCTGACACCCACACCCGGATCAAGATCGCCAAGGAGGGCGAGGACGGCTCCTGGGTGGTGCTGCGCGTGGGCCCCTCGGGTAAGTAAAAGATAAAGTCGCAGGTCAGATGGTGTATCGGTCGTCGCCCCTAGCGGGCGGCGGCCGATTCGCGTTAGATGCGTCTTACGAGTTCCTTGTTGACGCGAAGTCTCACGGGGGAGATATGACGATGACCTGCGGTGGCTACATCAGGCTTCCTGGCGGAAGCGTGGTGGTCGCCCTCTCACTGCCCAGACCACCCCACGGCGACCGCCTGGGGCCCTACGACTGCGGCTGCCGGGTCCGGGTCCTGGTCCACGCCGCCAACCGCCAGCGCGCCCTGACCAGGCTGCGCAACCACGGCCTGCGGGCCGTCTTCCTGCGCGGCAATTCCGAGCCGCCGACCCCGGACGAGATCACGGCCGTGCTCCACCACCCCGACGGCCTCGTCTGGCGCGAGGCCCCGTGCGACGACACCGAGTCCTGGCGCCCCATACGGGCCCTGCTGCGGCCACCGGCGGCCGTCTCCGACACGGTCCCGGTCCCCGATACGGCCAAGACCTACCCGGGGCTGGTCCCGCTGCCGGTGTCGTTCCCCGACACGGTGGCGGAAGCCTTCAGCAGCTCGGGGGTGTGACGACGCGAAGACGGCGAGCCGCCCCCACGGGGGCGGCTCAGCCGGCGGCCAGCACCGGCTTGCCGGACAGCTCCGCGCCCGCCGCCCGCAGCTCCTCCAGCGCCCGCTCGGTGGTCCCGGGCGCCACGCCCGCGGTCAGATCCAGCAGGACACGGGTGTGCAGCCCCGCGCGCAGCGCATCCAGCGCGGTGGCGCGGACGCAGTGGTCGGTGGCGATACCGACCACATCCACCTCGGTGACCCCCCGCTCGCGCAGCCACTCGGCCAGCGGGACGCCGTTCTCGTCCGCGCCCTCGAAACCGCTGTAGGCCGCCGCGTACTCGCCCTTGTCGAAGACCGCGTCCACCGCGCCCGAGGCGACCGCCGGGGCGAAATTCGGGTGGAAGCTGCTGCCCTCGGTGCCCGCCACGCAGTGCACAGGCCAGCTGTGCACGTAATCGGGGGCGGTGGAGAAGTGGTCGCCGGGGTCGATGTGGTGGTCCCGGGTGGCCACGACATGGCGGTAGCAACCGCCGGCCGCCTGGCCCACCAGATCGGTGATGGCCGCCGCGACCTCCGCACCCCCCGCCACCGCGAGGCTGCCGCCCTCACAGAAGTCGTTCTGCACATCGACGACGATCAATGCCCGGTGCATGGTGTGTGCCTTCCGGCTGGGAACGGGGGAGGGGCGCGGAGTGCTGGTGTGACCGAGGGTAGCCACTGGATGCCGACTGCGGGAGGGGTGCGGCCGGGGCCTGTCCGAGGGGCCGGCGTGGGCCCTCGTGACCGCACCGGCCGCCCCGCGTCACGGCCTCACAGGTACTCGGTGGGCAGCACCGGCTCGCCCCGCGAGAGCTGGGTCGCCGAGAGCGGCAGCGAGGCGCGGGCCGCGATATGCCGGCTGCGCGCCGCATCCAGCGGCTCACGTGCCACCACCTCGCCGCCGCGCACCAGCGGCACCAGCAGCTGCCGCTCGGCCAGCTCCTCGGGCACCGGCCCGGTCCCCACCACCTCGGCCTCCGGCACACCGTCCTCGTCCGGCCGCCGCGCCGCCCACTTGCGGCCGCCGATCGAGATCTTGCTGCCCATCGACTTCTTCGCCACCGGCCGCAGCGGCGCACCGGGCGCCTCGCTGTCGGCGCGGGCGACCAGCTTGTAGACCATCGAGCAGGTCGGATGCCCGCTGCCGGTCACCAGCTGGGTGCCGACGCCGTACGCATCCACCGGGGCGGCGGCCAGCGAGGCGATGGCGTACTCGTCCAGGTCGCTGGTCACCACGATCTTGGTCTTCTCGGCGCCCAGCTCGTCCAGCTGCTGACGCACCCGGTGGGCTATCAGCAGCAGATCGCCGGAGTCGATGCGGACGGCGCCCAGGTCCGGCCCGGCCACCTCCACGGCGGTGCGCACCGCCTCGGTGACGTCGAAGGTGTCCACCAGGAGCGTGGTGCCGCCGCCCAGGGTGTCGACCTGGGCGGTGAAGGCGTCGCGCTCGGTGTCGTGCAGCAGGGTGAAGGCGTGGGCGCTGGTGCCCACGGTGGGGATGTTGTAGCGGAAGCCGGCCGCCAGGTCGGAGGTGGTGTGGAAGCCGCCGACATAGGCGGCGCGGGCCGCGGCCACCGCCGACAGTTCGTGGGTGCGCCGGGCGCCCATCTCCATCAGCGGCCGGTCGCCGGCCGCCACCGCCATCCGGGAGGCCGCCGCGGCCACCGCCGAATCGTGGTTGAGGATCGAGAGGATCACCGTCTCCAGCAGGACCGCCTCGGCGAAGGTGCCCTCGACCCGCATGATCGGCGAGCCGGGGAAGTAGACCTCGCCCTCCGGGTAGCCCCAGATGTCGCCGCGGAAGCGGTAGTCGGCCAGCCAGGCCAGCGTCGGCTCGTCCAGGATGCCGCGGGTCCGCAGGAAGCCGAGGATGGTCTCGTCGAACCGGAAGTTCTCCACCGCGTCCAGCACCCGCCCGGTGCCGGCGACCACGCCGTAGCGGCGGCCCTCGGGCAGCCGGCGGGTGAAGACCTCGAAGACGGAGCGCCGGTGCGCGGTGCCGGCGCGCAACGCGGCTTGCAGCATGGTGAGTTCGTACTGGTCGGTGAAGAGCGCAGTCGACGGCACGGCCACCGGCAGCCCCAGGTCTGCTGTGTTCATAACGGCGATGCTACCTCCAATACTCGTCACTTTGACGATTTCCGGTCGGACGCACTGCCGGCCCCCCGACGCGACCCGCGCGAGGGGCGTTTGTGCGTCGCCCGCCCCCGGGTGGCAGCATGGGGCGTGTGAGTGTTCCAGTGGAGATCGAGCGTCCCGAGTCGAGCGAGGCACCGTTCGAGGTCCCCGAACCCGATGTCCCATGGGTGACGATCGTCCACAACGACCCCGTGAACCTCATGAGCTATGTCTCCTACGTCTTCCAGACGTACTTCGGTTACTCCAAGGACAAGGCCCATCAGCTGATGCTCGACGTCCACCACAAGGGCCGCGCGGTCGTCTCCAGCGGCAGCCGCGAGGAAATGGAGCGCGACGTGCAGGCCATGCACGGCTACGGCCTGTGGGCCACCCTTCAGCAGGACCGCTGATGGCCGGCCACTTCGAGCCCCTCCCCGAGGGGGGCGCCGCCGTCGCCCTCGACGAGGTCGAGATCTCCATCCTGCGCAGCCTCGCCGTCCAGCTCATGGAGCTGATCGGCCCGGGTGACGAGGAAGCGGGGGGCGAGGCCGAGGACCCGCTCGCCGCCCTCTTCAACGACGGCCCCAGCGAACCGCCCGCCGACCCGGTCCTGGCCCGCCTCTTCCCCGACGCCTACGGCGGCCCCGACCTCGTCCCGGACGACGACGTACGCGCCGCGTCCGCCGAATTCCGCCGCTACACCGAGAACGATCTGCGCGCCCGCAAGCGCCAGGACGCCCTCTCGCTGGTCCGTGCGCTGGACTCGCTCAGCCCCGGCATCGACCAGGGCGCGGTGCTGCGCCTGACGCCCGACGAATGCCGCCAGTGGCTCGGCGCCCTCAACGACCTGCGGCTTGCCATCGGCACCCGCCTGGAGGTCACCGACGAGGAGGACGGCGGCGAGCTGCTGCGGCTGCCGGACACCGACCCGCGCAAGCCGATGGTGATGGCGTACCTGTGGCTCGGCGGACTCCAGGAGACGCTCGTCGAATCGCTGACGGGGTGAGCGGCGGGGCCTGAGGATCTCGCGCCGAGGGCCCGTCCGGGAGACCGGACGGGCCCTCGCCGTCTGCGCGGGGTCTTCGCAGGGAGATATCGGGGCGAACCGCTCAAGGTGTTCGCTCAGCGGAGGCTCAAATCCGGATAACGATCGCGTCACCGCGCCGGTGTGTTCCACCGCCATTTTCACCCTTTGTCCTATTTTCCCTGTGGCCCGGCTCACGACGCCAGTAGTTGATCTCGTAAACACCGTGATAAATGTTCACGACCTGCCGCGCGTGACGCCACCCCTGTCGCCGCGGGAGCGCTGAGCCGGCCGACCGTCGGCGTACAGGAACTCCATCCGGGGGGTCGGGACCCGACCCGGACAGGCCGGGTCGGAATGGAGAAAGGCGCACCACTCATGACCTCAGTGCAGGTCGAAAAGCAACACGACGGCAACGAGGCCGCTGGAGACGCCTCCGAAGAGGGCTACCAGCGGGGTCTGGGAAACCGCCAGATCCAGATGATCGCCATTGGCGGCGCCATTGGTACCGGTCTGTTCCTGGGCGCGGGCAAGGCCATCTCCATGGCCGGGCCGAGCATTATTCTGGCCTATGCCCTCGTCGGCATGGTCATCTTCTTCATCATGCGGGCCCTGGGCGAACTGCTCATGTACCGGCCCGTTTCCGGCTCCTTCTCCGAGTACGGACGCGAATTCCTCGGCCCGTTCGTCGGCTTTGTGACCGGCTGGACCTACTGGCTCTTCTGGGTCGTCACCGGCATTACCGAAGTGACCGCCGCGGCCACCTACGTCCAGTACTGGAACAAGGGCATACCGCAATGGGCCTCGGCACTGGTCTTCACCTGCGCGCTCTTCGGTATCAACCTGATTTCCGTCAAGATCTTCGGTGAGCTGGAATTCTGGTTCTCGATGGTCAAGGTCACCGCGATCATCGGCATGATCCTCATCGGCCTCGGCGTCATCACGCTCGGTTTCTCCAACGCCGGTGACACCGCGTCCTTCGCCAATCTCTGGTCCCACGGCGGCTTCTTCCCCAAGGGCATCGGCGGCACGCTGATGACGCTCCAGATCGTGATGTTCGCCTTCCTCGCCGTCGAACTGGTCGGCGTCACCGCGGGCGAGGCGACCAACCCGAAGAAGGTCCTGCCCCAGGCGATCAACACCGTGCCGTGGCGGATCGGCCTCTTCTACATCGGCGCGCTCATCATCATCCTGTCCGTCGTCAGCTGGACGGTCTTCAAGCCCGGCGTCAGCCCCTTCGTCGCCGCCTTCCAGCAGATCGGTCTGCCGGCCGGCGCCGGCATCGTCAACTTCGTCGTGCTGACCGCCGCGCTCTCCTCGGCGAACTCCGGTATGTACTCCACCGGCCGCATGCTGCGCGACCTCGCGCTCAACGGCCAGGGCCCGAAGTTCTTCACCAAGCTCAGCAAGAACGGCCTGCCCACCTGGGGCACCGGCGTCTCGGTCGGCATGATGCTGTTCGGCGTCTGGATCAACTACGTGGCGCCCGGCGAGGCGTTCAACTACGTCGTCTCCTTCGCCACCATCTCCGGTATGTGGGCCTGGATCGTCATCCTCCTCTCCCAGCTGCGCTACCGCGCCAAGGCCGACCGCGGCGAACTTCCGCAGTCGGAGTTCAAGGCGCCCGGCAGCCCCTACACCTCGGTCTTCGCGCTGGCCTTCATCGGCATGGTGATCGTGATGATGGGCCTCGACCCGGACGCCCGGATCTCGCTCTACGCGGCCCCGGTGTGGGCGGCCATCCTGGGCGTCGGCTACCTGGCCATCAAGCGCCGGGAGTCGGCCGCGGCCCCGGCCGAGAAGGACTGAGCCACCCCGAAAAGGGGGTCGAGTCGCCACAAAAGGGACTGAGCCACCCCGTCCGTCCAGCATGTGGGCCCGTACGTACCACCCTTCGGTACGTACGGGCCCCTTGCTTATCCTTGGCGCCATGCTGACCCTCACCAAGGCCCTCCACGACCAGATCGTCGAGCACGCCCGCCAGGACCACCCCGACGAGGCCTGCGGCGTGGTCGCGGGACCGGCCGGCAGCGGCCGGGCCGAGCGGTTCATCCCGATGCTGAACGCCGCCCGCTCGCCCACCTTCTACGAGTTCGACTCCTCCGACCTGCTCAAGCTCTACCGCGAAATGGACGACCGGGACGAGGAGCCGGTGATCATCTACCACTCCCACACCGCCACCGAGGCCTACCCCTCCCGTACGGACATCTCGTACGCCAACGAGCCCGGCGCCCACTATGTCCTGGTATCCACCGCCGACACCGATGACGCCGGACCCTTCCAGTTCCGGTCCTTCCGGATCGTCGACGGCGTGGTCACTGAGGAAGACGTCGAGGTCGTGGCCGCATACGCCTGACCGCGCGAGGGGCGCCGAAAAGATCGCGTCCCACCTGGTGTACACCGTCCGTCCGCATCTTGGGACGAGGTTCCGATCCCCGGACCGGGAATCGATACGATGACCGCATGGTTGACCACGACGTGAGCGAGAAGAGGCCGGGCATGCTGCTGCTCGCTCCGCTCGCCACGCGTCGCTCCGCATCCGCCCTGCTGGGCGCGTTCGGCTGCGGAGCCGCACGCCTGCACGTCGATCTGTGCCGCCTCTCCAGCGCCATCTGTCCGCGCTGCGCCGCCGCCTGATCCGGTTCCCCAAGCTCTCAGCTTCGTTCGAGCAGGGGAGACCCCAATCACCGATCCCGCGGCGCGCTCCGCACCGCACCGCACCTCCGCGTCACCCGACGCCCCCGCCCGGCCCCAGCGCCGTACGACGGGACGCACCCGCCCCGCCTCACTCCCACAGGAGCACTCCCATGGCCATCGAGGTCCGAATCCCCACCATCCTGCGCACCTACACCGACGGCGAGAAGGCCGTCGAGGGCAGCGGCGCCACCCTGGCCGACCTCTTCACCGACCTGGAGACCCGGCACACCGGCATCCGCGAGCGCCTGGTCGACGGCGAGCAGCTGCGCCGCTTCGTGAACGTCTACCTCAACGACGAGGACGTGCGCTTCCTCGAGGGCATCTCCACCAAGCTGGCCGACGGCGACAGCGTCACGATCCTCCCGGCCGTGGCCGGCGGAATGGTCTGACGGTGCGGTACGACTCCCCGCTGGCGGCGGTCGGGAACACCCCTCTCGTCCGCCTGCCGCGCCTTTCCCCCTCCGACGAGGTCCGCATCTGGGCCAAGCTGGAGGACCGCAACCCCACGGGCTCGGTCAAGGACCGGCCCGCGCTGCACATGATCGAACAGGCCGAGAAGGACGGCCGGCTCACCCCCGGCTGCACCATCCTCGAGCCCACCAGCGGCAACACCGGCATCTCGCTCGCCATGGCGGCCAAGCTCAAGGGCTACCGCATGGTGTGCGTCATGCCGGAGAACACCTCCGCCGAGCGCCGCGAACTGCTGGCCATGTGGGGCGCCGAGATCATCTCCTCGCCCGCGGCCGGCGGCTCCAACACCGCCGTACGCGTCGCCAAGGAACTGGCCGCCGAGCACCCCGACTGGGTGATGCTCTACCAGTACGGCAACCCCGACAACGCCGGCGCGCACTACGCCACCACCGGCCCCGAGATCCTCGCCGACCTGCCTTCCATCACGCACTTCGTCGCCGGCCTGGGCACCACCGGCACCCTGATGGGCGTCGGCCGCTATCTGCGCGAGCAGGTCCCCGGCGTCCAGATCGTCGCCGCCGAGCCCCGCTACGACGACGTCGTCTACGGCCTGCGCAACCTCGACGAGGGCTTCATCCCCGAGCTCTACGACGAGTCCGTCCTGACCACCCGCTTCTCGGTCGGCTCCGAGGACGCGGTCCGCCGCACCCGCGAACTCCTCGCCGAGGAAGGCATCTTCGCGGGCATCTCCACCGGCGCCGCCCTGCACGCCGCGATCGGCGTCGGCCGGAAGGCGGTCAAGGCCGGGCAGCCCGCCGACATCGCCTTCGTCGTCGCCGACGGCGGCTGGAAGTACCTCTCGACGGGCGTCTACACCGCCGAGTCCACCGAGGCCGCCATCGCCACGCTGCACGGGCAGCTCTGGGCGTAGCCACGTCCTTACGGGCCCCCGTCGCCACGGCCGAGAGCCGCGGCGGTGGGGGCCCGCGGCGTTCGGTGCCGCGCGGGGGTTCGAAGACCGGAGGAACCCAGACGTAAGCGCCCACCCGGACTGGTGATTCCGCCCACAGCTCGCCCCGCCCTGGGCGTCACGCGACCCTTTGCGCCTTACGCTCGGGGGCACCGCACAGCCCGTCCACTACCTGGCACAGACCGGCAACGACCCGCCGAGACACCCCGCCCGGACCCTTCCCCGACCTTCACGGTTCCCCCGAGCTCTCCACCTCGCTGGGGGACGCCACGGGCAGGGGAGACCCCTATCCGCCGCCCGCGCCCACGGAGGTTCACGCCCGCATGAAGCTCACCGTCGTCGGATGCTCGGGGTCGTTCCCCTCCACGGAATCGGCCTGTTCGAGCTACCTCCTGGAGGCCGACGGCTTCAGGCTGCTGATCGACATGGGCAACGGCGCCCTGGGCGAGATGCAGCGCCACATCGGTCTGTACGACCTGGACGCCATACTCCTGTCGCATCTGCACGCGGACCACTGCATCGACCTGTGCGGCTATTTCGTCGTGCGCTACTACCGCCCCGACGGCGGCCGTTGCGCACCGCTGCCGGTCTACGGCCCGGCCGGCACCGAGCGCCGGCTGACCGTCGCGCACGCCGATCTGCCCTATGACGGGGCGATGAGCGAGGTCTTCGACTTCCGTACGCTCACGCCCGGCACACAGACCATCGGGCCGTTCACCATCCGCACCGAACGCGTCCGCCACCCCGTCGAGGCGTTCGGCTTCCGCATCGAGCACGACGGCCGGTCGCTGACGTACTCCGGCGACACCGGTCCCTGCCAGGCGCTGGACACCCTCGCCGCGGGCACCGACCTCTTCCTGTGCGAGGCGTCCTTCACGCACGGCAAGGAGGACATCCCCGATCTGCACCTCAACGGCCGCGAGGCCGGCGAACACGCCCGCCGGGCCGGCGCCGGCCGGCTGGTGCTGACCCACATCCCGCCGTGGACCGACCCGGAGATCAACATCCGCGATGCGCAGAAGGTCTACGACGGCCCGGTCGAGGTCGCCGCGGCGGGCGCGGCATACGAGATCTGAGCGGCCGCCGCCGCACGGTGGACCGCGGACAGCGGCAGGGCCCCGGAACCGACTGCCGGTTCCGGGGCCCTGCCGCATGGGGCGTCGCTCACGCCTTGGTGAGGTCCTCGACCTCCTCCTCGGGCTCCCGGCCCGGGGTGGTGAGGTTGAACTTGGTGATCGCGAAGCGGAAGAGCACGTAGTAGACCGCCGCGAAGGCCAGCCCGATCGGGATGATCATCCAGGGCTTGGTGGCGAGGCTCCAGTTCATGACGTAGTCGATGGCGCCCGCGGAGAACGTGAAGCCGTCGTGGACGCCCAGCGCCCAGGTCAGCGCCATCGAGGCGGCGGTCAGCACCGCGTGGATCGCGTACAGCACCGGGGCGATGAACATGAACGAGAACTCGATCGGCTCGGTGATACCGCACACGAAGGAGGTCAGGGCCAGCGAGATCATCATGCCCAGGACCGCCTTGCGGCGCTCGGGGCGGGCGGTGTGCGCGATGGCCAGGGCGGCGGCCGGCAGGCCGAACATCATGATCGGGAAGAAGCCGGACATGAACTGCCCGGCGCTCGGGTCGCCGGCGAAGAAGCGGCCGATGTCGCCGTGCGCGACCTTGCCGGCCGCGTCGGTGAAGTCACCGAGCTGGAACCACGAGACGACGTTGACGAACTGGTGCATACCGATCGGCAGCAGCGCGCGGTTGATCAGGCCGAACAGGCCGGCGCCGGCGGAACCCAGGCCGGTCATCCACTCGCCGAAGCTGGTGACGGCGTTGCCGATGGGTTCCCAGACCAGCAGGAAGAGCACGCCGACCGCGGTGCCGACGAAGGCCATGATGATCGGGACGAGCCGTCGGCCGTTGAAGAAGCCCAGCCAGTCCACCAGCTTCTTGCGGTGGTAGCGCTGCCACAGGGTCGCGGCCAGCAGACCCATGATGATGCCGCCGAGGACGCCGGGGTTGTTGACGACCGGCTCGACCCACTTGCCCTTCTCGATGTGGCCCTCGGTGACCGGGAACGCCTTGAGGACATTGCTGTAGACCAGGAATCCGACCAGGGCGGCCAGTGCCGTCGAGCCGTCGGCCTTCTTCGCGAAGCCGATGGCCACACCTATGCAGAACAGCATCGGCAGGTTGTCGAAGACCGCGCCGCCGGCCGCCATGAAGACCTTGCTGACGTTCGTCCAGCCCAGGCCCTTGTCGCCGAAGACATCGGGCTGGCCGAGACGGTTGAGGATGCCCGCGGCGGGCAGGACGGCGATCGGCAGCTGGAGGCTGCGGCCGATCTTCTGAAGGCCCTGGAACAGGCCCGAGCCCCGCTTCTTTGCGGGGGCCGCCTTCGCGGCAGTGGCCGAACTCATCGGATTCCTCCTGGTGAGGCGGGCACTCGGGAGAGGGGGACGGCCCGCTTGGTCTACCCTTGATCGAACTTAGGTCCACACCTTTGGGCTACCTTGGTTGCGCCATGGTCTACACCACTGGTGGTTTAGACCATTCTTAGCACGCCGTCGCGGCACAAAGGAATCCGTCGTTCCGAGTGGCATGGACCACATCGCGGGCGCATGGCGACGGCCCCCGAGCCCAGGAACTCGGGGGCCGATGACCGGCCTCGGCGGCCGCCGCCTACTTGATGTTGGCCTCTTCCATGGCATCCCCCACCTCGTCCGGTTCACGGCCCGGCGTCTGGAGATCGAACGCCGTGATCGCGATACGGAAGAGCACGTAATAGACGACCGCGAAACACGCCCCGATCGGCAGGATCAGCCACGGCTTCGTCGCCAGCCCCCAGTTGATGACGTAGTCGATCAACCCCGCCGAGAAACTGAAGCTGTCGTGCACCCCCAGCGCCCAGCACACCGCCATCGACACACCCGTCAACACCGCATGGAACGCAAACAGCAGCGGCGCGACGAACAGGAACGAATACTCGATCGGCTCGGTGATCCCCGTGACGAAGGACGTCAGCCCGACCGACAGCATCATCCCGGCGATCTCCTTACGGCGATGCCGCTTCGCGCAGTGCGCAATGGCCAGCGCCGCGGCCGGCAGCGCGAACATCATGATCGGGAAAAAGCCCGTGGTGAACTGCCCCGCGGTCGGATCGCCCGCCAAGAACCGGTTGATATCACCATGGACGACCGTGCCGTTCGGCTCCGTATAACTGCCGAACTGGAACCACAGGAACGTGTTCAGGAACTGGTGCAGCCCGATGACCAGCAGCGCACGGTTCGCGACACCGAAAAGCCCCGAACCCAGCCAGCTCAGATCGCTCAGCCATTGGCTGAAATCGGTCAGCGCATGGCCGACCGGCGGCCAGACCCACAGACAGACCACCGCGAAGGCCAGCCCGACGAAGGACATCACGATCGGCACGAGCCGCCGGCCGTTGAAGAAGCCCAGCCAGTCGACCAGCTTCACCCGGTGCAACCGCTGCCAGAACCAGGCGGAGAGCAGGCCCAGCACAATCCCGCCGAACACCCCCGGATTCTGAAAGGTCGCCTGCGTGGCCGTCCCGCCCTTCTCGATACACACCCCGCCCCACGGCCCCGCCTGCGCAAACGTCTGCCCCGGAGCGCAGATCGACGGGAACTGGTGCAGCACCGCGAAATAGACGAGAAAGCCCGCCACCGCGGCCAGCGCGGTCGAACCGTCCGCCTTCTTCGCCATCCCGATCGCGACCCCGATACAGAACAGCAGCGGCAACCCCAGCCCCGAATCCAGCAGCGCACCACCCGCCCCCGCGAACACCTTGGCCACGTTGTTCCAGCCCAGACCCTTGTCACCGAAGACATCGGGCTGGCCGAGACGGTTGAGGATGCCCGCCGCGGGCAGCACGGCGATCGGCAGCTGAAGACTGCGGCCCATCTTCTGCAGACCCTGGAAAGCGGCCGAGGCACGGGACTTCACGGGCTTCTTCCGCGGCGCCGCGGCCGCTGCGTCCGAACCCATCTCCGTCCTCCCGTCCACCCCCCGTCGGCCGTGCCGCATACTGATGGTGTAGACCACTTGGGAGCCTGGTCGGCACCGCCCGGCAGGCACCCCGGTGATCGCCATCCTTCGTCAGATGGCGCTCAACCGCCCACACAGTTGGGCTGAACGAGCACGGACGACCACAAACGCACACGAACACAGCCGCACAAAGGCACCATGTGCGTGTTTTACGGTGGGAAACCGCTCGGCGGAGCCGCCGGCGGCCGACACAACCAGGAGTGGACATGCCCAGCAAGGCTGAGAAGATCGTCGCCGGCCTCGGCGGTATCGAGAACATCGTCGAGGTCGAGGGCTGCATCACCCGCCTCCGCACCGAGGTCGAAGACGCCTCCCTCGTCGACGAGGCCGCGCTCAAGGCCGCCGGCGCACACGGCGTCGTCAAGATGGGCACCGCGATCCAGGTCGTCATCGGCACCGACGCCGACCCCATCGCCGCCGAAATCGAAGACCTGATGTGAGCTGACCCCCGGCTCACCCGGCCCCGCTCCCGTACGCCTCCCCGTACCGGAACGGGGCCCTCGCCTTTCCCGATAGGGTCTACGCCATGTCTCGCATCGACGGCCGCACCCCCGAACAGCTCCGCCCGGTCACCATCGAACGCGGCTGGAGCAAGCACGCCGAAGGCTCCGTGCTCATCTCCTTCGGCGACACCAAGGTCTTCTGCACCGCCTCCGTCACCGAAGGCGTCCCGCGCTGGCGCAAGGGCAGCGGCGAAGGCTGGGTCACCGCCGAATACGCGATGCTGCCCCGCTCCACCAACACCCGCGGCGACCGCGAATCAGTCCGCGGCAAAATCGGCGGCCGCACCCACGAAATCAGCCGCCTCATCGGACGCTCCCTGCGCGCCGTCATCGACTTCAAGGCCCTCGGCGAAAACACCGTCGTCCTGGACTGCGACGTCCTCCAGGCCGACGGCGGCACCCGCACCGCCGCCATCACCGGCGCCTACGTCGCCCTCGCCGACGCCGTCTCCTGGGCCCAGCGCAAGAAGCTCATCAAGCACGGCCGCCAGCCCCTGACCGGCACCGTCTCCGCCGTCTCCGTCGGCATCGTCGCCGGCGTCCCCCTCCTCGACCTGTGCTACGAGGAAGACGTCCGCGCCGACACCGACATGAACGTCGTCTGCACCGGCGACGGCCGCTTCGTCGAGGTCCAGGGCACCGCCGAGGCCGAACCCTTCGCCCGCGACGAACTCAACGCCCTCCTCGACCTCGCCGTCACCGGCTGCCACACCCTCGAGGCCGCCCAGCGGGAAGCGCTGGCCCGGGAACTCTGAGGCGCGAGCTCTGAGGCGCGCACGCCTGCCCGCCGTCCATGGCGCCCCGTCCACCACGACGGGGCGCCATGCGTTTTTCCCCATTCTCCCGTTGCCTGTTCGTGACGCTTCCGCCGTGGGCAACGGCTTCATGACCGGTCGTCATCGCTCGCACCTGCTCGTGACCCAAGGGAGAACGCCGTATGGCTGCACAGACCCCCCGCATACGTATCCCCATCCGGGGCTCTCGCCTCCGACGGCCCGTCGCCGTCGCCCTCACCGCGCTGACCGCCGCCGCCCTCGCGTTACCGATGCTCTCCGCCTGTAGCGCCGTCGACAAGGCCAGGGACTGCGCCGACACGGCCACCGCCGTCGTCAACGCCGTCGACAAACTCCAACAGGCCGCCGGGAACTCCCTGGACGACCCGAAAAAGGCCGAGCGGGCGCTCGACGACATCGACCGCAACCTCAAAAAGGTCCGCGACACGACCGACGACGCCGACCTCTCCGCCGCCATCGACAGGATGAACACCGGCATCCGCAACGCCCGCACATCCCTCAAGAACGCCAAGGCCCCCGACCTCAAGCCCATCACCGACGCCGCCGGCGCCATGACCAAAACCTGCACCCCGGGCTGACGGATTCCGTCGCTTCCGCCGTTTTCCGCCCGCCGGCCCGGCCCCGTCGCCCACCACGGGGCCGACCCGTCCCGCACTCCCGGGCCCGGGATAATCACCCCATGCAGCCTCGAACCGGCGGGCACCCCGCGCCCCCCACCCGTCTCATCCTCGCCACCCGCAACACCGGCAAGATCACCGAGCTCCGGGCCATCCTGGAGGCGGCCGGCCTCGACGTCGCACTCGTCGGCGCCGACGCCTATCCCGACGTCCCCGACGTCAAGGAAACCGGCGTCACCTTCGCCGAGAACGCCCTCCTCAAGGCCCACGCCCTCGCCCGGGCCACCGGCCACCCGGCCGTCGCCGACGACTCCGGGCTCTGCGTCGACGTCCTCGGCGGCGCCCCCGGCATCTTCTCCGCCCGCTGGTCCGGCACCCACGGCAACGACCAGGCCAACCTCGACCTGCTCCTGGCCCAGCTCTCCGACGTCCCCGACGGCCACCGCGCCGCCCACTTCGCCTGCGCCGCCGCCCTCGCCCTCCCCGACGGCACCGAACGCGTCGTCGAGGGCACCCTCGACGGCACCCTCCGCCACACCCCCACCGGCACCGGCGGCTTCGGCTACGACCCCATCCTCCAGCCCCTGGGGGAGACCCGCACCTGCGCCGAACTGACCCCGGACGAGAAGAACGCGATCAGCCATCGGGGGAAGGCGTTCCGGGCGTTGGTGCCGGTGGTGCGGGAGTTGTTGGGCTGACGCCGAAGGCCCACCCGGCTGCTTGTTCCGGGTGGGCCTTCGATTCAAAGGTGTGCGGCCGGAGGGACTCGAACCCTCAAGGGATTTCTCCCACAGCATCCTAAGTGCTGCGCGTAGGCCAGTTCCGCCACGGCCGCGTGCGCACCCATGGTACCGGTCATGACGTGCTGGCCTGAGTGGAACGTCGACGACCGCCCCGACACCAGGTGCTGGTGATCGCATGGCAGTTGGGGCACAGCAACCGCAGATTCTCGCGTAGGTTGTCGCGCCAGTCCCCGCTGATGTGATCGAGCTCCAGCGTCATGGGTTTGCCGAGCCACTCGGAAGCGACGCCACACCTGGCGCAATGCTCGGGCACCCCGACTTCGCGGAGAGCACGACGCAGGCGTTTCGTAGCGATGCGGTGCCTGCTGCTGTGGCGGACCAGAACGTCTTCCGGTCGTTTGGCGTTTGTTCCTGGCTTGCCCCGCTGATGTGCCTGTCCGAGGAAGTGCGCCGTCGAGATGTGCTCTTCGGTGATCCACTCGCCGAGCATCGCGCGTTGGCTGCCGTTGTTGGGGCGGCCGAGGAGGCGCAGTGCTTCGGCGAGGGAAGCGGATTGCACGACTGCTGCTCGCAGTTCCTCGCTCTCGGGCCTCGTGCGAGCCTTGGCCGCGTAGGCTCCGCCGCGCGCGGGTCCACCCCCAACTTCCGTTGCGTGAATCTCAGCAATTCTCTAGCCGATCTTCTTCCTGCTTCATCGACCGCTGCCAACTCCGGAGAGTGAGGTCTTACGCGGTCTCCACGAGGCGTTTTTCCTCTCCGGGGAACTTCCCGGCGAGGGTTCTCATGTCAAGGGCTTGTGGCGGTGAGCATCGCGGCGAGGAGGTTGCCTGCTGCGTTGTCGTCACGGTCGTGCAGCACGCCGCATCCGGGACACACTCAGGTCCGGTCCGCGAGAACCAGGGCACGGTTGATCCGGCCGCAGTTCCCGCACGTCTTCGAGCTGGGGAACCAGCGGTCGGCCTTCCAGACGTACGAGCCGTACCAGTCGGCCTTGTAGCCGAGCTGGCGGACGAACTCGCCGAACCCGGCATCGGAGACGGCGCGGGCAAGCCTGCGGTTTTGACCATGCCGTTGACATTCAGGGTCTCCACGGCGATGGCCGACTTGGTTCTCGTCAGCCTGGTGGTGGCCTTGTGCAGAAAGTCCCGGCGCCGGTCAGCGACCCGCAGGTGTAGCGCGGCGACACGCCTGCGGGCCTTGGCCCAGTTATTGGAGTTCTCCACTGCGCGGGCGAGTTTGCGGTTGGCGCGCCTCAGAGCCCGCTGTGCGGCCTTCAGCGGTTTGGGGGCGTGGATCTCCTCCCGGCTGCCATCATCGTTGCGGATGACGGCGAAGGTCTTCAGGCCCAGGTCGATGCCGCACGCGGGCGCTTCTGTGTCGGCTTGGTGGCGCTGGTTGGTGTCGTCCCGGTCGACTTCGATCTGGAAGGAAATCCACCAGCGTCCGGCCTGTTCGCGGATGGTCGCTGCGAGGATGCGTGCCTGCCCGGTGGCGATACGCGAGGTGAGCCAGTACATGTCCTCACACACCGCAACGTCGCCGATGGCGGGCAGTCGTACGGT
This sequence comes from Streptomyces gilvosporeus, assembly GCF_002082195.1. Classification (GTDB taxonomy): domain Bacteria; phylum Actinomycetota; class Actinomycetes; order Streptomycetales; family Streptomycetaceae; genus Streptomyces; species Streptomyces gilvosporeus. The sequence continues at coordinate 3,653,087 of NZ_CP020569.1, read as the reverse complement.
GCGGGGGGCCACGGGTTTGGCGCGGTCGGCGTCGTAACGGAAGCGGGAACCGTGCTTGCGCTTACGCCACGACGGAAAGCCCACACGCGGGCCCTTGCGTGTGCCCTGTCTGGACTTCAGGTAGTTGGCAAACCCGGCAGCCCGCATCCGGCATGCTTCCTTCGGCACACGTGACGACAGCTTGTTCTCGTCGAACCAGGGGAAGCGCTCGGCGTGGGCAGCGCGCCATTCCTTCTCCAGCGCGGGTGCTGACCAGGGGACCTTGGTCAGATCGTCGCCGGTGATGCCGTAGGACTCTTCGGCCTTGCGCTGAGACCACCTCTTCCGCACGGTCTCCAGACAGAAGTTCTCCACCACCCGCGACAACCCGGCGTGACGGCCCATGAGGATTGCCTGCCTCGGATCGGGTGCGAGTTCGAACCGAATCCCCTGCTTGTGACTCACCTGCTCACCATGGTGGCCGCCACTGACAACTGGACGGACAACAACAGAAGTTGCGAAACGCACAGAATCAACGATGAAAATTCCACCAGCTCCGAACCCCCATCCCCCGCACCAGGCCCCCGCCCCGTGCGCTCTCTCGTTCCTCGAACTGAACAACGATCGAACGCCGGGGCGGTTACGGCCGGTGAGGGGCCGGATGCGGATCAGACGGATCGGAAGCCGATCAGAAGCGGGGTTCCTGCGTCTGGGCCGTGATGAGTTCGATGGCCTCTTCCTTGGTGGCCACCGAGGGCGGTGAGCCCTCCAGCGGCTGCTGGGCCGTTTCCTTCATGCAGGCGACGGCGATGACGCCGACGAGCGCGGCGGCCATCGTGTAGTAGGCGGGGACCATGACGTTCTTGTCGAAGACGTCCATGAGGGCGGTGATCACCAGCGGCGTGGTCCCGCCGAAGAGGGAGACGGCCAGGTTGTAGCCGATGGAGAGGGAGCCGTAGCGGACGTCGGTGGGGAAGAGGGCGGGCAGGGCGGCGGACATGGTGCCCAGGAGGCAGACCAGGGACAGGCCCATCAGGGCCATGCCGGCGATGACGGCGGGCATGCTGCCCTGCTTGACCAGGAGGAAGGCGGGGATGGCGGTGATGAAGAAGCCGAGCATGCCGGCCATCAGCAGCGGTTTGCGGCCGTAGCGGTCGTTGAGTTTGCCGACGGTGCTGAGGATCAGCATCAGGACGATCATGGTGCCGAGGAGGATCAGCAGGCCGTGGGACTCCTTGTAGTGGAGGGTGTCCGTCAGGTACGTCGGCATGTAGGAGAGCAGCATGTAGTCGGTGACGTTGTAGGCACCGACCAGGGCGATACAGAGGATGAGGGTGGGCCACTGCTGGGCGAAGATTTCGGCCAGCTTTTTCTTCGGGGCGTTTTCGGAGAGGTGGGAGAACTCCGCTTCGCTCTCCACGACGGAGGCGGTGGCGGAATGGGTCTGGGAGGCTTCCAGCTTCTGGAAGGCGGGGGTTTCGTCGAGCTTGATCCGGAGATAGAGGCCGACCAGACCGAGCGGCCCGGCGATCAGGAAGGGCACCCGCCAGCCCCAGGCGGACATGGCGTCGGAGCCCAGCGTGGTGTTGAGGATCAGCACGATGCCGGCCGCGCCCGTGTAGCCGATGAGCGTGCCCATTTCCAGGAAGCTGCCGAAATAGCCGCGCTTCTTGTCGGGGGCGTATTCGGCGATGAAGGTGGAGGCCCCGCCGTATTCGCCGCCGGTGGAGAAGCCCTGGACCAGCCGGAAGAGGATGAGCAGGACCGGGGACCAGAAGCCGATCGCCGCGTACGAGGGGATCAGGCCGATGCAGAGGGTCCCCAGCGCCATCATGATCATGGTGAGGGCGAGGACTTTCTTGCGGCCGATACGGTCGCCGAGCGGGCCGAAGTAGGCGCCGCCGAGGGGCCGTACGAGAAAGGCCACGGCGAAGGTCGCAAAGGACGACAGCAGACTGGTGCTGTCGCTGCCGCCGGGAAAGAAGACCTGGCCGATGGTGACCGCGAGATAGCTGTAGATCCCGAAGTCGAACCATTCCATCGCATTGCCGAGGGCGGCCGCCTTCACGGCCCGTTTGACCACCTTCTCGTCGGTGACGGTGATATCGGTGCGCCGCAGCTTGGGATTCTGGCGCCGGGTGATGACGCGGAAGAGGACGCGGTGACGGCGTAGCGCTTCCTTGTCCTCGAAGGGGTGCTCTCCTGCGGTGCTCCCGTTGGCCACGAGGCGGTCCTCTCGGTCGGTCGGCGCGCGCACGGCGCGGTGGGGATACGACAGATACGACAGGTGCGCCTGCGCAGCGGGGCGCGGGTGCAAACCACTCTGGACGAAATCCGCGCTGTTCGCGATGTATGTCACGTTTAGGGCGTGGCCGAGGGGCGGTCGGTGCCCCGTTCGAGCCGCGCACCACGGGTGACCTGCAAAGAAGGCGCGCCGGCGCAAGGGATCGGGCGAGCTGTTACAGGACTGCTACACGGCCGCACGGCCGTCGCCGCGCCCGGGTCATCAGCTTGTGGGGGTGAAAGGGGAACGTGACGCGCCGGAAACCGCTCTTTTCTGGCGTGCAGAGCTTTTCGCCGGCCGGGTTCGCTTCGGGAGGGCGCGGCTCGACTGTTCGCTGGTGGGGTACGGGGTGTGGGCCCCGGGAGGAGAACGTGATGACCGACCGCGAGGGGTCCCGCTGGGCCCGTGGGCGTACCGCCCTGGCGGCGTTTGTCGTGGTGACGGTGCTGGCGGCCGGCGGCGTGTGGTTCGGCCAGGCCGCCGACCGCGCCTCGGCGGTGGACGCGGCGCCGAAGACGGCGGCGGTGCAGGACGTCAAGGAGGACACCAAGGCGGCGGCCGATCTGCCCGGCGTACGGGACTGCGGTATCGGTGACCCGGCGGTCAAACCGCAGGTGATCACGTTGACCTGTGCGGATGCGGGCATGGTGGCGACGGCGATCACCTGGGACCGGTACGGTCCCGACGAGGCGCGGGGCACCGGTGTGGTGCAGGTGGAGAAGACGTCCGCGGGGGTGGGGGCCGATTCCGGTTTCCGGGCGAGGTTCCGGCTCTACGGTGTGAAGACGATCGGCGGGGCGCGGGCCTTCACCGGGCTCGAGGTGACCTACGAGGGCTCGACGCCGCTCGGTGACACGACGGAGATGTACAACCTCGCGTGATGGGCATTCGAGGCCGGATCGCCCTGGCCATTTCGGGTATGACGGCGCTGGCCGTGGTGGTGCTCGGGTTCGCCGTGCACCACATAGCGGATGCGGAGCGGGAGCGTTCGGCGCGCGCGTATCAGGACGACCGGCTGAGCAGCGCGCTGATGGTCTACGAGAAGGACAGAACGCTGGCGCTGGGGGCGCAGCTGGACGATACGTCGCTGCCGCTGCCGTTGCGGGAGGCGGTGTTCAAGAACCGGTCGGGGACCTATGTCAGCGGTGGCGACGATCCGCGGGTGTGGGCGGCGACCGGGGTCGGTGACGGCGGTGGGGGCCGGCCGCAGCAGTCGTTGTCGGTGTCGGCGGCGTATCCCGACGACGATCCCGCGCAGGTGGCGCTGGACCGTGCGCTGCTGATCGCCGGGTGCGGCACGGTGGCGCTGATCGCGGCGGGGTCGTGGTTCGTCTCGCAGCGGCTGTCGCGGCGGCTGCGGCTGAGTGCGGCGGCGGCGCGGCGGATCGCGGCGGGTGAACCGCCGGATGCGGAGGCGCTGGCGAGCAAGGGCCGCGACGAGGTGGCCGAACTGGGCCGCAGTGTGCACCACATGGCGACGTCGCTGGCCGCGCGGGTGCAGGCGGAGCGGGAGTTCACCGCGGATGTGGCGCATGAGCTGCGTACGCCGGTGGCCGGGCTGGTGGCGGCGGCGGAGTTGTTGCCGCAGCCGCGGGCGGTGGAGATGGTCCAGGACCGGGCGCAGGCGATGCGGCGGCTGGTGGAGGATCTGCTGGAGGTCTCGCGGCTGGACGCGGGGGTGGAGCGGGCGGATCTGGACGCCTGTGAGCTGCCGTCGCTGGTGCGCGGGATCGTACGGCGGGCGGCGCGGCAGGGTGGTGTGGAGGAGGTCTCGGTGACCGTCGAGGGTGAGCCGGTGATCGTGGAGACGGACCGGCGGCGGGTGGAGCGGGTGCTGGTCAACCTCCTGGCGAACGCGGCCAAGCACGGTAAGCCGCCGATCGAGGTGGTGGTCCAGGGCACGCGGATCGTGGTGCGTGATCACGGTCCGGGCTATCCGGCGGAGCTGTGCGCGGAGGGGCCGCGGCGTTTCCGTACGGCGGCTCCGGAGCGCGGCACCGGGCACGGTCTGGGCCTGACGATCGCGGCGGGCCAGGCCGAGGTGCTCGGTGCCCGGCTGGACTTCGGCGCCGCGGCGACGGGCGGTGCCGAGGCCGTCCTGGAGCTCCCGGACCGGCCGGCGATGCCGTTGCCGGGGGAGTAGGCGGGGGCGAGCGGGGTTTCCCGCCCGCCCCGAAGCGGACAGCGGGTGGTGCCGGTGCCTACAGCCCCAGGTCCTTGATGATCTTGGCGACGTGGCCGGTGGCCTTGACGTTGTACAGGGCGCGCTCGACCTTGCCCTCCTCGTCCACGATCACCGTGGAGCGGATGACGCCGGTGACGACCTTGCCGTAGAGCTTCTTCTCGCCGAAGGCGCCGTAGGACGTAAGGACGCTTTTGTCGGGGTCGCCGAGCAGCGTGACCTTCAGGTCCTCCTTCTCGCGGAACTTCGCGAGCTTTTCCGGCTTGTCGGGGGAGATGCCGATGACGTCGTAGCCGTGGCCGGCCAGGAAGTCGAGGTTGTCGGTGAAGTCGCAGGCCTGCTTGGTGCAGCCGGGGGTCAGGGCGGCGGGGTAGAAGTAGACGATGACCTTGCGGCCCTTGTGGTCGGCGAGCGAGACCTGCTTGCCGTCGGCGTCGGGCAGGGAGAAGGCGGGGGCGGTCTCGCCGGGCTGAAGTCGCTCGGTCATGGGGTCCTCCTACGGGATACGGCCTGCGGATACGCGTATGGCCCGACAGTAACCAGCCGGGCCGGGCGGCGGGTGCAGTGGGCGCCGCGGCCGCGCGAAACGGGGGTGCTGTGGGGCGCGTACGGGGGTGAGCTGACAGACTGTCCATCACAAATGGCGCGAGACGACGGAGGCAGCGCGGTGGCGGAGGCCAGGACCCCGGCGCAGATCGAGGCGGACATCGCCCGCAGGCGGCAGGAGCTCGCCGTGACGCTCGACGAGATCGGGGTGCGGCTGCACCCGAAGACGATCATCGGCGACGTGAAGGCGGCGACCGCGGCGGCGGTGGACCGCACGGCCGGGCGGGCGTATGTGGCCGCGCACCGTGCGGTGTCGGACGTGCGGGCGCAGCTGGTGTCGGAGGACGGGGCGCCGCGGCTGGAGCGCATCGTTCCGGTCGCCATGATCGGGGTGGCCGTGGTGGGGCTGGTGGCCCTCCGCGCGCGGCGCCGCCGCTCCTAGGGCCCGTGGCCCGCCGTCGGTGCGTGGTGCGGGGCGCGGGGCAGGTACGGTCGTGCCGTGAGCCCGAATAACACCAAGGACACCCACGACAAGCTGCCGATCCGGATGCTGCACGACCGTGTGCTGGTCCGGACGGACATCCCCGAGGGCGAGCGGCGCTCGTCCGGCGGCATCGTCATTCCCGCGACCGCGGCGGTCGGCCGGCGCCTGGCCTGGGCCGAGGTGGTCGCGGTCGGGCAGAACGTGCGGACCGTCGAGGTGGGCGACCGGGTGCTCTACGACCCGGAGGACCGTGCCGAGGTCGAGGTGCGCGGCGTGGCCTATGTGCTGATGCGGGAGCGCGATCTGCATGCGGTGGCCGCGGAGCGGCTGGAGGGCGCGGACGACTCGACGGGCTTGTACCTCTGATCCGTCGTACGTGAACGGCTGTCCCCGGCGGGCGGTGACCGAGGTCACCGCCCGTTCCGTCTGTCCGGGGCACGGCTGTTGCTAGCCTCGGAAGCACCCGACGAGACGCGCCGTACCGGGTCAGGACAAGACGACGCACCCCTGTGGAAGTGGTCGAGCGTTGTCACGGAGGTGCCGTCATGGCATGGGTCCTGCTGGTCGTCGCCGGTCTGCTGGAGGTCGGCTGGTCGATCGGGATGAAGTTCACCGAGGGATTCACCCGCCTGTGGCCCAGCGTGTTCACGGGCGCGGGCATCGTCGTCAGCATGCTGCTGTTGTCGTACGCCGCGCGGACGCTGCCGATCGGTACGGCCTACGGAGTCTGGGTCGGCATCGGGGCGGCCGGTGCGGCGGTGGTGGGGATGCTGGTCCTGGGCGAGCCGATGACCGCGGCGCGGATCTTCTTCATCTGTCTGCTGCTGGTGGCGGTGGTGGGGCTCAAGGCGACGTCGGGGCACTGACCGCGGCGGCCCGGGGCGTCCACGGCGTCCCGTCACCCCTCCCCATGACCTCCCGTCACTCGTCCCACCACCCCCGCCGCCCCGGGTACGCCGCCGCTCCCTCCGGGCCCACCGTCGGGAATTCCTCCGTGGGCGCCGTGCTGGGCGGCGACTCCGTCGGGAAGGTGGGGGTGGGCGATTCTGTCGGGAAGGTGGGGAGGCCGGTCGGGGGGCCGGTGGTGGGGGCCGGGGTCGTGGGGCCGGGCACCGGGGGGAGGGATCCGCCGGGGGGCGCGGGCGGCGGGCCGGAGGTCGTCGGGGCGGGCGGTGTGGTGGCGGCGCCCGGCTCCAGCTGGAGGTCGAAATCGGTGATCGGGCGGCCCTCCAGGGCGGCCGCGGTGTAGTCGGCCCAGATCTGGGCGGGGAAGCCGCCGCCGTTGATGCGCGGCAGGCCCACCGCCCCGTACAGCGGCTCCTGGGCGGCGCTCTGCGGATTCTGGCCCAGTACCGCGACCACGGTGGCCAGTTCGGGGGTGTAGCCGGCGAACCAGGCGGCCTTGTCCTGCTCCGCGGTGCCGGTCTTGCCGGCCGCCGGGCGTCCGGCGCCCTGGGCGGCGGTGCCGGTGCCGGCGTCGACGACGCTGCGCAGGATCGCGGTGGTGGTGTCGGCGGCGCTGCGGTCCAGGGCGGCGCGCTCGGGGCGGGCGGGCAGCGTGACGTTCTGGCCGCTCTTGGAGACCTGGTCGACCACGGTGTACGGGCGCTGCGTGCCGTGTCGGGCGAAGCCCGCGTAGACCTGTGTCATGTCCAGCACGCTGGGCGTGGCCGTGCCCAGCGAGATCGCGCCCTGGGAGGAGGCGAGGCTGGGGGTGTCGGGGGGAATGCCCAGGGCGACGGCGGTGTCCCGGACCTTGGCGGGGCCGACGTCGATGCCCATCTGCGCGTAGACCGCGTTGACGGATTTGTCGGTGGCCTCGCTGACGGTGATCGGGCCGTAGGAGCGGTCGTCCTCGTTGGCCGGGGCGAAGCCGGTGGGGTGGCCGTTGCTGATCGTCATCCGCTTGTTGGTGCCGTCGTAGACGGTGTCGGGGGTGATGGGGACGCCGTCCTGGGTCGTGGCCTGGTTCTGGACGGCGGAGGCGAAGACGATCGGCTTGAAGGTGGAGCCGACCTGGTAGTCGTGGCGGGTGGCGCCGTTGACGTACTGCTTGGCGTAGTCGATGCCGCCGTACATGGCCACGACCCGGCCGGTGGCGGGGTCGATGGAGGCGCCGCCGGCCCGGACGTAGGTGTCCACCTTGCGGGAGCGGTCGAGCTTGTCCATCAGGCGGGTGTTGACCGCGTCGACGAAGGCGTCCTGGCGGTCCTTGGCGAAGGTGGTGGTGATGCGGTAGCCGCCGGTCCGCAGGGTGTCCTCGTCGAGGATCTTGTTCGTCCGCAGATAGTCCTTGACCGCCTCGACCAGATAGCCGCGCTGGCCGGAGAGCCCGGCGGACGCCTTGACCGGCCCCGGCTCGGGGAACTTCATGGCGTTCCGCTCGGCCTGGGAGAGCCACTTCTTCTTCACCATGCCGTCCAGGACGTAGTTCCAGCGCGCCAGGGCCCGCCGCTTGTTCTCGGGGTGGGCGGTGACGTCGTACAGGCTGGGGGCGTTGAGGAGGGTGGCGAGATAGGCGCCCTCGGCGGTGGTGAGGCGCTCGCTGTCCTTGCCGTAGTACGCCTGCGCGGCGGCCTGGATGCCGTACGCATTGCGGCCGTAGTAGCTGGAGTTGAGATACCCCTCCAGGATCTGGTCCTTGGACTCCTCGCGGTCCAGTTTGATGGCGATGAAGAATTCCTTGGCCTTGCGGGTGAGGGTCTGTTCCTGGCCGAGGTAGTAGTTCTTGACGTACTGCTGGGTGATGGTCGAGCCGGACTGCGTGCCCTTGCCGGTCGCGGTGTTCCAGGCGGCGCGCAGCATCGCGGCGGGGTCGACGGCGGACTCGGAGTAGAACTCGCGGTCCTCGGCGGCCAGTACGGCCCGCTGGGTGCTCCGGGGGATCTGGCTGAGCCGTACGTTCTCGCGGTTGACGTCGCCGTCGCGGGCCAGGAACGTGCCGTCGGAGTAGAGGTAGATATTGCTCTGCGCCTTGGCCGCGCTGTTGGCGGGCGGGATGTCGACGAGCAGATAGCCGGCGATCAGCCCGGCCACGACCACCAGCAGAAACAGCACGACGGCGGTCAGCACCATCCGCCACGTGGGGATCAGACGGCGCCAGCCGGTGCGCCGGGGCCGCCGTGCGCTGCCCTGGGCGGGGGTGGTGCCCTCCGGACCGTCGCTCATAACTGTGGAGACTCCTCGGCGGCCGCCGAAGGTTGTGCTGCGGCGGATCGATTGGCGGCGGATCGGTGTGCGGCGGATCGACTGGCGGCGGATCGGTGTGTCGGGCGGCGAGGTGCGGGAGAAAACTGTCGCCTCATCATCGTCCCCGGTCGCGAAGGGTGGCGCGCACCGGTGACCGCCGCCTCACCGGCCGAACGGCGCCCCGGGTCACCCGGACCGGTGAATAATCGATGGTGCGGTCCCCCTCTGTCTCACTAGGCTCCGGTGCTTTGCCGTCGGATGACAAGGGTGGGGGAGCACGGAGGTGTGGTACACGGCCGTGGCGGCCGGCAGCTTCCGCCGTTACGCCACCTACCGGATCGCCACCGCGGCGGGTGTGTTCACCAACACCGTCTTCGGTTTCGTCATCGCCTACACCTACCTCGCCTTATGGGCCGAGCGCCCCCATCTGGGCGGCTACGACCGGGCGCAGGCGCTGACGTTCGTATGGACCGCGCAGGCGCTGCTGGCCGCCTCGGCGCTGCTGTTCGGCGGCGGTCTCGATGAGCTCCAGGCGCGGATCCGCAGCGGCGACATCGCGGTGGACCTCTACCGCCCCGCCGACCTCCAGCTGTGGTGGCTCGCCGCCGACCTGGGCCGGGCCGGCTTCCAGCTGATCGGCCGCGGGGTGGTCCCGATGGCGGTCGGTGCGCTCTTCTTCCCGCTCGCCCTGCCCGCCGACCCGACCACCTGGCTGCTGTTCCTGCTGTCGGTCGCCCTGGGGGTGGTGGTCAGCTTCGCGCTGCGCTATCTCGTCTCGCTGGCGTCCTTCTGGCTGCTCGACGGCGCGGGCCTGGCCCTGATCGCCGGGCTGGCCTGCATGTTCTTCTCCGGGATGGTGCTGCCGCTGCGGGCCTTCCCCGGCTCCCTCGGCGACCTGGCCCAGCTGCTGCCCTGGGCGGCCATCCTCCAGGTGCCGACCGATGTGCTGATCGGCGCGCGCAGCGGCGCATCGCTGCTGCGGGGCCTGGCGTTCCAGGCGGCGTGGGGCGTGGCGCTGCTGGCACTGGGCCGGCTGGTGCAGGCGGCCGCCACCCGCAAGGTGGTGGTGCAAGGTGGCTAGCGACGCCGCGGCGGAACGGACCGGCCGGGCGGCGGCGGTGGCGCACGGCCTGCGCGCGTACGGCCTGATCGTGCACATGTGGATCCGCTCCACCCTCGCCTACCGCACCTCCTTCGTGCTGATGGCCCTCGGCAACTTCGCGGCCAGCGCCCTGGACTTCGTCGCCATCGTGCTGATGTTCTCCCAGATCGACGCCCTCGGCGGCTTCACGCTGCCCGAGGTCGCCTTCCTCTACGGCACCGCCACCCTCTCGCTCGGCCTGGCCGACCTGCTGCTCGGCAGCATGGACCGGCTCGGGGCGCGGGTGCGCGACGGCACCCTGGACACCCTGCTGCTGCGCCCCGTACCGGTCCTCGCGCAGGTCGCCGCGGACCGCTTCGCGCTGCGCCGGCTGGGCCGGATCGGGCAGGCGCTGCTGGTCCTGGGCTGGTCGGTGACCCGTGTGGAGGTGGACTGGACGGTCGGCCGGGTGCTGCTGGCGGTGGTCACGGTCCTGAGCGGTGCGGCCATCTTCGCGGCGGTGTTCACCGCCGGTGCGGCCTTCCAGTTCTGGGCACAGGACGCGGCCGAGGTCCAGAACTCCGTCACCTACGGCGGCACCACCATGCTCCAGTACCCGCCCACCGTCTTCGCCAGGGACCTGGTGCGCGGGGTCACCTTCCTCGTCCCGCTGGCCTTCGTGAACTGGCTGCCCGCGCTGCGGCTGATGGGCCGGCCCGATCCGCTGGGGCTGCCGGGCTGGGCCGACTTCCTGGGCCCGGCGGTGGCGGCGCTGATGTGTGCGGGCGCGGGGCTGGCATGGCGCCACGGGCTGCGCGCGTACCGGAGCACGGGAAGCTGAGGCGAGGAATATGACGGCAGGTCAGCTCATCGAGGTCGACGGCCTCGAAAAGGTCTTCTCGGTACGCCGCAAGGCGGGCCGGCTGCGCCGCGTACGCCATGAGGTACGGGCCGTGGACGGCCTCACCTTCCAGGTGCCGCGCGGCGAAATGGTCGGCTACATCGGCCCGAACGGCGCCGGGAAGTCCACCACCATCAAGATGCTGACGGGCATTCTGGTCCCCAGCGGCGGCCGGCTGCGCGTCGCCGGAATCGACCCCGCCCGCGAACGCACCCGGCTGGCCCGCCGGATCGGGGTGGTCTTCGGCCAGCGCACCACCCTGTGGTGGGACCTGCCGCTGAAGGACTCCTACGAACTGGTCCGCCGCATGTACCGCGTCCCGGACGCCGTCTACCGCACCAACCTCGACCGCTGCACCGAACTCCTCGATCTCGGCCCCCTCCTCGACGTCCCCGTCCGCCAGCTCTCGCTCGGCCAGCGGATGCGCGGCGACATCGCGGCGGCGCTGCTGCACGACCCCGAGGTGCTCTATCTGGACGAGCCGACCATCGGGCTCGACGTCGTCAGCAAGGCGAAGGTCCGTTCCTTCCTGCACGAGGTGAACGCCGAACGCGGCACCACGGTCCTGCTGACCACCCATGACCTGACGGATATCGAGCAGCTGTGCCGGCGGGTGATGGTCATCGACCATGGCCATCTGGTCTACGACGGCGGCCTCGACGCGCTGCGCGCGGCCGCCGGCGGCGAGCGCACGCTGGTAGTGGATCTGGAGCGGGAACTGCCGCCCATCGACGGCATCCCGGGCGCCCGTACGGTCAGGGTCGACGGTCCCCGCCAGTGGCTGGCCTTCCCCGCCGCCCAGAGCGCGGCACCGGTGGTGACGGCCGTCGCGGAGCGCTATCCGTTGGTGGATCTGTCCCTTCGGGAGCCGGAGATCGAAGGGGTGATCGCCCGGCTCTACCGTGGCGCCGACGCTGTGGGGTCAGAGATCGGCCCGCACTGACGACCGCTTCAGATCGTTCAGGTTCAGCGCCTGCGCCATCGCCCGGAAGCCCTCGTCGCTGGGGTGGAGGTGGTCGCCGGAGTCGTAGACGGGCCGCAGGCGTTCGGGGTGGGCGGGGTCGCGCAGGGCGTGGTCCCAGTCGACGACCTGGTCGTAGACCGAGCCGGAGCGGATGATGCGGTTGACCTGTTCGCGGGCGTGGTTCATCCGCGGGGTGTAGCCGCGGTGGCCCCCGAACGGCGTCAGCGTGGAGCCGGTCACCCGCAGTCCGCGGGCGTGGGCCTCGTCGACGATGGCCCGCATGCCCGCGACGATCTTCTGCGCGTCGTACTGGTGCGGCACCTTGAACAGGTCGTTCAGCCCGATCTCGACCACCACCGCCTTGACCCCGGTGCGCGAGAGCGCGTCGCGGTCCATCCGGGACAGCACGCTCGGCCCGTTGTTGGGGGAGAAGCGGCTGCCGTCGACCAGCAGGCGGTTGCCGCTGATGCCCTGGTTGAGGACGCCGTAGCGGGGCGCGCCGGGCTCCTCCCGCAGCCGTTCGGCCAGGAAGTCCGTCCAGCGGTGGTTGGCGCCCGCGGTGGAGGTGATGCCGTCGGTGATGGAGTCCCCGATGGCCACGACCGTGCCCTGGGCCTCGGTGCCCCAGACGTCCACACCGGTCAGATAGCGCCAGTACGGGCTCTGCTCCGTATAGGCGGCGCCGGTGGCGTCCTCCGTACGGTCGCCGCGGGCCAGATAGGAGATCTGGCGGGCGTAGGGGTGGTAGGTGGCGGGGCCGGCGGGGGAAGGGGAGTAGGTGGTGACCAGGAGGTCGGCGTTGGCGGGGACGTTGAGCCGTACGGGGTCGCTGGTGACCGCGCCGCCGGCCGGGATGGTCACCGCGGCGTCGCCGCCGAAGGTCAGCCGCCGCATGGTGCCGGCCGCGGCCGTGGGGTTGCTGGGGGCGCTGGCCACCGCCATCGAGGCGTGGCTGACCGACAGCGGCTGGGTGCCGAAGAGGTTGGAGAGCTGGATGCGGGCGCCGGAGCCGCCGACGCTGGTGTGCACGACGTTGCGTATCGACATCCCGGCGTAGCCGTCCAGAGCGCCGGGCTCGGCGGCCGCCGCGGCCGCGGACCAGGTGCCCACCCACTGCCCGGAGACCGCCGGGGCCGCCGGATCACGCGGCTTGTGCGGGCCGCCGCCCGGACCGTTGTCGCCGCCGAAGCCGACGAATATGGCGGTGGAGATCAGCACGACGACTGCCGCCAGGCCGGCGAGCAGCGCGTAACCCACGCTTTTCGTCATGCGGGAGAAGTCTCCTGGGGCAGGCGGAGCGCGGCGCTCCGGGCGGGCAAGGGCAGCGAGTGATCAGCGGCGCCGTTGCGGTCCGATCGTTTCTGCATGATCCCACGGACCTCCGGGGCACCGCCCGGCACCCTGGCGATGGCTCTCGTGGTGTGGACGTGGGGAACTCGTGGTTCGTTCCCTCAGTAGGTCACAGTGGGACATAGCAGGCCGGGCATTCGGGTGGACGGAGGGGCGGGGAACGGTGGAGCGGATGGAACGGACAAGGGCCGACGGGGCCGCTACGGTGGCGCGGCCGGCGGCGGACGCGGCACCGGTCGGCCGGACGGCACGCCTGGGCGGCTTCGACCACAGCCCCGCCGACGAGGGCCGCCGCCGCGCCGTACGGCGGATGAAAGCGCTGGCCACCGGGCTGCTGCTGATCGTGGCGGTGATCTACGTCCTGGCGAAATGGGCGCAGTCCTCCGGGGCGGGCGGCTGGACCGGGTTCGTCGCGGCGGCGGCCGAGGCCGGGATGGTCGGTGCGCTGGCCGACTGGTTCGCGGTCACCGCCCTGTTCAAGCGGCCGATGGGGCTGCCGATCCCGCACACCGCCATCATTCCCACCAAAAAGGATCAACTGGGGCAGAGCCTGGGTGATTTCGTCGGCGAGAACTTCCTCTCCGACGAGGTCGTCCGCCGCCGGCTGCGCGCCGTCGGCATCGGCAGCCGGCTCGGCGGCTGGCTCGCCGAGCCCAGGAACGCCGACCGGGTCACCGCCGAACTGTCCACCGCGCTGCGCGGCGCGCTCACCGTCCTGCGCGACTCCGACGTCCAGGCCGTCGTCGGCGAGGCCATCACCCGCCGCGCGGACGCCCAGGAGATCGCCCCCGGCATCGGCACCCTGCTGGAGAAGGTCGTCGCCGAGGGCGGCCACACCCGGGTGGTGGACCTGGTCTGCGCCCGCGCCCACGACTGGCTGGTCGAGCACGGCGACTCCGTCATGGAGGCGGTCTCCGGCGGCGCGCCCGGATGGACCCCGCGTTTCGTCGACCGCCGGGTGGGCGACCGGGTCTACAAGGAGCTGCTGCGCTTCGTCACCGAGATGCGCGATATGCCCGGCCATCCCGCCCGCGGTGCCGTCGACCGCTTCCTGACCGACTTCGCCACCGATCTCCAGCGCGACCCGGAGACCCGGGCCCGGGTCGAACGCCTCAAGTCCGAGGTGCTCGGCCGCGGCGAGGTGCAGGACCTGATCGCCTCCGCCTGGGGCGCGGTGCGCGCCATGATCGTGGCCGCCGCCGAGGACGAGCGCAGCCAGCTGCGGCTGCGGGTGCGGGCCTCGCTGCTGTCCCTAGGCCAGCGGATGGCCGTGGACAAGCGCCTCCAGAACAAGGTCGACGGCTGGCTGGAGGGCGCGGCCGGCTATGTGGTGACGACGTATCAGGGCGAGATCACCTCCCTGATCACCGACACGGTCGCCGGCTGGGACGCCGAGCACACGTCGCGGAAGATCGAGGCCCACATCGGCCGCGATCTTCAATTCATCCGCATCAACGGCACGGTGGTGGGGGCGCTGGCGGGCCTGGCCATCTATACGGCCTCCCACATTTTCGGCTGACCGTTCGCTGCGCTTTGTCTAGCTCCCCACGTTGTCGGCTTTCCCGCCGTGGGGGTTGTTCGCCGTGACGCCTGCGGCGGGCGTGGGTTGGTACGGGTGCGGTGCCACGCCTCCGGACTTCGTCCTGCGGCGTGGCCCCTCCCGTGAGTGGGGGCAAGGGGCCGGTGGGAACATACGTCGTATGTCCAGTTCTGTAGGACGCAATCGAAATGCGGCACCCGGCCGCGTACGGGTTCCCCGCTGGTTTTCTCCCACCCACAACGGGGAGGGGCCGGGGCGCAGGCGCTACGCGCTCCTCTGGCTGCTCTTGCCCTATGTCCTGTTCCTGGCGGTGCTGCCGCTGGTGAACCGGGTCACGCCGACGGTGCTCGGGCTGCCGTTCCTGTTCTTCTGGATGCTGGTGGCGACGCTGGCCACCCCCCTTGCCGTGGCGCTGGCCCGCCGCGGCGACCGCGGAAGGGGGCGGAGGTGAACGCCACCGTTGCCACCGCCGTCCTCGGCGCCTTCATGGTGCTGACCGTCGCGCTCGGTCTGCTCGCGGTTCGGGGCCGCGCCTCCGGCGGCGGCCTCGCGGAGTGGTCCGTCGGCGGCCGCAGCCTCGGTACCGTCTTCATCTGGGTCCTGATGGCCGGCGAGAGCTATACCAGCTTCAGCTACCTCGGCGCCGCCGGCTGGGGCTACAACTTCGGCGCCCCGGTGCTCTATGTGCTGGCCTACATGTCCTGCGGCTATGCGCTCGGCTATGCCGTCGGCCCGATGCTGTGGGCCTACGCCCGCCGCCACGGCCTGGTCGGCATCAGCGATATCGTCGCCCACCGCTACGGACGGCCCTGGCTCGGCGCCGCCGTCGCCGTCCTGGCCACGGTCTGTCTGCTGCCGTACATCCAGCTCCAGATCACCGGCATGGGTGTGGTCGTCTCCACGGTCTCCTACGGTGCCATCAGCCTCAACTGGGCCTATTTCCTGGCCTTCGCGGTCTCCACGGGCTTTGTCGTCGTCAGCGGACTGCGCGGCAGCGCCTGGGTGTCGGTCCTCAAGGACATCCTGGTCATCGTCACCCTCGCCTTTCTCGCCTGCTACGTCCCGCTGCACTACTTCGGCGGCTACGGCCCGTTCCTGCACCGCCTCGTCGCCGAGAAGCCGCAGTGGCTGGTCTTCCCCGGACATGCGTCCGGCGGCCTGGGCGGCACCTGGTTCCTCACCACCACCCTCGTCAACTCCCTCACCGTGGTGATCTTCCCGACGACCGTGGCCGGCTATCTCGGCGCGCGCAACGCCGAGGCGCTGCGCCGCAATGCGATGTACCTGCCCTTCTACAACGTGCTGCTGTACGTCCCGATGCTGCTGGGCCTGGCCGCGCTGTTCGTCGTCCCCGGGCTGGTCGGCGCGGACTCCAACCTCGCGCTGTTCAAGCTGGTGGTGGACTCCCTGCCGGCCTGGGCGGTCGGGGTGATCGGCGCGGCTGCGGCGCTCTCCTCCATCGTGCCGATGGCCGTGTTCATGCTGGTCATCGGCACGATGTGGGGGAGGAGCGTACTGGGCCGGCTGCCACGGCTGGCGCACCGTCAGAAACTCACCTCACAGCTGGTCGTGGTGGCCTCCGGAACGCTCGCCCTGCTGCTCACCTACACCGCCCCCAACACCCTCGTACGGCTGTCCCTGATCTCGTACGAGGGCATGGCGCAGCTCGTACCGATGCTGCTGCTGGGGCTGGTGTGGCGGCGGCTGACGGTGCGCGCCGCGGTGAGCGGCCTGGTGGTGGGCCTGGCTCTGGTGTGTGTCCTGGTCTTCGGGGGACACGACCCGCTCTGGGGGATGAACGCGGGGATCGTCGCGCTGGCCGTCAATGCGGCGGTGGCGCTGGCGGTCACCTGGCTGGGGCCGCGGGAGCGGGACGAGCGGCCGGATGCCGAGGTGCTGGCGCTGGACGACGAGTTCCCCGGTCAGGAGCCCGCGCCGCCGGTCAGGGCGTCGTCGTGAGCTTCTTGCCGTCCTGGGACACCGCGAACCACAGGCCCATCTTGCCCTGGCCGTTGATGTCACCGGGCTGCTTGTCGCCGGTGAACCAGTAGACCGGCCAGCATTTGACGGCCAGTTGGCGGGTGCCGTCGGGACGGGTGACGGTGGAGATCAGCTTGGGCGGGATGCCGCCGAGCTTGGAGCGGTCGGCCGGCTTGGCGGGCTTCCAGGTGTCCAGGCAGGAGCCGGTGCAGCCGAACTTCATCGGCCAGGCGCTGTCCTTGTTGAAGCGGTAGAGGGTGCGGCCCTGGCCGTCGACGAGGATCTTGCCGAGCGTGGGCTGGTCGAACACCGAGACGTCGCCGGTCTGCTGGGCGCCGGCCTTCTTGCCGTCGGCGGCCAGCGCGTTCCAGGTGCCGCCGACGCCCTGGCCCTTGGTGTCGCCCGGTTTCGTGTCCTTGGCGTAGCGGTAGGCGGGCCAGCCGCCGATGGTGAGCTGCTTGGTGCCGTCGGCGCGGGTGACCGAGCCCAGGGCGCTCTTGGCGATCCCGGCGGGGACGTCCGCGCCGTCGGCGGGGACCGGTGGCCAGGCGGTGGCGCAGGCACCGGAGCAGTTCGACATGGGCGGCTTGGCGGTGTCCTTGTCGAAGCGGTAGAGGGTCATGCCCTTGGCGTCGGTGACGACGGGACCGAGGTCGGGGGCCTCGTGCAGGGCGAGCGTGCCCGCGGCCGGCCACTGCTTCGCCTTGCCGCCCGCCGTGCCGTCGTCGCCGCCCGCCTGGCCGCCGTAGCCGCCGCCGCTTCCCGAGCCGGAGGAGCCGTAGTCGCTGGTGCCCTGGCCGGCGGGCTGGATGGTGTCGGAGCTGGGCGTGCTGCCGGCGCCCTGGTTGGTGCTGCTGCCGCAGCCGGCGGTGAGCGCCAGGGCGGCGAGCGCGGTGGCGGCGAGTCCGGCACGGCGTCGGGTGAGGGTCACGGTGTCTCCTTGGTTGGTGGGGGTTTCGTGGAGCGGTGTGCTGCCTCGGTCGGGTGGGGTTCCGGGGAGGGGTGTGGTGCCCGGTGGGTGTGGTCCTCGGTGGATGGGGGATCGGGTCGGTGCGGGGTTGGCTTCGTCGGGGGGAAGTACGCGGGCCGGGGGTGCCGTGTTCAGGCCGGGCGAAAATTTCTCGCCCGCTGACAAAGGGCTTACGGGCGCGCTCAGTTGGCCTGCTGGACGCGCAGCGCCAGCGCCGGGCAGCGCCGTACCGCCAGCTGCGCCCGGCGCCGCATACGGGCCGGCAGCGGCATGTTGGCGCGCTGCGGATAGCCGTCCGAACCGAGCTTGATGATCCCCGGTACGACATCGGCGCACAGACCGTGGCCGCGGCACAGCGTCCAGTCGACCAGCAGGCGTTCCTGCGGCGGCGGTGGCTTGGGGGCGGGCGGAGGCGGAGGGGCGGACAGGACGGCCGGTGGCGGCCGGTGCCCGGTGACCGGCAGCGCTCCGGTCACCGGGCGGCCGCACCCGAACCCGCGGGCATGGCGCTCGAACTCCTCGGGGAAGGCGGCAAGAGCCGAGGCCACGAAGCGCGCGGTGCCGTCCGGGTGGCTACAGGCGCCGCGCTTCTCCACGGCCCGCATACGGGCCCGCACGGCTTCCAGGGCGTCGTCCCCGCCGCCGCGTACGGCGCGGTCGAGCTGGTCGGCGAGGGCCGGCAGGCCCAGCACACACGGCCCGCACTGTCCCGCCGACTCGGCGGCCATCCAGTGCGCGACCCGCACCGTCTCGCCTGCCGGGCAGGTGTCGTACGGCAGCGGCAGCACCGCCCCCGCGCCGAGCACCGCACCGTAGGCCGCCAGCGCCGCCCGCGAGAGGGTCGCGGTCTGCGCGTCGGCCGGCGAGATGAACGTGCCGTGATAGCCGCCGATCAGCACGCCCTGCCCCTGGTCCAGTCCGCACAGGGCCAGCACCCGGGAGAGCGGGACCCCGTACGGGGCCTCCACGACCCGGTTGCCGGCGACCGTGAGCATCAGGGTGCCGGGCTCGGCGGGCAGGCCGACGGTGCGGTAGCCGAGCGCACCGAGGCGGGCGGCGACGGCGAGCTGGGCGTAGGTCTCGGTGTTGGACAGCAGGGTCGGCAGGCCGTTCAGCCCGCGTTCGCTGGAGCGGATCTTCCGGCCGGAGGGCAGACCGGGCCCGCCGCCCAGGCCGCTGGTCATGGCCGACCCCTCGCCGGTGACGAACCGCTCGGTCAGCAGGGTGACCCGTAAGGCCGGCCCCACCGGCCCGCGTTCGTCGATGGCGCGCTGCACCGAGTCCGCGACATCCGGCCGGGTCACGCCGACCGCGACCTCCTGTGCGCCCAGGGCGTCGGCGGCCAGCAGCGCGCCGTCCAGCACCAGATGCGGGACGTGCAGCAGCAGCGCGGTGTCCTTGAGGCAACTGGGCTCGCCCTCGCTGCCGTTGACGACCACGGCGGCCTTCCCGTCGGAGCGCAGCATCCCTTCCAGGACGGCGCTCACCTTGCGGGCGAAGGGGAAGCCGGCGCCGCCGCGGCCGCGCAGATCGGTGTCCTCGGCCAGCGCCACCAGCTCCTGTTCGGTGAGCCGGGGCGGCCCGCCGTGCCGGGCCAGATGCGCCACCCGGTCCAGCCGCGGCGCCTCGTCGAGCCCGGCCAGCAGCCGCGGCGGTCCCAGGGACGCCAGCGTGGGCACGGGATCGGGCGCCGCCACGACGGGCAGCGGACGGGTGGGGGCGGGGGCGGTCATGGGGTTCTCCTGGGTTGTGCCTGGTGGTGGTGCTGGGGGTGTGCCGGGGGGCTTACGGGCTACGGCCTACCGCTCACGACTCACGCCGCCCGCCGCGCATCCGCAGGGCGAGCCGTACGGCCACCGCGCCCAGACACAGGGCGTATCCGGCGATCGCCCAACCCGCCGCGGGACGGCCCGACTTGAGGCCGTGGACGAGGGCCAGCGCCCAGGCGACGTAGGCGCTCATGTGCAGCGCCCGCCACCAGCGGGGGCCGGCGGTGCCGGTGAACGCGCCGCGGACCGCGCCGGTCACCGCGACCGCGAGGAAGGTGTACGCGGCGAGCGAGCCCAGCCCGACCAGGGCCGGCCGGGCGCCGTCGGTGAACGGCACGGCGGCGGACAGCGCGCCGGTGTGCCCCTCGGCGATCTTCACCCAGATGTGCAGGCCGAGGAAGCCCAGTCCGGCGACGGCGGTGCCGCGGTGCACGGCCTGGGCGAGCAGCCGGTGGCCGGAGTGCAGCACCATCCGGTCCGTGGCGGCCAGCCCCCACAGCACCGTGACGGACAGCGAGATCAGGGCGAGCACCCCGGCGCTGTAGTCCAGGAAGTGCACCAGGGTGTCCATCGCGCCGGAGTGCACGGTGACGGCGATGAACAGCAGCAGTGCGGCGGGAAGTGCCGGTCGCAGGACGGCCGTTGTAGCCGCTGTCGAGGAACTGTTGGCCAGTGAAGGGCCGTTGGCCGGCGATCCGGTCCGGCGGTCCGGGCGCCGGGGGCGAGGGATGCCCGACGGCGGCCGCGCACGGTGGGTGTGACGGCCTGTCGGGTGCGGTCGATCCGCTTCGCCGCGCTGGTTCTGCAGGCGGGGGATGGACATCTGACCTCCCGTTTGCGGGGCAGGGGTACGGGATGCGAATTTCCGGGAGAATCTCCCGTCCGCGACATTGGAGGTATTACCGGTATGAAATCCGGGGCATTTGTGCCGGTGACCCCCGGTAACACTTTTGGGTGACCACCGGTAACAGTGAACATTCCGTGACCGAGCGGATACGCAGGGCCGTAATCCGGATGTGCAAAAGCATCTACGAACCCCGTTGGAATTTCGTAAGGTTTAGCGCGCTGTGACAAATTCCTGCGGCGGCATCGCGGTCACGCGTGCAAACTCCCGATGATGCCGACTCAGGCGTACGGGGGAGTTCAGCGCCAGACCAAGCCGCATCCCCGCCAGGATTGAGGTAGCGATGTGTGATCTCCTGAACCGCATCTGGTCGCGGCCCCGAAGCGAGTGGAGCCGAGTCGTGAGAAGAGAAATCCCGGACTTCGCGGAGAAGGTAGTGGCCGAGCTGCAGCGAGGATTTCCTGCATTGGCGTCACTTCTCGGGAATACCCCTGTAGAAGAGGCGGAATGGGCACTCGAACAGGCCCTGCTGACAGTCCTCGGTTACCAAAAAGAGTCGCAGAGTAAACGTCCGGCCGTATCGTCCGTGGTCACGCCGATGCCCGTCGCGCGGGCCCGTCAGGACCTGTTCGATGTGCTCGCCGGGCAACGCGACGTACCGGACGAGGGACTGGACGGTCTCGCCCGCGCGGCCGGCTGGCCGGTCCCCGACACCGTCCAGGCCGTCGTCCTCGCGACCCCCGCCGAGGCACCCCAACTGGCCGCAGCGCTGGGGCATGCGCTCATCGGCACCGTCGAGGGCGACACCTGCCTCATCGTCCCCGACCCGGCCACCCAGACCAGGGCCCGCCTGGAGGCGGCCCTCAAGGGCCGGGCGGCGGCCGTCGGGCACATCACCGGTGCCACCGACGCGGGCTCCTCGCTGCGCTGGGCCCGCTACCTCCTGACGCTGGCCCCCAGCCGGGTCGGCCCGGAGGCACGGGCCGCCTTCGTCGACGACCACCTCTCCGCGCTGCTGCTCCTCCAGGACGAGTCCCTCGCCGACGCGCTGACCGCCCGTTGGCTCGGCCCACTGGATGAACTGACCCCCCGCCAGAGCGAGCGTCTGGAAGTCACCCTGCTCGCCTGGCTGGAGGGCGGCGGCGCTCCCGAAGCCGCCAAACTTCTCCATGTCCACCCGCAAACGGTCCGCTACCGCCTGCGCCAGATCGAAAAGCTCTTCGGGCCGGTCCTGCGCGACCCCCGCAGCCGCTTCGAACTCGAAATGGCCCTCCGCAGCCGCCGCTTGATGGCCCACGTCCGCTCCTACCGGGCCCGAGTCGGCCGCCGCGCCCGCACGGTGGCCTCCACCATCCGACCACTCGGCATGGCGAGGGAGGCGCGGGTGAACGGCCTATGACGCCTCCGACGCCCCTGACACCCGGCCTCTGACGGGCTCCGGGTAATCGGTTCCACCGGTCCACCGAAACGTCGGTCCACCGAAACGTCGACCCACCGGAACATCGATCCACCTGACCACTGGTCCACCGTTCCGCCGGTCCACCAGACCATTGGACCATTGATCCACCGGCCCACCGGTCCACCGACCACTGGACCACCTGACCACCGGACCACCAATCCACCGGTCCACCGACCCACCGACGGCTGCCGGGCCGTCCCACACCCTGTACGGGGGCTGGTGCCGCTGAGGGGCGCCAGGTAATCGGTTCCACGGTTGTCACGGCCGTGACGGCGCCTGTTACGGCGCGGCCCTGGGCGGGCGATCCCCGCGCCAGGGCCAAACGGTTGGGCCTTGGCGCCTCACCCGTCATCAGCACCCGGGCCGGCCCCGAGAAGGCCGACCACCGAGACCGGACCGGCCCCGGCTGCGACAATCGCCCCCATGATCTCCGGCACCGACCACCCGGAACTCTGGGCGTTCCTCTCCTCACTCTCCCGCGGCGAGATCCTCTCCGGCACGGTCGCGGCGATCGAGTACTTCGGCGTGTTCGTCGCGCTGGACGACGGCCCCGACCACCCGGTCTTCCCCGGCGTCGGCTTCATCGCCGTCCCCGACCTGTCCTGGCGCCGCATCGAGGCGCCGTCGGACGTCGTGCACGTCGGCCGGCGCATCTCCTGCGTGTTCCTCGGCTTCGACACCTGGAACGGCGAGGCCAGACTGTCCCTGCGAGCGACGCAGCCGGACCCCTTCCAGATATTCGCAGACGCAAATTCCGTGGGCCACACGCTGTGTGGACCGGTCACCAAACTGGTCCCGTTCGGCGTCTTCGTCCGGGTCGCCGACGGCATCGAGGGGCTGATCCCGCTGGACGAGCTCACCGCCACGCCCGTGACGGCTCCCGAGCATGCCGTCCAGGTCGGCGACGAACTCACGGTCACCCTCACCGCAATCGACCGCGAGCGCCGCAGACTCGCCCTCTCCCGAGCGCCCTAGCCTGCCCCGGCCCTCGCTGACGTCGACTGCGTGGAAGGCGCCCGCCTCCCCGCGGCACCTGGTTTTCCAGGCCGTGGGGAGGCGGGCGCCTCAGAGGTTCGTGGCGTGCGTCACGGCCTCATGTGCACTTCTGCCCCCGGTTGATGCAGTCCACCGCCTTGTTCATCAGGTCGGTCGGCATGACGTTGATGAAGTCGCCGTGGTCGGTGACCGGTTTGTGGAGTTGTTCGGGGAAGCTGTCGACGGCGAAGCTGTCGCCCTGCGGCACGTCGTAGGTGAGGCGTTCGACGAGCTGGGGGATGGCCGTGAAGCCTTGCGGGCATTGGCCGTTGCGGTCGGAGAAGGCCACGTGGGTGCGGTGGTTGGCGCTGTCGGTGTTCCGGCCGTCCCAGCAGTTCTGGAAGGCGAAGGTGCGGACCACCTGCGAACCCTGCGGGCAGAGGGGGTACTTGTCCTTGAGCTGGCGGTTCTCGAAACCGGTGCAGCTCCAGGAGGCGTTGGCGTTGGCGGTGCCGTTGGTGAGGGCCTTGGCGTCGCCGGTGATGATGCGCAGGTCCTGCGGCATCGCCCGTACGGCACCGGCCTGGCTGCCGCGGTACTGGATGGTCACCGAGGCCGGGGTCAGCACCGAGCCGTTGTTGCCGTCGTGGCCCGCGCCGGGCGTGTTTTCCGAGGTGCCGTCCAGTTTGCGCAGCACCGGCCAGTAGTACGTGGACAGATCGCCGTTGGTGCAGGTGGTGTCGGAGGCGGCGAGGCTCTGGTCGTTGGAGTTGGCGTCGGTGGACTTGTTGCCCACGTAGTCGTGGGTGTGGTGGGCGCCGTTGCTGACGCCGGGCGTGACGATGACGTTGTCGGAGTTGAAGTGGCCGTCCTCATTGCGGCCGCACTCGCTGGTGAAGGTGCCGGTCGAGGCGCCGCTGCCCTGGGGCGCGGCGAACGGCGGGTCGCCGGCGTTCGGCTGGACGGTGTTGATGTCGGCGAAGTCGTCGGGGGAGGGGCCGCCCTGCTGACCCTGGCTCTGCCCTTGGTTCGGATCCTGGCTCTGGCCCGGGACCTGGCTCTGCCCTTGCTGGCTGGGGTCGCCGCCCTGGGCCGGGTCCTGCGACGGGCTCTGGCCCCAGCCGTCGTTCGTGGACTTGGTGCCGTACTGGCTGCCGGTCTGGCCGGCCGCGTTGAGCCTGTCTCCCGTGGGCTTGGTGGTGCAGCCGCTCATCGCCATCAGGTACGTCGGCCGCTTGGCGTTCCGGGCGATGGCGTTCGCCATGGTCCCGATGGTCTTGCTGCGCTGCTGCTTCAGCCGGCTGAGGACGTCGTTGCTGAGGACTTTGTTGCCCTGGCTGCCGGACATCTGCTCGTACGCGGTGGCCACCTGGCGGTCGAGGGCGGCCAGGCCCTTGGAGACCTGGAGGCGGGCGCCGCTGGGGACCTGGCGCAGCCGGTCGCCCACGTCGGGGCAGGAGATGGTGGTGGCGAGGGTGGTGCGCTGATGGCCGGCTTCCGCGTTCGGGTCGGAGTTGCCGGCCAGCGCGGTGGTGGCGACCGCGGCCAGACCGCCGCCGGCGAGTAGGAGGGCGCCCGCGGCGACGAGCATTCTGGTCGTCAGACGGGAGCGTTTGTGCGCTTGCTGGCGGGCTGCCGGTTGGCGCGACTGCCGGCGTTGTCGTGGGGGTGTGGGGTGGTTTCGCCTCATGGGATCACTCGCTTTGTGAGGGGGTGGTCGTGGCGGTGGTGGTGGGTGGTCGCGGGGTGGGCCTGTGCGGGCCGTCGGTCGGGCGGCCCGCGGTCCGGGGCGGACCCGGGGCTTGCGGCGGCCCGGCCCGGCTCAGGGCAGGCCCGCGGCCCTTACGGCCCGGGCGGTTCCTGGCGGGCGGCCCGGCGGCCCCGGCGTCTCTGGGCGGCCGGCGGTTGCCGACCGGCCGCCCGCCCGGCCCGTCGGACCCCGGCGGCCCGTCGGGCCCTGTCGACTCAATAGGTGTGCAGCGTCGAGAAGTTGACGTCGCCGGTCTTCTCCAGAACCGTGATGTGGTCCAGGACCGTGGCATTGGCGCGGTCCGCCAGGGCGCGCACCACGGTGTTGCGGGTCTGGTCGCGGACCAGGGCGATCAGGCCGAAGACCTTGCCGTGCGAGCGGCGCAGCAGCTCCGCGAACAGCGGGGCGAAGTCGTTCCCCTGGGCGTTGGTGATCTGCGTGAGCCAGCTCTGCTGCTCGGGCGAGGGCTGGTTGGGCAGGGGAATGCCCAGCATCTGCCCCGCCTGGTCGACGAGACGGTTCAACTCGGTGTGTCCGGCGACGAGATGCCGCCCCGCCGTGCGCACCGCGTCGGTCGTGCCGCGGTCCTGCGCCTGCCTGCCGGCCGGCATCTCCCACAGCCCGGCCAGCTTGACCTTGCGGACGAAGTCCCGGTCCATCGCGGTCAGCGGCCCGTAACGGGTGGAGACCGTGCCGCCGCCGTCGTCGTCGTACGTGAGGGTGGTGGTCGCCGCCGCCGCGCTCTCGCCGAAGAGCTGCACCGGCAGCAGCAGCGCCGCGAGGGTGGCGATGAGGGCACAGACCACCAGGCCGGTGGCGATGGTCCGTCCTGAGAGCGTGAGACGTCCGGATCCCGTCCCGGGGAATCCGGGCACCGACACCGCGGAGTTGCGGACGAAGGACCGCACATGACCCTCCCGGTTCACCTCCGTGGTGGGCCCCCGGATGGGGCCCACCGGAATGCCACCGGACGCTAAGCGCCGCGCCGGGCCCGTGGACCGAGGTCCTCACCCCTGGACAAATTACGGCCGGGGGCGGAGCGGCCCTGCTACGGTTTGGCGCTGAACGACCGCCGGAGGAACGGCCGTTCAGCGGGAACGGTCGTCAGGGGACCCCGCCCTCAGACGGCGTACCGACTTGCGGCCGCCGCTCGCCTCCGCTCCGCGCGGGACAGCTGCGGCTCGCGCTCGCCCCGGGCGTACAGGGCGTCGATCTCGGCCGCATACGCCCGTACGATCGCCGCCCGGCGCAGCTTCAGCGACGGCGTCATCAGCCCGGACTCCTGGCTGAACTCGCCCGGCAGAATGCGGAAGGCGCGGATCGACTCGCCGCGGGAGACCGCGCTGTTCGCGCGGGCCACCGCCCGCCCGACCTCGGCCCGTATCTCCTCCTCTTCCGCAGCCGTGCCGCGGCCACCGGAGGCCGCGGCACCGACCTCCGGCACCTCACGCCCCTTTCGCCCCGTATGCCACTCCCACCCTGCGCACCATTCCCCTTCTACGCGCCCCTCTCGCTCCTCCCGCCCCTCTCGACCGGCTCGCCCGCCTCGTATCTCTCGCCACTCCCGACTGTCTCGCCTCTCCCGCCGCTCCCGTCCCTCGCGCAGCCATCGCCAGTGCGCCAGTGCCTCCGGATCGAGGGTGATCAGCGCCGTGACGTACGGGCGGTTGTCGCCGACCACCACGCATTGGGAGATCAGCGGATGGGCGCGCAGGCGTTCCTCCAGGCCCTGCGGCGCGACGCTGTTGCCGCCGCTGGTGATGATGATGTCCTTCTTGCGGCCGGTGATGACCAGATAGCCGTCGTCGTCCAGCCGGCCGAGGTCGCCGGTGGGCAGCCAGCCGTCGTACAGGCCGCTGCCCGGAGACCCGTCCTCGTCCAGATAGCCCGCGAAGACCGCCGGACCGCGCACCCACACCTCGCCGTCCAGCGCCAGATGCACCGCGTTCCCCGGGAGCGGCATCCCCACCGTCCCGAAACGCACCCGCCCCGGCGGCTGCACGGTGATCGCCCCGGTCGTCTCCGTCAGGCCGTATCCGTCGTAAATGGTGAGGCCCGCACCGGCGTAGAGCAGGCCCAGCTCCCGGCGCAGGGCGGAGCTCCCGGAGACCGCGAGGCACACCCTTCCGCCGAGCAGCGCGCGGAGGCGGGAGTACACCGGCCGTTCGTAGAGCGCATGCCGGGTGCGCAGGAACGCGTCGGGGCCGCTCCCGGTGCCCTGCGCCTGCGCCGCCAGCGCCTCCGCGTAGCGCACCGCGACCGTGATCGCCGCATCGAACGTCCGCCGTCGCCCGGCCTGTTCGGCGGCCCGGCGGGCGCGGTCGCAGATCTTCTCGTAGAGGTACGGGACCGCGAACAGGACGGTGGGGCGGAACGAGGCCAGGGCCGCCAGCAGCGCGTCCGCGGACGGATCCGGCTGATGGCCCAGCAGGACGCCGCCGCGCATGCAGGCCACCTGGACCATCAGGCCGTAGACATGGGCGAAGGGCAGGAAAGCCAGCAGCGACGGCCGCTCCCCGGGGGCGGCGAGGAGGTTGCCCCAGCCCGCGTAGAGGGTGTCGCATTCCGCGGCGAGGCCGGCGTGGGTGATCACACAGCCGCGGGGGACACCGGTGGTCCCCGAGGTGTGCACGATCGCGGCCGTGGAGCCGGGGGTGACCGCCCGGCGCAGCCGGTGCACATCGGCGTCGCTCAGGCGGGTGCCCTCCTCGGTCAGCCGCCGTACGCAGTCCCGGTCCAGCTGCCACAGCCGACGCAGCGCGGTCGCCTCGTCGCAGGCCGCGGCGACGGTCATGGCCTGCGCCTCGTTCTCGACGACGACCGCGGAGACCTGCGCGCCGGAGAGGATGTAGCGCAGCTGCTCGACGGAGGCGGTCGGATAGACCGGTACGAGGTGGGCGCCGATCGTCCACAGGGCGTAGGCGAACAGCGTCCACTCGTAGCGGGTACGGGACATCAGCGCGACCCGGGTGCCGGGCCGGATCCCGTCCGTCAGCAGTCCTCTGGCCAGGTCGATGACCTCATCGCGGAATTCCGCCGCGGTGACCGGCTGCCAGGTCCCCTGGTCCTCGGTGTCGCGGCGGGCGAGCTGGGCGAAGTCCGGCTGGAAGGCGGCGGTGTCGAACACGGAGTCGGCAAGACCGCCGGTCCGCAACGGCGCCGCCAGGGCCGGAACGCTGATGTCGCGCACAGCACCTCCTGGGTGGTCCTTGAGTTGTGGGGGGTTGGGGGGTGAGGGGTGGGGGAGTCGGGGGTGAGTGGTGCGGCTGCCGACGGAGAGGGGCGGGGCTGCCGAAGCCCACGGGGCCCGTGCCCCGTAACCACCCCTGACCTGTGGAAAAGTCCCCGAACCGCCCCCGATCTGTCGCCCGATGCACCGCTCGGTCCGCCGCCCGATGCATCGCCGATCCGCCGCCCGTCCCGGCGGCAGGGAGGGCAAGTTACCCACCCGTCGGCCGACTGCCCAGAGGTGCGGCTACTCTTGAGCGAAAGCCGACAAAAGTCGATGCGCGGAAGGGGGAGCGGATGTACCGGATCGTCGATGCGTGGCGGCTGTACACCTCCGCGCTCTTCTTCCTCCTCGCCGGACTGCTGCTGGCCCAGGCGGGGTTGACGTCCGCGCTCACCGCCGCTGCGGCCACCGCCGCGGTGCTGCTCCTGTGCAGCGCGTTCCTTCTCGCCGCATACGCCGCGCCCGTGCCACCGGGCCGGATCCGTACGGCCATCCGCGACCGTGAGCGCCGTACGGCGTTTCTGCCCCAGCGCGACCCCGACGCGGCCGGCCGCCCGCGTCCCCGAGCACCGGGCCGTCCCCTCCCGACGGCCGCGTAGACGCTCCCGGGCACCACCTTCCCGCCGCGTCCGCGCCGCTCGTCACGCCGAATTTCCCTCTTTTCCCGGCACGACGAGACCCGTGGAGGGCTCATCCATGTCCGTTTTCGGCATTCTCGGCGAGGGGCTGGCGCGCATCGCCGACGCCCTGACACCGCTGTTCGGCACCGCGGCCACGGCCGCCGCCATCGTCCTGTTCACCCTCGCCGTACGCACCGCGCTGCATCCGCTCGCCCGCGCCGCGGCCCGCGGCGAGCAGGCCCGCACCGCGCTCGCCCCGCAGCTCGCCGAACTCCAGCGCAAGCACAAGGGCAACCCGGAGCGGCTCCAGAAGGCGATGGCCGACCTGTACGCGAAGAACGGCGCCTCCCCGCTGGCCGGCTGTCTCCCCTCGCTGCTCCAACTGCCCTTTTTCTTCCTGATGTACCACCTCTTCTCCACCGGGGGCGGCGCGCTGCTCGGACATACGCTGCTGGGCGCGCCGCTCGGCGGGCACTGGAGTCAGGCGCTCGCGGACGGTGGGGTGTTCGGGGCCCAGGGGCTGGTCTACCTCGCCCTGTTCGCCCTGATCGGCGCGGTCGCCACCTGGAACTTCCGCCGGGCGCGGGCCGCCGCGGCCGCCGCGCCGAAGCCGGCGGCGGGCGGCGCGGGGACGCCGGGGCTGCCCGGGCTGGGTGGGATGACGAAGGTGCTGCCCCTGCTGTCGTTCGGCATGCTGATCACGGTGGCCGTGGTGCCGCTGGCGGCCGGGCTGTACACGGTGACGTCGACCACCTGGACGGCGTGCGAGCGGGCGTGGCTGCGGCGGGACCGTACGCGGCGGGGCGGCGGCGAGCCTGCGGGAATGCCGGAGCCGGGGGTGGCGGCCGAGTCCACCCCGGGGGCGGCCCGGCCCTCCGTGGCGACGGCCGGGTCCTCCCCGGCGACGCCGGAGTGCGCGTCCGTCGCACGGCGCACCGCCCCCAAGACCCGCGCGGCACGCCGGCGAGCCGCCCGGGCCCGGGCCAACAGCCGGAAGGCGCACGGCGGCGGTACGGACCACCCCGCCCGCGCCGCCAACTAGCCGGGCCGCCGCCCGCCACCGTTCACACCGCCACTCCCACCACTACCTCCGCCCCCGTTGCTACCGCCCAGTAAAGGTCCACTCCCTGAACAGGGTCTTGCGGACTGGACGGCCTTCTTGGAGGATCGGCCAAATCACCCGATGGCCGTCCCCCATCGGCCGGCCCGGAAGATCCCTTTCGGGTCGACCTTCGACCACGGGAGTTGTACCGATGAAGCTGCTGCGTGTCGGAACGGTGGGGGCGGAACGCCCGGCGCTGCTCGACGAGTCCGGGGTCCTGCGGGACCTGTCGGACCTGGTCACGGACATCAACGGGGCGCTGCTCGCGGACGACGAGGCGCTGGCGCGGGTCCGTGCCGCCGCCGCGTCCGGCGAGCTGCCCGCACTCGACGCCTCCGGGCTGCGCATCGGCGCCCCGGTGGCCGGTATCGGCAAGGTCGTGTGCATCGGGCTGAACTACCACGACCACGCCCGCGAGACGGGGGCCGCGACCCCCGAGGAGCCGATCATCTTCATGAAGGCCCCGGACACCGTCGTCGGCCCGGACGACACGGTGCTCATCCCCCGGGGCAGCGAGAAGACCGACTGGGAGGTGGAGCTGGCGGTCGTCATCGGCCGTACCGCCCGCTATCTGGAGAGCGACGAGCAGGCGCGGGCGGTGGTCGCCGGATACGCGGTGGCGCACGACGTCTCCGAGCGCGCGTTCCAGATAGAGCGCGGCGGCCAGTGGGACAAGGGCAAGAACTGCGAGACGTTCAACCCACTGGGCCCCTGGCTGGTGACCGCCGACGAGGTGCCCGATCCGCAGTCCCTCGGCATCCGGCTGTGGGTCAACGGCGAGCTCAAACAGGACGGCACCACCGCCGAGCAGATCTTCCCGGTGGCGGAAGTCGTCCGCTACGTCAGCCAGTTCATGACCCTGTACCCCGGCGACGTCATCAACACCGGCACCCCGGCGGGCGTAGCCATGGGCCAGCCCGAACCCAAGCCGTATCTGCGGGCCGACGACGTGGTGGAACTGGAAATCGACGGGCTGGGGCGCCAATGCCAGCGCTTGGCGCGGGCCTAGCTCCCCACGTTTTTGTCTTTCCCGCCGTAGGCGCTTCTCGCCGTTGCGCCTGCGGTGGGCTGGGGTTGTGTGTCGGCCGCGGTGCCGCCCCTGCGGACTTCGTCCTCCGGTGCGGCCCCTCCCGACGGGGGAGGGGAAAAGGCGGTGGTCCACCCCCACCGTCTTTTTCCACCCCCAACGGGGAGGTGCCGGACCGTAGCGGCGGAGCCGTGTAGGGCTGGTGCCGCTGCCGGACAGCCCCGCGCCAGCGGCACCAGCCCGCCGCAGGCGCAACGGCGGGAAAGCCGAAACCGTCGGCCCAGGCAAAGCGCAGCGGACAGGCAAACCCCTACGGCGGGACGGCCGACAACGTGGGGCCCAGGCAAAGCGCAGCGGACGGGCGGGTCAGCCGACAACGTGGGGCCCAGGCGAAGCGCAGCGCCTCGCCGTGGCCAACACCCGCAGCGTCTCCGCCGCTTCGAGGGCGGTGACCGGCAGGTCGCCGCCCTCCCGTAGGGCCCGGACGATCGCGGCGTAATAGGCGGGATAGTCGCCGGGCAGCGTCGGTACGGGCTCGGCGCCGCCGCTCTGCGGTGCCGCCCCGGTGCCCAGCCGGCCCCAGCGGGACTCCGGCTCCACGCCCCACGCCGCGCCCTCGGTGCCCGGCCGGAGGCCCTCGCGCAGCGCCGCCTCCTGCGGGTCCAGGCCGTGTTTGACGTAGCCCGCCCGGCTGCCGAGCACCCGGAAACGCGGGCCCAGCATGGCGGTGGTGGCGCTCATCCACAGATGGGAACGGACGCCGTTCGCATGGGTGAGGGCGATGAAGGTGTCGTCGTCGGCCTCCGCGCCCGGCCGGCGGATATCGGCCTCGGCGTATACGGAGACGACCGGGCCGAAGAGGGTCAGCGCCTGGTCGACGAGATGGCTGCCGAGGTCGTAGAGCAGTCCGCCGATCTCCAGCGGGTCACCGGACTCGCGCCAGCCGCCCTTGGGCTGCGGCCGCCAGCGCTCGAACCGGGACTCGAAGCGCTGGATCTCGCCGAGGGTGCCCTCTTCGATGAGCTTGCGGACCGTAAGGAAGTCGTTGTCCCAGCGGCGGTTCTGGAAGACGGAGAGCAGCAGGCCGCGGTCGGCGGCGAGCGCGGCGAGCTCCTCGGCCTCGGCGGCGGTCGCGGCCAGCGGTTTGTCGACGACCACCGGGAGCCCGGCCTTCAGGGCGGCGGTGGCCAGCGGGACATGTGTTTTGTTCGGGCTTGCCACGACGATCAGATCGAGGTCGTCGGCGCGGTCGAGGAGGGCCTCGGCGGTGTCGACCGTACGGACCTGCGGATGCTCGGCGCGGGCCTGCGCCTGGCGCTCGGGGCTGCTGGTCGAGACGGTGTCGAGGACCAGCCCGTCGGTGGCGGCGATCAGCGGCGCGTGGAAGACCGAGCCGGCCAGGCCGTAGCCGATGAGGCCGACACGGAGCGGGGGGTGACTGAGGACTCCACTCATGGATCCACTTAAACAACGCTGTTGCGAAAGTGCAAGCGCTGGGGACAATGGAGGGGTGACGAGTGGGGCGACGAGCAGGGTGACGAGGAACGATGTGGCCGCCGGGGCGCGCGGGACGTCCGGCGATTCCGAGCTGTCCGGGGCGTCCTATGACGCGTCCGGCAGCCCCGGCGCCAACCTCCCCGCGCTGCGCGGGCACAACGCCGCACTGGTGCTGGGGCTGCTGCGGGCGGCGGGGGAGCGGGGCGTGAGCCGGCTGGAGCTGGCCGCGGCCACGGGTCTGACCCCCCAGGCCGTCAGCAAGATCACCGCACGGCTGCGGGCCGACGGGCTCGCCGACGAGGCGGGCCGGCGCGCTTCGACCGGCGGCAAGCCTCCCACCGTCCTGCGGCTGGTCCCCGGTGCCCGGCATGCCATAGGGCTCCATCTGGAGCGCGATGAGCTCACCGCCGTCCTCGCCGACCTCGCCGGCGACCCGGTCGCGGTGCGCCGCGCCCCGCTGGCCTTCGAGGACGGTGCCGACCGGGTGCTGACCACCGTCGAACGAGAGGTCGCCGCGCTACGGGACGGAGCCGGCGGGCCGCCCGTCCTGGGGGTGGGGGTCGCCTGCCCCGGCCCCCTGGACCACACCGCCGGGGTGCTGCACCGGGTCACCGGCGCGCCCCAGTGGGACGGCTTCCCCCTACGGGACGCGCTCGCCGACCGCCTCGGCCTGCCCGTCGTCCTCGACAAGGACACCAACGCGGCGGCCCTCGGCCTGGCACAGGGCATACGGGTACGCGGCACAGGGGAGGGAGTCGGGGCGGACGAACACACCGGGACGGAAGAGGCAGGCGGGGCGGACGACGGCCGCGGCCTCCCTCCGGGCAGCGGATCCTTCGCATATCTGCACCTGGGCACGGGCCTGGGCGCGGGGCTGGTGCTGGGCGGCGGGCTCTACCGGGGGCGGCGTACCGGAGCCGGTGAATTCGGCCACCAGGTGGTGCAGTTGGACGGCCCCGAGTGCGGCTGCGGCAAGCGGGGCTGTATCGAGGCGCTGTGCCTGACGGCGGTGGTGCGCGGCGATCTGGCGGAGGCGGCGCGGTTGCTGGGGGTGGGCGCGGCCAACCTCGTGGAGCTGCTGGACATCGACCGGGTGCTGCTCGGCGGCCGCACCGTACTGGACCATCCGGAGGGGTTCGCGGACGGCGTCGCCCGGGTGCTCGCCGACCATGCCCGGATACGGGGTGGGTCCGCGGTCCCTGTGATGCTCGCCCCGGGGGGCGCGCGGGCGGTCGCGGACGGCGCGGCGCAGCTGGTGCTGGCACCGCTGTTCGGGCCGCGGCATCCGGCCCTTGCGGCGAGCCGGGAGGCCGTCGGGTAGCGGGGCGCCCGCCGCCTGCGCCGCTGAACCGCCGTCAGCGCGCCCCTCGCCCGCACGCAATGCGAGGATCACGAGGTGGAATACGAGTACGGCCAGGAACCTGGCGCACCCATCCGGTCCGGCATCCCCGAGCACGGGCGCATCCCCAAGTACTACGCGGCCAAGGTCGAAATCGCGGCGCTGCTCAAGGAGTTGGGGGAGGGCGAACCGCTGCCCGCGGAACGCGATCTGGCGCTGCGCTTCGAGGTGTCCCGCGAGACGCTGCGCCAGGCCCTGCGCGAGCTGGTCCTGGAGGGACGGCTGCGCCGCCTGGGGCGCGGCACGGTCGTCGCGGGCCCCAAGATGGAGCAGCCCCTCTCGCTCGCCAGTTACACCGAGGGCGTCCGTCGCCAGGGCCGCACCCCCGGCCGCCACCTCATCGGCCTCGACCGCTTCGCCTGCCCGGCGCCGCTCGCCGCCGATCTCGGGCTCCAGGTCGGCGACGCCGTCTGGCACATGGAGCGGGTGCTGCTCGCCGACGACGAACGGGTCGGCCTGGAGAGCACCTATGTCGCGGTCGCCCGCGTCCCCGATCTGGACACCGACTTCACCCCGGACTCCTCCTTCTACGCCTACCTCCACGACCGGCTCGGCATCGGCTTCGGCGACGCCGACGAGCGCCTGGAGACCGTCCTGGCCACCCCGCGCGAGGCGCTGCTGATCGGCACTCCCGGCGCGCTGCCCATGCTGCTCATCCACCGGCTGTCCCGGGACACGCAGGGCCGCCCCCTCGAACGGGTGCGCTCCCTCTTCCGCGGCGACCGGTTCTCGTTCACCGCGCACCTGGGGACGGCACACCGGGGAACGTCGCACCCGGGGACGCCGGGCTGAGCCGTACGACGGGAACGCAAACGCTGACCTAGCCCCTCAACCCGACCACCCTCGCCAGATAACAAAAAGATAACGGGTCTAGGCCAACCTTGAACCCCTGTTCACCATCGCGTCGCCGACCCGACCGCTCCGGGCCACCCACCGCCACGACCGTCTGGGGCATGCGAGTCATAGTTGTCGGAGCCGGGGTGCTGGGGACCATGCACGCCTGGCATGCCATCGAGCGCGGTCATGAGGTCCTGCACCTCGAACGCGAGGCCGAGGCCCGCGGCGCCTCGGTGCGGAACTTCGGGCAGATCTGGGTCAGCGGCCGGGCCGGCGGCGAGGAGTTGGCGACCGCGCTGCGCGCCCGCGACCTGTGGGAGGGCATCGGCGCCCGGGTTCCCGAGCTCGGCTTCCGTGCCATCGGCTCGCTGACCGTCGTCAAGAACGCGGCCGAGAAGGCCGTCGCCGAGGCCGCCACCCGCCGCCCGGACGCCGCCGCCCGCGGCTACGAGCTGCTGTCCGCCGACCGGGCGCGGGCGCTCAACCCCGCGCTGCGCGGGGAGTTCGCCGGCGCGCTGTGGTGCGAGCGGGATGCCGCCGTGGAACCGCGCACAGCCCAACGCGCCCTGAAATCCAAGCTGTTGGAGTCGGGTCGGTACACCTACCTCGGGGGCCGGGAGGTCCGCGAGGTCGTCGGCGAACGCGCCGTACGCGACGACCACGGGGACACCCACCACGGCGATGCGGTCGTCCTGTGCACGGGGGCCTGGCTCGGTGGTCTGGTCCGCGAGCTGATCCCGGACCTGCCGGTGCGCCGCGTACGCCTCCAGATGATGCAGACCGACCCGCTGGGCGAACCGCTGACCACCTCCGTCGCCGACGCGGACAGCTTCCGCTACTACCCGGCCTACCGCAGCGACGCCCTCGACGCACTCAACGCGGGCCAGGAGCAGGCGCCCACCGCGTCCGCACACAAGATGCAGCTGCTGATGGTGCAGCGCGCCGACGGCGGGCTGACCATCGGCGACACCCACGAGTACGCCGCGCCGTTCGCCTTCGACACCGTCGAGGAGCCGTACGAGCATCTGACCGGCGTCGTCGAGTCGATCCTGGGGCGCCCGCTGCCCCGTATCCGCCGCCGCTGGGCCGGGGTGTACGCCCAGTGCACCGACACCGCCCGGGTGGTCCACCGCCAGCAGGTCCGCGACGGGGTCTGGCTGGTCACCGGGCCCGGCGGGCGCGGTATGACCTGCTCCCCGGCCATCGCCGAAACCACCGCGAACGAACTGGGATGGTGAGCCCGTTGACCCCCGACAGCCCCCAAAGCCCCGACGTCCCCGAAAGCCCTGGCGGCCCCCACGGCACCCCGGCGCACGACATCCGGCTGGTCGTCCTGGACATGGCCGGCACCACCGTCGCCGACGACGGCCTGGTCGAGCTGGCCTTCGAAACCGCCGCCCGGCGCCTCGGCGTCGAGCCCGGCAGCACCGACCACGCCGAGAAGCTGGCCCATGTCCGCGCCACCATGGGCGAATCCAAGATCTCCGTCTTCCGTCACCTCTTCGGCGACGAGGCGACGGCCCACCGCGCCAACGCGGCCTTCGAGGAGGCGTACGGCGAACTGGTCGACGCGGGCAGGATCGCCCCTCTCCCCGGCGCCCGCGAGGCGATCGAGGCGCTCCAGGCCGCCGGCCGCACCGTCGTGCTCACCACCGGCTTCGCCCGGGTCACCCAGGACGCCATCCTCGACGCCCTCGGCTGGCGCGACCTCGTCACGCTGACGCTCTGCCCGGCCGACGCGGGCGGCCGCGGCCGGCCCTACCCGGACATGGTGCTGGCCGCCCTGCTGCGCACCGGCGCCGCCGACGACGTACGGCAGATCGCGGTGGCCGGCGACACCTCCTACGACATGCTCACCGGGCGCCGCGCGGGCGCCGGGATCGTGGCGGGGGTGCTCACCGGGGCGCATGACGCCGAGCGGCTGACCGCGGCCGGCGCCACCCATGTCCTCGCCTCCGTCGCCGAACTCCCCGCCCTCGTAGGGGTGATCTGAGGTGCCCGCCGCCCCGGAGGCCGGGATCCGCTTCGAGGAGGTGTCCGTCGCCTACGGGCGGCGCGGTGAGCACATCGCCCTGGACTCCTTCTCCCTGACCGTGGAGCCGGGCGAGGTGATGGCCCTGCTCGGCCCGTCCGGCTCCGGCAAGACCACCGCACTGCGGACCGTCGCCGGCTTCGTCCGGCCGGTCTCCGGGCGGGTGCTGCTCGGCGGCCGGGACGTCACCGGGCTGCCGCCGCACAAGCGCGGCATCGGCATGGTCGTCCAGCAGTACGCGCTGTTCCCGCATATGAAGGTCGCCGAGAACGTCGCCTTCGGGCTCAGGGCGCAGAAGGTACCGCGCGCCGAGATCCCCGGACGGGTCGCCGAGGCCCTGGGCATGACCGGGATGGCCGCCTACGCCGACCGGCACCCCCGGGAGCTGTCCGGCGGCCAGCAGCAGCGCGTCGCCATCGCCCGCGCGCTGGCCATCCGGCCGGGCGTACTGCTGCTCGACGAGCCGCTCTCCGCCCTCGACGCCCGGCTCCGCTCCGGCATGCTCGCCGAACTCGCCCGTCTGCACCGGGAGTTGCCCGATGTCACCATCCTCTACGTCACCCACGACCAGGTGGAGGCGCTGACGCTGGCCGACCGGATCGCCGTGATGGACCAGGCCAGGCTGCGCGACTGCGGCACCCCGCAGCAGCTCTACCGCCGCCCGCGCACCGCATTCACCGCCTCCTTCGTCGGCACCGCGAATCTGCTGCCGGTCACGGTGGCCGGCGACGGCGTACGCTTCGCCGGCCGCACCCTGACCGTCCCGGTGGACGGCGTGGCCGAGGGCGCCGCCGCCACCTTGTGCATACGCCCCCATCTCGTCGGTCTCGGCGAGAGCCCGGCCAAGGACGGCAACACCCTCCGCGGCACGATCACCGAGGTGCAGTGGCGCGGCGCAACCCACCGCCTCCAGGCGGATGTCGACGGCCACCGCGTCCTGGCCGATCTGCGCGAATTGCGCCACACCCCGGCCCTCGGCGACGAGGTCGCACTGCACTTCGCTCCGGAGGACGGCGTCCTGATCCCGGCGGGCATCGGCGGGGACGCGGACGGTGCGGCGGGCATCGGCCCGGACGCGGATGGTGTGGACGGGATCGGTGCCGCTGGGGCCGGACTGGAGGGGCGTTGCACGGTCCGCGACGCGGTGGCCGCCGGTGGTGCCAGGGGCGGGGGCCGAGATGGTCGCCGTTAGGACGCCCGCGGTCCGGGAGACGGCCCGGGTCCAGGCTCCGGGAGCACCCCGGGCCGTCCTCTGGGTCCTCCCGCCCGTCGCCGCCCTGGCCCTCGTCTTCCTCTACCCTCTCGCCCTGGTGGCGTGGCAGTCCCTCACCCCCGACGACGGCGGCCACTCCCTCACCCCCTACACCACCGTCCTCGCCGAGACCTCCTTCCGTGAAGCCCTCGGCAACACCGTCCTGATAGCCCTCGGCGCGACCCTCGGCGCCCTGCTCCTCGGCCTGGCGCTCGCCCTGGTGATCGCCTTTGTGCCGTTCCCCGGCGGCAAAGCCCTCAGCCGTTTCATCGATCTCTTCCTCGCCTTCCCCTCCTTCCTGATCACCCTTGCGCTGCTGTTTCTCTACGGCACCGTCGGCGTGGCCAACGGCCTGTGGACGGACGTCACGGGAGCGGCCACCGGCCCGCTGAACTTTCTGCACACCCCGTGGGGCGTCCTGCTCGCCGAGGTCACCTACTTCACCCCGTTCGTGATGCGCCCCCTGCTGGCCGCCTTCTCCCAGGTGGAGACGGGACAGCTGGAGGCCGCCGCATCCCTGGGCGCCCGGCCCTGGCGGATCGTCCGGACGGTGATCCTGCCCGAGGCGCTGCCCTCCCTGGCCGCCGGCGGCGCCCTGGTCCTGGTCCTGTGCCTCAACGAGTTCGGGATCGTCCTGTTCACCGGCGCCAAGGACGTCGTCACCCTGCCGATGCTCGTCTACACCAAGGCCATCCTCGACGGCGACTACACCGGCGCCTGCGTCGTCGCCGTCATCAATATCGCTCTGTCCGTCGCCCTCTACGCCCTCTACCGGACCGTGGCCTCCCGCGCGGCGGGCGCACGGCGTGGCAGGCGCAAGGGCCTGCGTACGGCAGCCCGTTCAGGAGGTGACCCGCGTCGTGCTGGTGCATAGCAAGGCCGCCCGCCGGGCCGTCCACATCGGCTTCTTCCTCCTCTTCGTCCCCGTCTTCGCCCTCCCTCTGCTCGTCATCGTGGCCGCGTCCTTCGCCACCAACTGGAGCGGCGCCCTGCCCTCCGGAGCAACCCTGACGCACTATCAGGACATCGTGCGGGGCGACTCCCTGGACGCCCTGGTCACCAGCGTCCTGACCGCCCTCGCGGCAAGCACCGCCGCGCTCGCCGCCGGCACCTGGGCCGCTCTGGCGGCGGAGAAACTCGGCCGCCGCACCCGGCGCGTCCTCGACGCCCTGTTCCTGCTCCCCGTCGCCGTCCCCTCGGTCGTGGTCGGACTCTCCCTCCTCGTCGCCTTCTCCCGTCCCCCCTTCCTCCTCAACGGCACCCCGCAGATCGTGATCACCGCCCATACGGTTCTGGTCACCGCGTTCGCCTACCAGTCCGTGACGGCCGCCCTCGCCCGCCTCGACCCCGCGTACGAGCAGAGCGCCGCCGGCCTCGGCGCCCGCCCCGCCTATGTCCTGTGGCGGGTCAAACTCCCCCTGTTGCTGCCGTCCCTGACCGCGGCCGTCGGCCTGTGCTTCGCCCTCTCGATGGGCGAACTGAGCGCCACGATGATGCTCTATCCCCCCGACTGGATGCCCCTCCCCGTCCAGATCTTCGCCGCCACCGACCGCGGCTCCCTCTTCGCGGGCGCCGCCTTGGCCGTCGTCCTCATGGCCACCACCCTCCTCGTCCTGCTCACCGTCTCCCGCATCCGCACCAGGGCCACCTACCGCTAGGCCCTGCCCGTAAGCCCCGTCCGGAGCCCCGTCCGGAGTCCGGTCCGGCTGATCAGGCCCGCCCCTTTCCGTTCCCTCCACCCTTTTGAACACCATGAACGTCTGAGGAGTTGCATCGACATGTCCCGCCCCCTCCGCAAGCCGCTCGCCGCCGGCCTCGGCGCCCTCACCCTCGCCGCGTCCCTCAGCGCCTGCGGCGCCTCCTCCGCCGACCCCGACGCCAAGGAGATCACCGTCTACAGCGCCGACGGCCTCAAGAGCGAAAAGGGCGACGGCTTCTACGACAAGGTCTTCAAGGACTTCCAGAAGAAGACCGGCATCAAGGTCAACTACGTCGAGTCCGGCTCCGGCGCCGCCGTCCAGCGCCTGGCCCGCGAACGCGCCAACACCAAGGCCGACGTCGTCGTCACCCTGCCCCCGTTCATCCAGCAGGCCGACGGCAAGGGCCTCCTGGCCGTCTACCGCCCCAAGGGCTCGGACCAGGTCGCGACCGCCGACAAGGACCCGAACGGCAAGTGGACCTCCGTCGTCAACAACTACTTCTGCTTCGTCTACAACACCAAGGAACTGAAGAAGGCGCCCGCGACCTGGGCCGATCTGGCGGCCGGCCGGTTCAGGGACAAGCTCCAGTACTCCACCCCCGGCGTCGCCGGTGACGGCACCGCCGTTCTCATCAAGGCCATGCACGACCTCGGCGGCCAGGGCCCCGCCATGAAGTTCCTGGGCAAGCTCCAGGCCAACAACGTCGGCCCGTCCTCCTCCACCGGCCAGCTCGCCCCCAAGACCGACAAGGGCGAACTCCTCGTCGCCAACGGCGATGTCCAGATGAACTACGCCAACATGAAGTCCATGCCCCACCAGGGCATCTTCTTCCCCGCCGCGAAGCCCGGCGGCAAGCCCACCACCTTCGCCCTCCCGTACGCCGCGGGTCTGGTCAAGAACGCCCCGCACACCGCCAACGCCAAGAAGTTCCTGGACTATCTGCTCTCCGCGGATGTCCAGAAGGAGGTCTCCTCGGTCGGCGGCGGCTTCACGGCCCGCAAGGACATCAAGGCCACCGACGCCAACGCCACCGCCCTCGCGAAGATCATGAACGGCGTCGAGATCTTCCAGCCCGACTGGAACGATGTCGACAAGAACCTGGATATATACGTCAATGCCTGGAAAACGGCCACCGGAAGCTGATCACCCCGGCATCCTCGGCCTGCCCCGCCAACTCCCCGCCGAGCAGGGGAGTTGGCTGCCGGCTCCGACCTCCGACCGCCGGCCTCCCACCACCGGCCTCCGACCGCCGGCCTCCTCGGACGCGCCGCGACGCGATCAAGCTCCTCACGAGCCGATCCCCCTTGTCCGTGACCTGTAAGGGCACGTCGGCGGCCGCCTGACTTAGGGTGGGCACGTCGGTTCACACGTATCGATCTCATGCATCGATCTCCATGCATCGATCCCTGCGTGTCGATCCGGACGTATCGGGTTACACGGACGGCAGGAGTCGGACAGTGGCAGAGCGCAAGCCGATCGAGTCATGGCTCACCGATATGGACGGCGTCCTGATGCATGAGGGCATTCCGGTCCCGGGCGCATCCGCCTTCATCAAGCGGCTGCGGGAATCGGGCAAGCCCTTTCTCGTCCTGACCAACAACTCCATCTACACCCCGCGCGATCTGCACGCCCGGCTGAGCCGGATCGGGCTGGACGTGCCCTGGGAGTCGATCTGGACCTCCGCGCTGGCCACCGCGAAGTTCCTGGACGAGCAGCGGCCCGGCGGCACCGCACATGTCATCGGGGAGGCGGGCCTGACCACCGCCCTGCACGACATCGGCTACGTCCTGACCGACCACGCCCCCGATTACGTCGTTCTGGGCGAGACCCGGACCTATTCCTTCGAGGCGCTGACCAAAGCCATCCGTCTGATCAACGACGGCGCCCGGTTCATCGCCACCAACCCCGACGAAACGGGCCCCTCGCCCCAGGGACCGCTGCCCGCCACCGGGTCGGTGGCCGCGCTGATCACCAAGGCGACCGGCGTCGAACCGTACTTCGTCGGCAAGCCCAACCCGCTGATGATGCGGCACGGGCTGAACGTCATCGGCGCCCACTCTGAGACCTCCGCGATGATCGGGGACCGGATGGACACCGATGTGCTGGCCGGTCTGGAGGCCGGTATGGAGACCTTCCTCGTGCTCACCGGGCTGACCCGGCCCGAGGAGATCGACCGCCACCCCTTCCGTCCCTCCCGGGTCGTGGACTCCATCGCCGACCTGGTCGACCTGGTCTGACGCCAGGGATCGCCGGCCCGCCGTCCCCGGGGAGGCGGGCCGGCCGCGTCCCCTCTCACCGGAACGGCGCAGCACCGGGGCGCCCCGGATGCGCCGCGCGCCGCGCGGGCGGACCTTCGGAGTATCCGGAGGTTCACCATGGGCTCACCGCAACTGATTCTCTGTGCTGCCGTCGCGGCATGTGTGGTGACGGCGGCACCCGTGTACGCCGCGGAGGGTCACGGCGCCGGCGCCGGTACGGCCTCCATCGCCGCCGCCCCCGTCGCCGCCCCGCTCCTCCCGGCCGAAAACCACCCCGCCGGCCCCGGCCACGGCTCCCGCCGCTCTCCCGCTTCCGAACAGAACCCCGCCAACCGCGAGCTCAGCAGCACCTCGGCGGTCGGCCTGGTCCTGGCCGGAGGCGCCCTCCTGGTGGTCGCGGGGCAGGTGCTACGGCTACGGCTACGGCTCCGCCGCGAACGGGAAGGCGGGGGGAGTGGGGAGGAACGCTGACCTGGCGGGTCGGCGGGCCGTAGGCCGTATCGCCGCCCCGGCACCGTGATGCACACGACTGAGGCCCCTCGCCATGGCGAGGGGCCTCAGTCTTACGTGCGCCGCCAGGGACTCGAACCCCGGACCCGCTGATTAAGAGTCAGCTGCTCTAACCAACTGAGCTAGCGGCGCGCGCTGACCTGAAGAACTCTACACGAACTTCGAGGGTGCTCCGTACCCACGTCCGAACCACCCACACGCAGGACGCATGTGACCCCTGTCACGCCCGCGGCCTGGCTCCGGACCCCGTCCGACCGAAAGTCCCGTCGCTTCGGGACCTTCGGCCTCCGCGTCGGCCGAATCCCCCTGTGAAGATCGAAATGGGTTGCCGAAGCTCACCGCGGACCGGTGCTTTTCCGCCGACATGCGCGCTCCATCGCCGGTTGAGAGGCTGAGGCCAGCCGCCGAGGCAAGCGGTCGGAAGCCGCGGCGCGAGCGATACCTGAAGCGCTGACAAGCCAGGAGGGAACTGGCATGGCAAGGACGGAAAGCGCCATAGGCAGCGACCGAGGCGACCGCGGACGCGGCCCCCGCAACGGTCACGGACCGCGGCCCCCAGAGGCCCCCGCCACGCCCACTTCCGGCGCAATCGCCGCCACGGATTTCCCGGCACCCGGCTCGTCCGGTGCCCCGTCCGGCCTTCCCTGCGGCCCGGCCCCGCGCCGTGGTCGTCCACGGCTCCGACGGGCGCCGCGCCCGGATGGCGTCCGTCACTCCCCCTCCACCTCTTGCAACCCCACCGCGCGTCCCAACGTCTGCTAGGACGCGCGCCCCGGAAACGGGTCTCCCGGGACTCGCCCCTCCACGGAAAGGTTGATCGTCGTGGTGTCGACAGCCAAGCGCACCTTTGAGATGCAGCTCCTCATAGGACCGCATGACGCGGTCTCGGTGTCGGGCCGGTTCAGCTACCGCAGTGACCGTCCCTATGAGGTCGAGGTCGAATTCATATCCCGCGGCCGGTCGGTCGCCACCTGGCTGTTCGCCCGCGATCTGCTGCTGGGCGGCCTGCGCGAGGAGACCGGAGAAGGAGATGTACGGGTGTGGCCGTTCCGGGAGCCGGGCGGGCAGCGCTGCATACATATCGAACTGTTCACCGACGACAGCGTCTGCGAGCTGTCGGTACGCGCAACGGAGCTGACCGCATGGCTGGAGCAGACGGTGGCGATCGTGCCGCCCGGCCGGGAACACGAATACCTGGACATGGACACCCATCTGGCCCGGCTCCTCGCGGGAAAGCACTGATGACGACTGTTACGACCACGACGCCCTCCACGACCACCACCGACCGCGACCTCCCCCCGTCGGCGCACCCCGACGCGACGGCCGCGTCAGCCACCACGGCGGCCGGCCTCGGCCTGCCGCCCGCGCAGCGTTCCCCGCTACGCCACCCCGCGCACCCGGCCTCCGCCCCCGACGACGACGGCCACGCGGACACCGCCTCCTCCCTTCCCCCGTGCGGTTCCGCGCCGCACGACGCCCGCGTGCACGGCTTTCTGCCCGAGCGCCCCCCGGTCCGCTCCATGATCGGAACCTGGACCCGGCTGGACGCCCTGGCCCGCGCCGCGGCCGTCGCCCCCGGCCGTGAGGCCGCCATCGCCATCGTGGAACGGGCGCACCGCGCCGACGAGTTGGCCGCGCTGCGGCAACGGGTCTCCCGCCTGTCCCCGCGCAACGCGGAGGCCGCCGCGATGCGCATCGCGGTGATCGCGGTCTCCTGCGGCTGGAACGGCCTCGACCCGCAGGCCCCGGCCGCCCGCCGGATCGCCGACGAGGCGTTCCTCGACCTGTGGGCGGCCGTCGCCCACCGCATCGACCACGACCAGTTCGTCGCGCTGCCCACCCTCGCGCTCCGCAACTGGGCCCCCGAACGCAAACCGCGCAAGCACATCCCCATCGACCAACTGGCCCGTACGGAGCCCCTCGTCCCGATCGTCCGCTGGGCACCGGAGGGGCAGCCGCTCAGCCGCCTCGACCGCCTGATGCTGGCCGCGACCCGCCTGGAGGCCCACGGCATCTGGCTGTTCCGGCTCGCGGAGACGCTCGCCGGCCGCGCCCCCGACGACTCCTCCACCCAGACGGCCCTGCGCCGTCTGGTCCGCGTGCAGCACGCCCTGCGCGCCCAACTCCGTTCCGAGGCCGTGGAGCTGGCCGCCGCCCCGACGACCCCGCAGCAGCGCGCGGTCCTCGGTGCCCTCGCCGAACAGGGCGCCCTGGAGCCCCCCGTCCTCCAGGCGGCCGACGCGGTGCTGGGGGTCGGGGCCCGCCGACCGGGCGAAGGCAGCCGGCGCCAGCATCTGCGCCGCCACCTCCCGGCAGCCCACCGCGCCTGGCTGAGCGCGATGGACCGCCACTGTGCCCCGGTCCGCACCCTCGCGCACCGCGGCGGCCCCGATGCCGCCACCTACCGCGAGGCCCAGGAATCCCTCATAGCCCTCCGCCGCACCTACACCTCCCTCCTCCACGCCGCCGCCCACCCCGCCCCGTCCCCCCTCCCCGCCGCCGCCTGACGCCCCACCTCTGCGAACGCCCCACCCTGG
Source organism: Streptomyces gilvosporeus (assembly GCF_002082195.1). Classification (GTDB taxonomy): domain Bacteria; phylum Actinomycetota; class Actinomycetes; order Streptomycetales; family Streptomycetaceae; genus Streptomyces; species Streptomyces gilvosporeus. The sequence goes on along the minus strand of NZ_CP020569.1, from coordinate 3,608,837 downwards.
CCCCGGACCCGACCCGCGGACCAGGCAGGGGCGGGGTGCGCACAGGAGTACGGCAACGGGCGTACGCCACCCACGGCCCTTGTCATTGGTCTGGACATGGCCAATCCCCCTTACTAGTCTTCGACTTGGTCTAGACCGCATCAGCTCAGGGAACTCCCCCCACGTTCTTCAGGAGCGAAGCATGCGCAAACGGATCAGTGCTGCCGTGATCGGCCTCGGTGTCGTCGGCGTCTCCCTTCTCTCGACGGGCAGCGCCTCCAGCCACGGCTACACCGACGCACCTCCCAGTCGGCAGGCGCTCTGCGCCAACGGGACGGTCAAGGGCTGCGGTGCGATTCAGTACGAACCGCAGAGCGTCGAGGGGCCCAAGGGCTTCCCGGCCGCCGGGCCCGCCGATGGAAAGATCTGTGCCGGTGGGCACGACGAATTCGCCGAACTGGACGACCCCCGCGGCGGCAAGTGGCCCGGCACCAAGCTCGCGCCGGGCCAGGGCTACACCTTCACCTGGCGGCTGACGGCACGTCATGCCACCACGGACTTCGAGTACTTCATCACCAAGGACGGTTACGACCCCACCAAGCCGCTCACCCGTGCCGACCTCGAACCCGAACCGTTCATGAAGGTGCCGATGGGCGGTGCGCAGCCGGGGTCGACGGTGCAGCAGCAAGGCACCGTGCCCACCCAGAAGTCGGGCCGCCACATCATTCTGGGCGTCTGGAACATCGCCGACACGGGCAATGCGTTCTATGCCTGCTCGGACGTCGACCTCTCCTGACCCCACCCCCCCCGCCTCAGCCCCAGCCCGCTCGCCGCGTCGGGCCTCCCCGTCTTCCCCCGGGGAGGCCCGCTGCGTCCAACCGCGTCCGGGTCGGGGCCCGGTGGATGCATCAGGGGTATGACGACACGCCTCCACATCTGACGTGCTGTCAGCTACCCTCCCGCGTCATGGCAGCCACCATGGCAGAGCTGGTCCGTGCGCAGTGGGGCGATCACCGTCCCGGCGTGACATCCCACGAGGGCACGCTCACCCATCATGAGGTCGCCGCCGGGGCGGCCGCGCGGGCGGCGTTGTTCGGGGAGCTGCTGCCGCGAGGCGCGGAGCCGCATATCGGGGTGCTGCTCGACAACGTGCCCGAATACCCGCTGTGGCTCGCTGCTGCGGCGCTCGCCGGCGCTGCCGTGGCGGGGATCAACCCCACCCGGCGCGGGCCCGAACTGGCCCGCGACATCGCCCACACCGACTGCGCGCTGCTGATCACCGAACGCGCCCACCTGCCCCTGCTCGCCGGTCTGGAGCTGACCGTCCCGCCCGAGCGCGTCCTCGTCGTGGACGACCCCGCCTACCGCGAGCTGCTCGGCCCGTACGCGCAGACCCGCCCCGACGCGCTCACCGGCGCCGCCCCCACCCCCGCCTCCCGGATGCTGCTCTACTTCACCTCCGGCTCCACCGGCGCCCCCAAGGCCGCCGTGTGCACCCAGGGACGGCTGGCCGCCGCCGGGCACTCACTGGTGCGGTATTTCGGGGTGCGGCGGGAGGACGTCCACTACCTCTGCATGCCGATGTTCCACGGGAACGCCGTGATCGCCGGCTGGGCCCCGGCGCTGGCCGGCGGGGCCGCCGTCGCGCTCCGCCGCCGGTTCTCGGCCTCCGGCTTCCTCCCGGACGTCCGCCGCTTCAAGGCCACGTACTTCACCTATGTCGGCCGCGCCGTCCAGTACCTGCTCGCCACCCCACCCGCCCCCGACGACCGAGACAACCCGCTGCGCACGGGATTCGGCACCGAGGCGGGCGCGGTCGATGCCGAGCGGTTCGCCGAGCGGTTCGGGGTGCCCCTGATAGAGGGCTACGGCTCCTCCGAGGGCGGCGCGTCGCTCCAGCGGACACCGGACACCCCGCCCGGTGCCATCGGACGGCCCGCCCCCGGGGACGATCTCGCCGTCGTCGACCCGGAGACCGGCGCCGAGCTGCCCCGCGCCCGCCTGGACGGCGACGGCCGGCTGCGCAACGGCGACGAGGCCATAGGGGAGCTGGTCAATCGCGGCCGGAGCTCCTTCGAGGGCTACTGGCGCAACCCGGAGGCCACCGCCGCGCGGACCCGGGGCCGCCTGGGGGGCCGGGTCGGTGCGGGCTGGTACTGGACCGGCGATCTCTTCTTCCGGGACGCCGAGGGGTTCTTCCACTTCGCCGGACGTACGGACGACCGGCTGCGGGTCGACAGCGAGAATCTCGCCGCGGCGATGATCGAGAACATCCTGGCCCGCTACGCCCCGGCCACCGGCGTCGCCGTCTACGCCGTACCCGATCCGGTCGCCGGCGACCAGGTCATGGCGGCCCTGGCCCTACGCGACGGCGCGGCGTTCGACCCGGAGGACTTCGTGGCCTTCCTCGCCGCGCAGCCCGACCTCGGGACGAAGATGGCGCCCCGCTTCGTACGGACCCTGACCGCGCTCCCGGTGACGGCCACCAACAAGGTCCACCGGGTCGCCCTGCGCCGGGCCGGATTCCGCTGCCCCGAACCGGTCTGGTGGACCCCGTCGGCGGCCGGGCCCCCGGAGGCGGCCAAGCTCCCCGAACCGTCCGCCCGCGCCGGGAGCTCGTACCGACGCTTCACCGACGAGGACCGGGCCGCGCTGCTGGCCCAGTACCGGGACCACGGCCGCGCGCACCTCCTGGACGGATGAACCGGAGAGCCGCGGAATGCCGAAGTGGACGCTCCCGGAGAACCGAGAACGCCCACTTCACAGGTGCGCCGCCAGGGACTCGAACCCCGGACCCGCTGATTAAGAGTCAGCTGCTCTAACCAACTGAGCTAGCGGCGCGCGCTGACGAAAGAAATACTACCTGGTCCGAAGGGGTGCTCATGACCACACCCGGACCGGCCGCCCCGCACCCCGCTCAGATCGCCAGCGAGAGCAGTACCGGGGCGGCCTTGCGGTTGAGGGTGTCGGCGGCCTGGCGCAGACGGTGGGCGTGCTCCAGGGGCATGGACAGGGCGAGGCAGCCGACCGTGGATCCGGCGGTGATCGGTACGGCCGCGCAGACCGTGCCGACGGCGTACTCCTGGAGGTCGAGCATCGGGACCGTGGGCGGCTGGCTGTCCAGCTTGTGGAAGAGGACCTTCTCGTTGGTGATCGTCCGGGAGGTGAGCCGGGCGGTCTTGTGGCGTGAGAGGTGGTCTTTCCGGCCATCGTGGTCGAGCTGCGCCAGCAGGCATTTGCCGACCGCGCTGGCGTGCGCGGTGCGGCGGAATTCGGCCCATTCGTTGACCTTGGGAGCCAGCGGTCCGTCGGCGTAGTGCGTGATCTTGACCTCGCCGTCGATATAGCGGCTGATGTAGACCGCCGCGCCCACCGAATCGCGCAGTTCGTCGAGGGTGACCTGCAACTTGCCGCGCAGGGCGTGATTCCGGTCGCTGCCGGAGCCCAGCAGGAGCAGTGATTCACCCACGACGTATGCGCCGTCCGCGAGCTGATTGGTATAGCCCTCGCGTCGTAGCATCGACAGCATGTCGGCCAGGTGGCCTGTGGACATGCCGGTTTCGCGGGCGATCTGTGCGTCGGTCACGCCGTCGGCGTGCCTGGAGATCGTTTCGAGCACGCGAAGGGCGTACTGCACCGAATGGAACGGCGCGGTCGGCTCGGGCTTCAGCGCCACGGTGTCCCCCTAGCAGGTTGGTACCGCTTGCGTCGTCAACCCTCGTCGGCGGTCGCAGCCGCGCAGTGCGCGGGCCGTTCCCGGTCAACGGGGCTCGTATCACGATAGCGGTCAACGGCCCTCGATGGAGGGGGTCTTGACCGAAAGACATCCCTGTTCACGGGCCTGTTCAGGGGAGAGTTTCCCTGGCATATGTCATAGGCACGGGAGGGGTGTGGCGGTGCGCCGGGTCGCCGTCCCGTGACGTGCCGAAGCCCGGCCCTTGTGACGGGGCCGGGCTCCGCCGTATGCCATACGGGGGCGCACTCAACGGCGCTTGGGCGTGCGCCGGGGGCGCATCGGTGGCAACGACGGGGGCGAGGGTCACAGGAGTCGCATGAGCCCCCGCCGTCCCAGCCGATGCTTAGAGCACCGCGCTCAGGAACTCCCGCGTCCGCTCGTGCTCCGGGTCGGTGAAGATCTGCTCGGGCGGGCCGAATTCGATGACACGGCCGGCGTCGAACATCATCACGCAGTCGGAGATGTCCCGGGCGAAGTTCATCTCGTGCGTGACGCAGAGCATGGTGATGTCCGTGGTGTGCGCGATGTCCCGCAGGACGTCCAGCACGCCGGCCACCAGCTCCGGGTCGAGCGCCGAGGTCACCTCGTCCAGGAGCAGCACCTGTGGCCGCATCGCCAGCGCCCGTGCGATGGCGACGCGCTGCTGCTGGCCGCCGGAGAGCTGGGTGGGGTACTTGTCGAGGTGTTCGGTCAGGCCCACCAGGTCCAGCAGCTCGCGGGCCCGCTCCTCCGCGGCGTCCTTGTCCAATCCCAGGACGTGGACCGGCGCTTCGGTGATGTTGCGCAGCACCTTCATGTTGGGGAAGAGGTTGAACTGCTGGAAGACCATGCCGATGTTCTTGCGGATCTGGCGGCTGTGCTTGTCGCTCGCCGGGACGAGCTTGTCGCCCTTCTTCTCGTGGGTGAGGTACTCGCCGCCCAGCGTGATGGTGCCCTCGTCCGGCTTCAGCAGCGTCATCAGCAGCCGCAGGATCGTGGTCTTGCCGGAGCCGGAGGGGCCGATCAGTGTGACGTGCTTGCCGGAGTAGACGTTCATGTCCAGCGCGTCGAGGACGGTGTGCGAGCCGAAGCGCTTGGTGACCTTGTCGAAGCGGATCAGTTCGCTGCCGTCGACCGCCGGGTTGGCGCTCGCACCGGAGGCGGCGCCGGATGCAACGTCGTTGCCGCTGGCGGTGTTCTTCGGAGTGTTGGGAGTGCTGTCAGCGGACAAGGCGACGCTCCAGGGCTCGCAGGAGAAGAGAAGCGGGGTAGGCGATGAGGATGAAGGCGATACCGACGACGGTGTACGGCTCGACCGTCTGGAAGGTCTGGGAGGAGAACTGCCGTGCCTGGCCCAGCATTTCCAGGACGCCGATGGCGAAGAGCATCGGCGAGTCCTTCAGCATGGCGATGACGTAGTTGCCCAGTGCCGGTACGACCCGGCGGATCGCCTGCGGCAGGATCACCGCGATCCAGGTGCGGCTGCGCGGCAGGCTCAGCGCGGTCGCCGCCTCCCACTGCCCGACCGGTACGCCGTCGATGCCGGCGCGGTAGACCTCGGCGGTGTACGTCGAGTAGTGCAGGCCCAGTCCGAGCACACCGGTGACCATGGCGGTCAGCGTGATGCCCCATTCGGGCATGACGTAGAAGAGGAAGAAGAGCTGTACCAGCAAGGGGGTGTTGCGTACGAACTCGGTGAGCGCGGTCACCGGCCAGCGCACCACCTTCAGGGAGGAGCGCTGTGCAAGTGCCCATACGAGACCGAGGGCGAAGGCCATCAGGGAGCCGAGCGCCAGTACCTCAAGGGTGACCACGACACCCCGCCAGAACAGCGGCATGAAGTCGCCGACCGCGGACCAGTCGAACTTCATCACGCCTCACCTTCCGTCGCGGTACCGGTCGACGGGCCGGTGGCCGTACGGGCCACCGGGCCGATCGGGCTCGACTGCTTGCCGATGCTCAGCTTCGTCGTCAGACCCGCCCGCTTCGGCGGGGCCTGGCCGATGCCTGTCTTGGCGTGCCGCTCCACCACGCGCATGCCCCGGGTCAGGACGAACGCCAGGGCGAAGTACATGACGAGGATGATCGTGTAGACGGGGGCGCTCTGGGTGGTCGCGTTGCGTACCAGCTGCGCGCCGAAGGCGATGTCGGGCACACCCAGGATCGACACCAGCGCGGTGCCCTTGAGCAGCTCGATCAGCAGGTTGTTGAACGGCGGGACCATCTCCGGCCAGGCCTGCGGCAGGATGATCTTCCGCAGCTGCTGGGTGGGCGAGAAGCTGAGCGCAATGCCCGCCTCGCGCTGGCCCGGGGAGACCGCCGCGATGGCGCCGCGCACGATCTCGGAGCCGTATGCGCCATAGGTCAGGCCCAGCGTCAGGACCGCGGCCCACATCGGGACCAGCTGCCAGCCGAAGCCCATCGGCAGCACGAAGAACATCCAGAACATCAAGATCAACGCGGAGGTGCCACGGAAGATCTCGAAATAGGCCCCGGACAGAAACCGCACGATCCGCAGACGGTGGGTACGGGCCATCCCGATCCCGAAGGCCACCACCACGCCGAGCACCGCGCTGTAGACCGTCAACTGGACGGTGATCCAGACACCGTTGAGGAGGAGTTTCCACAAACCCCAGCTGATATCGCTCATGGCCGGCACTTCTCCTTGGCGGTGATGCTCGTCATCTGCTCCTTGGTGAAGCCGAAGGGCCGCATGATCTCGAGGAGTTCGCCCGACTTCTTCATCTTGTGCAGCTCGCGGTTGAACGCATCGCGCAGCCGCGTCTCCGGCGTGCGGAACGCGAAGCCGCCGACGTCGATGTGCGGTTTGCCGTTCACATACGGGGTGACCTCGCCGGTCGCCTCGGCCTGGGTGGTCCTCGACTGCCGCACGACATTGCGCACGGTCACGGCCGTACCGGCGAAGACGTCCACCCGCCCCTGCTCGACGGCGAGGAGCCCCGCCAACTGGTCCGGCAGCGTGGTGATGTTCTTGACGCCGGCCTCCTGGGCATAGCCGATCTCGGCGTAGCCGACGCCCGTCGCCATTTTCGCCTTGGCCCGGGCGATGTCCTTGTACGAGTGGAGCTTGAGCGGATTGCCCTTGCGGACGATGAAGGCGTCGAGCATCTGGTATTCGGGATCGGCGAAGATGACCTTTGCGCAGCGCTCCGGATTGATGTACATCCCGGCGGCGACCACATCGAACTGCTGGGAGTTCAGCCCGACGATCAGCGAGCCGAAATCCGTGGGAAACGGCTCGACCTTCGGCACGCCGAGCCGTTTGAAGATCACCCGGGCGATGGACGGCGCCGAGCCGGTCATCTTCCCGTCCTTGCCGATGTACCCGTACGGCTGCTCGCCCGCCAGACCCAGCGTCACCGAGCCTTTCGCCCGAAGCCGTTCCAGCAGGTGCCCGCCGTCCTGGGCCTGGGCCGTCGAGACCCGGCTGCACGCACTGGTCGCTCCTATCGCCCCCGTTGCGCCGAGCGCCGCTACCCCCGCGAGCAGCGAGCGGCGACGGATGCCGCCTGTCGATGGTTGTGTGATGTCTGAGGTCTTCTCCTGGTGTGGAGCCATGGGCGCGCGACTACCCGTAACCGTTCGAAGATATGCCGATCGTTTCCGGCCCTTGATGCAAACGAAAGCGATACCGATGGGCATGAGAAGAGCGGAGAGACTTGTTCCGTAAGCCGGTATTGCCCCCCTACGATCTGGGCATGACCGATCGCTTCATCGAAGTCTCCCTGGACAAGCGCGGCGTCAGCTGCACGGCCAAGTTGCTCGACGACCGCGCTCCGCTCACCTGCAACGCCGTCTGGGACGCGCTCCCGCTCGGCGGCGACGTCTACCACGCCAAGTACGCCCGGAACGAGATCTACGCCCTCGTCCCGCCGTTCGCCCCCCAGGAGCCGCCGCTGGAGAACCCGACGATCACCCCGATCCCCGGCGACCTGTGCTACTTCACCTTCAGCGACACCCAACTGGCGACCAAGTCCTACGGCTACGAACACGACGCCAAGCACCAGGGCCGCGCCACCGTCGTCGATCTCGCCCTCTTCTACGAGCGCAACAATCTGCTGATCAACGGCGACGCGGGATGGGTCCCGGGCATCGTGTGGGGCGCTGTCGTCGACGGCCTGGACCGGATGGCGGACGCCTGCCAGGACCTGTGGCGGGCCGGCGCCCTGGGGGAGACCCTCAACTTCCGCCGCGCCTGAGGACTCTCCTTTGGGGCGGGTCTCCTCCGGGGCGGGTCCTACGGTCGGGTCCTACGGGGCGGGCGGCGCGGGAATCTCCGCCGCGCCCGCCCCGTACAGCGCATGCGCGGCGCGCAGCACCAGCGCATCCGCATGCCGCGCCCCCACCAGCTGGACGCCGATCGGCAGCCCCGCGCCGTCCACCCCGCACGGCAGGCTCGCCGCGGGCTGCTGCGTCATGTTGAAGGGGTAGGTGAACGGCGTCCACCCCGTCCACCGCGTATGCCCCGATCCGGCCGGGACCTCGGCGCCGGCCTCGAAAGCGGTGATCGGTTCGGTCGGCGTCACCAGCAGGTCGTAGGCGCTGTGGAACCGCCCCATCGCCTGGCCGAGTGCCATCCGGGTGTCGACCGCCGCCAGATAGTCCAGCGCGCTGTAGCGGGCGCCGCGCTCGCAGATCTCCAGCAGCCCCGGGTCGAGCAGCGCGCGCTGCGCCGCGTCCAGATGCTGTACGACCCGCGCCGCACCGCTGAACCACAGCGTGTGGAACGCCTCCACCGGGTCCGCGATGTCCGGATCGATCTCCTCGACCACCGCGCCCAGCGCGGCCAGCCTCCCCACGGCCTCCCGGACCGCCGCCGCCACCTCGGCGGCCACCGGCACCGCCCAGCCCAGCGACGGGCTGAACGCCACCCGGAGCTCCGCCAGCGGCTCGTCCAGCGCCGCCCGGAAGGACCCGGTGACCGGCGCCAGCTGCGACCAGTCCCGCCGGTCCGGGCCGCAGATGACATCCAGCATCAGCGCCGCGTCCGCCGCATCGCGGGTCATCGGCCCGACGTGCGCCAGCGTCCCGAAGGGACTCGCCGGATAGTGCGGGACCCGCCCGTAGGTGGCCTTGAAGGCGAAGATCCCGCAGAAGGACGCGGGGATCCGCACCGAGCCGCCGCCGTCCGTGCCCAGGCTCAGCGGGCCCGCGCCCAGCGCGACCGCCGCCGCGCTGCCGCCGCTGGAGCCGCCCGCGGTGCGCCGCGGGTCGTACGGATTGCCCGTCACCCCGTGCCGCGGACTGTCGGTGACACCCTTCCAGCCGAACTCCGGGGTGGTCGTCTTGCCGACGAAGACCGCACCGGACTCCCGCAGCCGGGCCACCGACGGCGCGTCCTCGTCGAAGGGGCCCTCCTCCCGGGAGGTGAGCGAACCGCGCAGCGTCGGCGCGCCCCGCATCAGCAGGATGTCCTTCACGGTGACCGGCACCCCGTCGACCGGCCCCGCGGGCGTCCCCGACCGCCAGCGCTCCGCCGACTCCTTGGCCTCGGCCAGCGCCTCGTCCGCGGCGATCCGGGTGAAGCAGTTCGTCCGCGCCTGGGCGGCCTCGGCACGCTCCAGGACGGCCAGGGCGGCCTCGACGGGGGAGAACTCGCCGGCCGCGTAACCGGCGGTGAGCCGGGTGGCGGTCAGATCGGCGAGGGAGGCGGTCGGGGTCGGGTCGGTCGTCATGCGTCCTCCGGGCGTCGGCCGCCCCCGGGCGGGGCGGCGGGAACGGGGCGGCACAGGGGCCGGACGGCCCGTGTCGTCAGCCGACCGGCACGTACCCGAGCCGCTTGTCGACGAGATTGCGCAGCGGCCGGCCGGCCGACCACTGGTCGAAGTTGTCCTGGAACTGCTCGGCGAGCGCATCGCGCCAGCCCAGCGTGTCCCCGCTCATATGCGGCGAGACGATCAGATGCGGGACGTCCCACAGGGGGCTGTCGGCGGTCAGCGGCTCCTGCTCGAAGACGTCCAGCGCGGCGGCCGCGATCCGCCAGCCGCGCAGCGCCGCGACCAGATCGTCCTCGACGACCAGGGGGCCGCGCCCGATGTTGATGAACCGCGCCCGCGGCGGCATCAGGGCGAACGCCTCCTTGCCGAACAGCCCGCGGGTCGCCTCCGTCAGAGGTGCCGCGCACACCACCCAATCGGCATCGGGCAGCAGGCCGTTCAGCGCCCCACTCGGGTGGACGAGGCCGAACTCGGGATCTTCGGGACGGGCCCGGCGGCCGACGAGGTCGACCTTGACATTCAGTGCCAGCAGGGTGGTGCCGATGGCCCGGCCGATCGGGCCGGAGCCCACCACGACCGCCCGGCTGCCGGCCACCCGGAGCGTCTCGCGGTGCTGCCAGCGCCGCTGCCGCTGGAGCTCCCAACTTCCGTAGAAATCTTTGGCCATGGCGATCACCAGGCCGGCGACGTACTCGGCGATCGGCTGCTCGAAGACGCCCCGCGCATTGGTCACCAGGGTGTCGTCGGCGATCAGCGCCGGGCACAGCACGCGGTCCACTCCGGCGCTCGCGGTGTGCACCCACGCCGGTTTGGGGCCCTTCGCGGGCCACGCCTCCAGGATGGCGTCGGAGGTGAAATCCCAGGCCAACAGCACATCGGCGGTAGGGAGTAGGCCGGCCAGGGAGGTCTCGTCGGCATAGATCACCCGGGCCCGGCCGACGAGCCGGTCCAGCTTCGGGGGCGGGTCGGAACCCAGAACAAGGACGGTGCTTTCGGACATAGGCCAGAAACCGTTTCGAAACGTATGCACGGTAGGAAAGAAAAGGGCGCCGGCAAGATGCCTGGGATGCGAGGATTGACCACGCTAAGAAGTCGTATCTACCGTGTCAAGAACGGCATCTGTCCCGGCGTCCCGGCATGGACCGGCTGCTTCACCTCCCCGGCCACTGGCCTGGCTCCCCCTACCCCTTCGTTTGATCTAGGGGCCTTCAATGGACGTCTCCTTCCTGGGTGGTCCCCAGCCTCAGCTCGGCGTGGGCGTTGTCGCCCCTTTTGACTTCGCGCTCGACCGAGAGCTGTGGCGCTGGGTCCCCGACGATGTGTCTCTCCACCTCACCCGGACTCCCTTCGTGCCGGTCGAGGTCAGCCTCGATCTGGCCCGCCTGGTCAGCGAGCACGAAACCCTCCAGGCCGCCGTGCAGGCACTGTGCGCGATCTCCCCGCAGGTCATCTCCTATGCCTGCACCTCCGGCAGCTTCGTCGGAGGTGTGGCGGGCGAGCGGGCCATGTGTGCGGCCATGGCCCAGGCGGGGGAAGTGCCCTGCCTCACCACCTCGGGAGCACTCCTCGAGGCGCTGCGCGAGATCGGCGCGCGGCGCATCGCGGTGGTGACCCCGTACACCAAATCGGTCACCGACTCCCTGGAGAGCTATATCGGCGAGGCGGGCATCACGGTCACCGGCCGCGCCTACCTCGGACTGACCCGGCACATCTGGAAGGTGCCCTACCGCGATGTCGTCGACATGGCCCGCGCGGCCGTGGTCGGTGCGGCCGATGCGCTCTTCATCAGCTGTACGAACCTGCCGACGTACGACGTCATCCCGCAGCTGGAGGCCGAGCTGCGGATGCCCGTGCTGTCCGCCAACCAGGTCACGATGTGGGCCGCGCTGCGCGCCATCGGCGTCTACGCGGTAGGCCCGTACCAAGCACTGCTCGACCCGGTGGCGCGGCGCGGTCCGGCCGCGATGACCGGGTCGGGGGCCGGCGTGCCGGAGAGCCGGCCCGGGCCGACGCCCGAGGCCGCGTTCGCCGGGCCGCCCGCGCCTGTTGACGGGGAGGTGGGTGACCCCGCCGAGCCGCCGACCTACCTGCCGGACGAACCCGGACCCCAGCCCCCGGTGTGAGGCCGGTCCGCCACCTGGGCCCTCGCCCCGCCCGCGCCGCCGAAGGCAACCGCCGTCGGCGGCGCCCACCCGCACCCACCGCCGTACACGAAAGAGAGCACTGCATGGCATCGGTCGGCTTCCTCTACCCCGGCTCCTCCGCGGAGGACGACTACCCCCGGATCGAGGCGCTGCTGAGCGGCGGCGTCCGGCTGCCGCTCGTGCACACCGACATCGGCGAGGACGCCCATCGCGTCGACGCACTGCTGGAGATGGGCTCCGCGGCCCGGCTCGCGGCCGGCGTCGACGAGCTCAAGGAGCGCGGCGCCTCGGCCGTCGTCTGGGCCTGTACGAGCGCCAGCTTCGTCTTCGGCTGGGAGGGCGCGCACGAACAGGTGCGGGAGCTGTCGGCCACGGCCGGTCTGCCCGCCTCCAGTACGTCCTTCGCCTTCGCGCACGCCGTCCGGGAGATCGGCGCCCAGCGCGTCGCGATCGCCGCCACCTACCCGGAGGACGTGGCCGAGCACTTCCGCGCCTTCCTGAAGTCCGCCGGGGCGGAGGTCGTCTCGACCCGCGGCAGCGGGATCATCACCGCCGCCGAGGTCGGCACCTGGGGCCGTACGGAGGTGCTGGAGCTGGCCCGGGCCGGGGACCATCCGGACGCCGAGGCGGTGCTGCTGCCCGACACCGCCCTGCACACCGCGGCCTATCTGCCCGACCTCGAAGCCGAGCTCGGCAAACCGGTCCTCACCGCCAATCAGGTCACCGTCTGGGAAGGGCTGCGGCTGCTCGACCGGGAGATCGCCTGCCCGCGGCTGGGCACCCTCTTCGCGCGGGCCGGGCGGGGGTAGCCGGACGGACGGTTCGCCGCGCCCGGCCCGGAATAATCGGAGAAGCGCTCCGGTTGACGCCCTCGCAGACCAGCGCGATGCGAGGAGGGCTCACAACCGTGAGAGAGCGAAGCATGGGGGTCCCCCCGGCCGGAGGCTGGGGGAGAACAATCGGGAGGTGCGTGCCTCGCGAATGCGAGGCCGAGCGAAGCGAGGTCTCGGCATGAGTGGTGAAGTGGAGCAGACCCCGGGCGGCGACGACGGCATCCGGGGCACCGCCCGGGGCGGCGCCCCCGTCCCGTTGTCCGTCCTGGACCTGGTGACCGTCGGCTCCGGCCACACCGCCACCGGCGCCGTGCGCACCGCCGTCGACCTCGCCCGTACGGCCGAGCGGCGCGGCTTCCACCGCTACTGGGTCGCCGAGCACCACTCCATGCCCGGCGTCGCCTCGTCCTCACCGGCCGTGCTGCTCGCCCACCTGGCCGCGCACACCTCCGCCATCCGGCTCGGCTCCGGTGGGGTGATGCTGCCCAACCACGCCCCGCTGGTCATCGCCGAGCAGTTCGGCACGCTGGAGGCGATGGCCCCGGGCCGGATCGACCTGGGCCTGGGCCGCGCGCCGGGCACCGACGGCGCCACCGCCGCGGCCCTCCGGCGCACCGAGCGCCAGCACGAGGGCGCCGAGGAATTCCCACAGCAGCTGCTCGAGTTGACCCGCTTCCTGGACGCCTCCTTCCCCGACGGCCATCCCTACGCCGGCATCCACGCCGTCCCCGGCCCGGTGCAGGCCACGGCGCCCGGCGGGGTGCAGTCCCCGCACCGCCCGCCGCTGTGGCTGCTCGGCTCCTCCGGCTTCAGCGCCCAGCTGGCCGGCGCCCTCGGCCTGCCGTTCGCCTTCGCGCACCACTTCTCCGCGGCCAACACGGTGCCCGCGCTCGACCTCTACCGCTCCTCCTTCCGCCCCTCCGAGGTGCTCTCCGAGCCGTACGCCCTGATAGGCGTCGCGGCGCTGGCCGCCGAGGACGAGCGGGAGGCCCGCAGCCAGGTGATGACCGGCGCCCTGGCGATGCTCCGCCTGCGCACCGGCCGCCCCGGCCTGGTCCCCACCCCCAAGGAGGCCGCGGCGTACGACTTCACCGACCGCGAACGCGGCTTCGTCGACAGCTGGCTGGGCAATGTCGTCCACGGCACCCCCGACGCCGTCCGCCAGGGTCTCGACGACCTGGTACGGCGCACCGGCGCGGACGAGCTGATGATCACCGCCAATGCGCACGGCGGAGAGGCGCGGCTGAGGTCGTACGAGCTGATAGCCGACGCGTACGGGCTGCCGCAGGACTAGGACCCAGGGAGCGCCGAGACAAGCTCAGCAGTCCGTGCGCCGTCCCGCGTCCAGCAGTGCCGCCACCCGGTCCGGGGCCACCGGCCGGGAGTAGAGCCAGCCCTGCCCCGTGTCGCAGCCGATGCGCCGCAGCCGCTCGGCCTGTTCGGCGCTCTCCACGCATTCGGCGGTGACGGTCAGGCCGAGGCGGTGGGCGAGGGCGACGAGCGCCTCGACGATCATTTCGTCGGCGGGGTTGGGGTGCTCCTGGGAGCGGAAGCCGTGGACGAAGGAGCCGTCCAGTTTGAGGACGGAGACCGGGAGGCGGCTGAGGTAGGCGAGGTTGGAGTAGCCGGTGCCGAAGTCGTCGATGGCGATCCGTACGCCCATGTCGCTGAGCGCCTGGAGGGCCTGGAGGGGCCGCCCGGCGGAGCCCATGACCGCCGATTCGGTCAGCTCCAGCTGAAGCAGGCGCGGCGGCAGGCCGGTCTCGGCCAGGATGCCGGCCACGTCCGCGACCAGGTCGGAGTCCCACACCTGACGTACGGCCACATTGACGCTGACGAACAACGGCTGGCCACCGGGGTGTGCCAGCTGCCAGGCCCGCGCCTGGTGGCAGGCCCGCTCCAGGACCCAGCGGCCCAGTTCGACGATGGCGCCGTTCTCCTCGGCCAGTGCGATGAACCGATTCGGCGACAGGGTGCCGAACTGCGGATGCCGCCAGCGCACCAGTGCCTCGACGCCCTGCGCCCGGCCGTCGCCCAGACCGACCAGCGGCTGGTACTCCAGGGTGAATTCGCCGCGGTCGACGGCCGGGCGCAGGGTGCTGGAGAGCGCCTGCCGAGTCATCCGGTGGGCGTTGCGCTCGGGGTCGAACAGGGTCCAGCGGGCCTTGCCGTCCTCCTTGGCCCAGAACAGCGTGGTGTCGGCGGCCTGCATCAGCCCGGTGGCGGTGGTGCCGGCGGCGGTGCGCTCGACGACGCCGATGCTCGCCGAGACCGACAGCCGCTGCCCGGCCAGGTCGAACGGCCGCTGGAGCGCGTCGAGCACGCACTGGGCCAGCTCGGCCAGCTGGTCGGTGCCGGTGGAGTCCTCCACCAGGATCGCGAACTCGTCGCCGCCCAGCCGCGCCACCAGATGCCCGCCGTGGCCGGGCCCGCGGTCGCCGACGGTCTCGGCGCAGCGGGTCAGCCGCTGGGCGACCGCGCTCAGCAGCCGGTCGCCGACGCGGTGTCCGAGGGTGTCGTTGACGGCCTTGAAGCCGTCCAGGTCCAGATAGCAGAGCCCGATCCGCCCGGTGCCGGCCGGTTCGAAGGCGGCCGCCTCCAGGGCGCCGGAGAGCCGTTCGAAGAAGAGGGAGCGGTTGGGCAGGCGGGTCACCGGGTCGTGCATCTGGAGGTGCCGCAGCCGGGCGAGCAGATCGTGGCGGTCGCTGATGTCGTCCACCGACAGCAGGACCCCGTCCTCACCCATCTGCGGTTCGACGGTCACCTCCACCCAGAGGGAGTGCCCGTCGGGGTGTTTGAGGCGGCGGGTACAGCGCAGCCGGTCGCTGCGGCCGCACAGCACCTCGCGGTAGGCGGTCCACACCCGCGGGTCGGCCCCTAGGTCGGTCAGGTCCGCTGCGGTGGCGGCGACCAGATCGTCGGGGTCGGTGCCGACCAGTTCGCCGAAGGCGGGGTTGGCCGCGAGGACGAGACCGTCGCGGTTGAGCACGGCCATCGGCATCCGGGCGGCCTGGAAGGCGGCGCGGTAGTCGGCGAGGGTGGCGGCGGTGTCGTCGCAGCGGCCGAGCGGGCGGCGCCGGCCGCCGCCCGATGCTTTGGTCCTGCCGTCACGTTCCGTCACGGATTGCAGCGTCGCTCCGGGCGTGCGGCCCGTGCTGTCGGGGTGTCCGCTCACTGCTCGCTCCCGCATGGCGCTTGTCTCGTGATGGAGGGTGGATCCCGCGCTGGAAAGTGTGGCGATCATAGAGGCTGGTGCAACGGCCGATCCAGCGACGCAGCCGGGATCGTCGGCACGCATGACGGAACTTCAGCCATTTCTGCACGGCCGTGTTCGTGTCGCTTACGGGGTTGGTCGTTTGTTACTTTCCGTTACGCGAGGGCCGCGACGCGCCGGTCACCCGTCCGGGCCCCCGAACAGGACGAACGGCATGTAAACGCCACAGGGTGTAGGAGGTCTGCCGAATCCGTCCCGGGAGGTCGATGTGCCGCGCGACCGGACACCCGACGGGGTGGAGCGCCGTCGTCTGCGGCGCCTCGCCGCCGTCGCCACCTCGCTGAGCGCGCTGATCGCGACCTCCGTCGTCGCGGGCCCGGCCACCGCCTCCGACGCGGCCCTGTCCTGCGCACTGAACCGCACCGACGCCCATCACTCCGAGGGCCTCGACAGCTGGAACGGCGCCTACCCCCGCCCGGCCGGCCATCTCGACGCCGTCATGATCTTCCTGTCCTTCCCGGACTCCCGCCCCCTAGCCCAGCCGGGCGAAATCGCCAAGGACTACTTCCCGGCCACCTCCCGCTTCTTCGACCGCGCCTCGTACGGCAGATTCCGGTTGCGTGCGCACCTCCACAAGAAGTGGGTGCAGATGCCGCACCGGTCCGGCGCGTACGGAATACAGCGCGACTGGGACTCCGGCCACCGTTCGGCCTATCTGCGCGACGCGGTCGCCGCCGCCGACGCCTCGGTCGACTTCAGCCGCTACGACCTGGTGTATTTCGTCGCCGACCCGGACGCCCCGGGCGTCGACTCGGACGCCACCAAGGTCGTCAATCTGGACGAGCCGATGCACGCCGACCACACCGACCTGCGCCGCTTCGTGACCGTCTTCGAACAGAGCCCGCCGGACCGCAACGTCCTCGCCCACGAGACCGGTCACGTCCTCGACCTGCCCGACCTCTACCACCGTCCGGGCGACGGCAAGGGCGACTGGGACACCTATGTGGGGGACTGGGACCTCATGGGCAGCCAGTTCGGCCTGGCGCCCGACCCCTTCGGCTGGCACAAGTGGAAGCTCGGCTGGCTCGGCGACAACCAGATCGACTGCGCCACGCTGGGCCGCTCCCCGACACTGCACTCCCTGCGCCCCCTGTCCGACCCCGCCGAACCGGGCGACGCCCGCCGGCCCCGCCTGCTGGTGGTCCGCACCGGCCCCGACAGCGCCCTCGCCATGGAGGGGCGCGATGCGACGGGCAACGACCGCTCCGTGTGCAGCCAGGGCGTCCTCGTCTACCGCGTCCGCAGCGATACGGCCTCCGGGGCGGGACCGGTGCGCGTCCTGGACGGCCATCCCGGTTCCTCGGCCTGCTGGGGCACCTCCGTCTACCCGCCGCTGGCGAATGCGCCGCTGGGCGTGGGGGAGGGCCTGACCGACCGGCAGGACGGCCTGCGGATCCAGGTCGAGGGGCGCAGCACCGACGGGGAGTGGACGGTCAAACTGAGCCGCGCCGACTGAGGTCCACGGCGGCCGGATACGGGCCGACGCTCCGGATACGCCGAAGGCCCCCACCGAGGTGAGGGCCTTCGACCGTCTGTGCGCCGCCAGGGACTCGAACCCCGGACCCGCTGATTAAGAGTCAGCTGCTCTAACCAACTGAGCTAGCGGCGCCTGCTGACGGAGGAAACAGTAGCACCCGCTCCGGGCAGGGCAAAAATCGGTTTGTCTGCGCCCGCGGCCGACCCGTGATCACCCGGTGGTCAGCGCCGGAACGGGGCCCTGAAGTGCGGTTTCGTGCTCCTCGTCGGAGGCGCAGCGGGCGGCCCGGACGCAGGCCCACAGCAGGACGTCGGGTCCCGGCAGCCAGGGGCTGCGCACGTCCGGGGCGACCAGCCACCGGGAGACGGCCGACGCGAGGACGTCGTCGCCCGCCGCCTGCTCGGCGGGGGAGTGTCCGGGGTGCAGCGGCGGGACCGTCACCGCGTCCCCGGCGCCGTGGTACAGCAGTGGCGGTACGGCGTGCGCCCACTCCTCCCAGCCGAGCAGCGACGGCAGCCGCTGGGCGGTCCCGGGGGAGGCGAACAGCAGGATCCGGCCCCGGTGCGCGGCCACCGGCCCCGAGCCGGGGCCCGCGGACCACAGCCGGTCGACCATCCGGCGCCCGAACAGCGCCGGGGCGTTGATCACGTCGAAGACGGTCCCGCACGGCAGAACGCTGGGGACGGTGGGGTGGGTCGCCCACAGGGTCTGGACCGAGTGCGGATGAGGGCTGGCGGAGGCGAGCCAGTCGGCGCCGTCCAGGGTGACGTAAGCCGCTGTGGGGAACGTGAGGGTCCGGGGAGTGTCGGGCAGCCAGTCGCTCATGCCGACCCCATGCTGTGCTCGCTCATGGGGACAGGTCTACCCATTCCCCACCCGGGGGTTATGCGGATTGCCGGAAACCGGGACGGGATCGCGGACGAGGCAGTATCTTGCCCGCTTCGCATATGCCAGGGGCGATGGGTGGTAGGCATGCGCCGTACCGTGACGCCTGTGACGGACGGTACGGATGGGGATACGGGCACGGCCTGGCGTCCCGGGAGCCGTGCCCGGCCCGCGGTGCGTTCAGTCGGCCTCGCCGAGGTGGGTGCCGCCGTCGCGCAGTAGCCCGCGGCCGAACTCGATCATCTTCTGCGCATAGTCCTCGGACCACTCCGCCTGCTCGGCGAGCGTGGCCAGCGGCAGCCGGTCGAAACGCCGCGGATCCGCCAGCTGGGCGGCGGCGATCGCCTGGTATTCGGTGGCGCGGTCGGCCGCCACCCGGAACGCCAGCGCCAGCTCCGTGGAGCGGCGCAGCAGCTCCCGCGGGTCGTCCATCGACTCCAGATCGAAGAAGTGCTCGGGGTCGGCGACGGCCTCGGGCGGCTCGAAGACCAGCGACGCGGGCCTCCTGCGCCGGGGTGCCGACGACGCAGCGCCGGATTCGGAAGCCGGACGCGGCTGGGACATGTACGTACCTCCAGATCGTGTGCCGCATTCCATTCTCCCGCCTCGCGCAAGGGGGCCATAGGGCCAGGGCACATACCGGGGGCGGTGCCCCTCGGCCGGGCCGGACTCCGTCCGACGGACCGGGCCCGGCGCACGTCCTCCGTAAGGCGGCTACCGGAGCGCCGGTCATGGCCGCCACCGCACCCGGTGCTCCGCCAGATGCGCCAGCACGGCGTGGTTGGCCTCCCAGCCGTCCGGGAACTTCACCGTGACGCCCAGCTGGACCGGCTCCGTGGCGGGGTGCTCGTCCAGCAGCTCGGCGACGCCCTCACGGCAGACCACGATGCAGGCGTGGCGGTGGCGGGAGGCGAGCACGCACAGCCGGCCGGTCTCCAGGTGGAAGGCGGTGGCATCGGGGCGGCCGGAGAGCGGGTGGAGAACGACCGTGACGTCGAACTCGCGGCCCTGGAGGCGGTTGGCGGTGTCCACCGTGACGCCCTGCACGCCCAGCTCGGCGAGCGCCGCGCGGACCGCCGCCGCCTGGTCGCGATGGGCCGTGCCGACCGCGATCCGCTCGGCGGTCAGCGGCACCGCATCGGGCCCGTGCTCGCTGGTCGCCGCGCCCCCGCGGTCGAGCAGCCGGCGCGCCACCAGGGCCACCGCGCGCACCGCCTCCGGGTCCGTACGCGGCGTGTGGCGGGCGGGCAGTTCGAGCAGCCCCCAGCCGGACTCGGCGGCCTCGTCCAGCACCCGGTCCACGCCCGAGCCGTCCCCGGCCACCCCGAAGGCCAGCCTGCGGTCCCCGTGGTCCGTACCGCTGCGGAAGGGGGTGTACGGGTAGAACGCGTCGGAGACCAGCGGTGCGGCGGAGGCCGGCAGGCGCCAGGAGACGGGCAGGCGGTGCTGGGGCAGGTCGGGGTTGTGCGCCAGCAGGGTGGCGACGGCGCTGGCGGACGGGTCGTAGGCCAGGCCCGCCCACTGCTCGGCGCCCACCACGCTGAACGGGTCCAGCTGTCCGGGATCACCCACGAACAGCGCCCGCTCGAAGAGCCCGGCGACGGTCAGCAGCGCATCGGAGCGCATTTGGTACGCCTCGTCCACGATGGCGTGCTGCCAGGGCTCCTCGACCTTGGTGTAGGCCCACTTGGCGGCCGTGGAGACGACGACGGGCAAGCCCGTGAGGTCGGCCACCTTGGCGGAGGTGTGCACCGAGGGGAGGTCGGCCAGGGCCGGATCGACGGCACCGGCCTCGCTGCTGTGCAGACGGCCCACCGGCAGCTCGGGGTCCTTGTCGGCCAGCCGCAGGACCAGGTCGTCGACCTGGGCGTTGGTCTGGGCGACGATCATCAACCGGCGCCCGGCGGCGGCCAGTTCGCGGGCGGCGCGGACCACCAGGGTGGACTTGCCTGCGCCGGGCGGGGAGTCGACCACCACCCCGCGCCGGGAGCCGTGCAGCGTGTCGTGCACGATCGCGTCCGTCGCGGCGGCGGCCGCGGCCGACGGGTCGAAGGCGGCGTCCCCCGCGTTCTTGAGGAACAGGGGGGTACCCCCGTCGGGCCGGGTCACAGGAAATCCTCGGGGGTCACGGGATCGGGGGCGTCGGCCGGTGCGTCGGCGGCCGCCGGCGGTCCGCCGTGCGTCCAGGGCGTGTCCTCGGGGTCGGGCAACTCCGGGCCGCCGCGCGGGGCGTGCTCGAACAGCGTCCAGGTCACCGCGTCGCCGTCCTCCGGAACCGAACCGGCCTCCGGCTCCTTGCCGCGCCCCATCCCGCCCGTCAGCCGCACCACCAGGGCGCCGCGCTCCCCGGCGACGTACCCGACGAACTCCGCGGGCTGGGTCCTGCCGTCGGGCAGCGGGCGGTGCAGGCGGACGCCCTCGGACAGCTGGGGACGGTCGTCGGTGCGCAGCGTGACCAGGGGGCGCGGCATCGGGCGCTTCCCCTCGGAGTAGGCCATCTCGACATGGACGACCGTGCCGCACAGCGCCTCGCCCGCGAGCCGGCGGCCCGCCATCACCAGCGGGTCGTCCAGGGCCTCCTGGGCGTCGAGCTGGGCCTGGGCGGTCTCCCGGGAGGCCAGCTTCTGGGCGGCGGTGACGGCGTCGTCCCGCCGGGGCTGCGGCGGCTCCCCGGCGCGCACCCGGTCGCGGTGCGCCGTGTACGACCAGCGGTCGCGCTTCCAGCGGTCGGCGACCCGCGCCCCCGGCGGCAGCGCGCGCAGCAGGTCCAGACCCCGCCAGACGGCGTCCCAGGTGGGCCGCAACTGGCCCTCTATCAGGGCGCGGACCTCTCCCTCGGCGCCGGCGCGCCCCGCGTCGTAACGGGCCATCGCGGGGGCGAGCAGCCGGTTGTCGAACGCCGGGTCCGTGGCCGGACCGGCCGGCGGGCACAGCAGCTGACCGTCCGCGTCCCGCCCCGTCTCGGCGCGCTCGGCCGCCTCCCGGCCCGATACGCCCGGCGGCGGGTCGATCCAGGCGAGCAGCGCCCCCAGATGCTGGTCCTCCAGCACGCTCTGCCCGGTGGCCCAATGGCGGCCCAGCAGCCCCGTCATGGCCTGCAGCAGACTGGCGCCCGGCACCCGGGCCCGCTCGCCGAAATGAGTGAACCAGCGGCCCAGCAGCGGCACATGCGGCGGCGCGGGATACGGCGTCTCCGGCTCCTGCTCGGCCGTCCGCCGAAACCGCATCGAACGCCCCAGCAGCCGGACGAAGTCGACACCCCCGGCGCTGGGCACGATCAACTGCGGTGCGTCCGCGCACAGTTCGACCTGCACCGGGACCCGCTTGCCGGTCTCCGGATCGGTCTCCTTGCGCTCTTCCCACTCCACGGTGTCCGCGAAGCCGTCCACGTACGGCAGCACCGACTCGGCCAGCTCCGCCAGGAACGCGAACCGCAGATCGCGGTCGCGCGGCTGCGGTACGGCCAGCAGGTGCGGCTTCTCGCGGTCCGTGCCGACCAGCATCCCCAGGGGCGCACCGGCCTCACCGGCGGTGGTCAACGGGACGAGGACCAGCGGCCGTTCGGACAGATGGCGGTGGCGCACCGTGGTCAGCGGGGCGGCGCGGCCCGCGGCCACCGCCTCCATCCGGGCCAGCGTCTCGATCAGTGACATGACCCCTCCTCGGCCCTCTGATCGGCCCGGTCCGGACCCCGCCGCGCCCCGGCGGCGGCCAGCGCGTCGGCGCGCAGTGCGGCCGCCCGGCGCAGGGCGAGCACGGCCGGATCGTCGGGCCCGTGCTCCGCGTCCGGCTCCCCGGGGGCGGCCGCGGCGAGCACCTCCCCGATGGTCCGCAGCCCGCCCAGCTCACCGCGCACCCCGCGCCCCAGCGCCTCCACCGCGCCCCGCTCACGGGAGCGCTTGCGGCAGTGGAAGGCCAGCTCGCAGGAGGCCAGGCACTCCGGGGCGTAGGCCGCGCCGACCGTCTCGACGGCCGCGGACAGCTCCCCGGCCGGCCGCGTCGCCGTCTTTCCGTCCTCCGCGAGCCGCAGATCGAAGGTCGTCCCCGGAGGGAGGGCGGCGGCGATCTCCTCGACCCGGGTGAGCCGGGTCAGCTGCCGCCGGGTCGTGGCCAGTTGCTTGCGGACGTCGACGGCCGCGGCGGCGGGGAGGTTGGAGAAGTCCTTCGGGCACACCAGCAGCACCCGGTCGCGCACCCGCACCTCGCGCCCGGTGCGCGCGGCGACATGCCCGGCGACGGTCTCCAGCGCGAGGACGTACACCGCCGCCTGGCGGGCCGCCTCGCCCACCTTGGCGGCGTCCGCCGCGCCGTCGATCATCGGGAAGGACTTGATCTCCACGACCGTCCAGCTGCCGTCCGGATGCACGATCACCGCATCCGGCTCCACATAGACCGGTGCGCCGGCCACCTCGACGGCCAGCATCGGGTGGTCCAGCAGCGAGAAGCCCCCGGCGGCGGTCGCCTCGCGCAGCGCCAGCGCCGTACGGGCCGCGCGGCCCTCGGGGCCGGAGGCGGACAGATCGGGGACGGCGACCTCCTCGGGCTCGGGCGGCGCGGTGTCCGTCCGCAGCCGCTCGTGCAGCAGCCGCATCAGGGCCGCGCCGCCGTCGGACTTGACCCGCGCCTCGAAGGAGATGCCCCGCATGATCGCGAACTGGGACTGGCCGTAGGCCGCCGGCGAGCCGAGCGCCTGCGCCAGGGCCCCCTTGTCGATCCCCGCGCCGTCCAGCAGCGCCCGGCGCTTGCAGCCGGGGTTGGCGGCGAGCGCGGCGAGCGCACGGGCGTCGAGCGAACGGGGGCGGACGCCGGGGCCGCGCAGCTCGGTGAGCCTGCGGCGCAGGCTCGACGTCGGCGTCTGCTGCCCCGCCGGCGGAGCGGCCGCCGCGGGTCGACTGTCGCGGGAAACGTTCACCTGCGAAAGTCTCGCATCCGGCACTGACATGCGGGGCGGTCCCCCGAAGATCCGTACGCGGACGGCCCGTCGCGCCCCGCTCCGGACAGCAACCCGCGACGACTCCTGCCTCGGCCCGCCCCGGCGCACGTTGCCCCCGGTTGCGTTCCCACCGTGGTCCTCCGGACCGCAACCCGCGACGGCTCCTGCCTCGGCCCGCCCCGGCGCACGTTGCCCCCGGTTGCGTTCCCACCGTGGTCCTCCGGACCGCAACCCGCGACGGCTCCTGCCCCGGCCCGCCCCGGCGCACGTTGCCCCCGGTTGCGTTCCCACCGTGGTCCTCCGGACCGCAATCCGCGACGGCTCCTGCCCCGGCCCGCCCCGGCGCACCTTGCCCCCGGGTACGGACAAATCGACCCCGTGCGCGATGATAGAAGCAGTTTCGCGGTCAACGCCGCCCGCGCCGAGAAAACGATCAACGACCCACCGAGAGATCGGCGAGAGGCGAGAGACACGACCATGGCAGCGCGCATCTTCCTGGCCCGGCACGGGCAGACCGAGTGGTCCCGCCTCGGCAAGCACACCGGCCGCACCGACATCCCCCTCCTGGACGAGGGCCGCCATGGCGCCAAACTCCTGGGCGAGCGGCTGCACCGCGCCCCCTGGAACGGCCTCCCCGACGTCGAGGTCCGCACCAGCCCGCTGATCCGCGCCAAGGAGACCTGCCAACTTGCCGGCTTCGGCGACCGGGCCCGGGACTGGGACGCGCTGATGGAGTTCGACTACGGCGCGTACGAGGGCCTGACCCCGGCCGAGATCAAGGCCACCCGCCCCGACTGGCTCATATGGCGCGACGGCGTCCCCGAGGGCGAGACCCTCGCCCAGGTGAGCGCGCGCGCCGACGAGGTCGTCACCTGGGCCCGCTCGGCCGACCGCGACGTCCTCGTCTTCGCGCACGGCCACATCCTGCGCGCCCTCGGTGCCCGCTGGCTGGGCCTGGACATCTCCTTCGGCGCCCGCATCCGTCTGGAGCCGACCTCCCTGTCGGTCCTGGGCTGGGCCTACGGCGAACCGGCCCTCGAACGCTGGAACGACACCGGCCACCTGGGCTGACGGCCGCCGGTCAGGAGCCGGGCGCGACCACCAGCTCCCGGATCGCGATCGGCTCGGCGAGCACCCGCTCCAGCACCTGTCGCACATGGCCGAAGTGCGGCGTGGCGAAGTGCTCGGCCAGGGCCTGCCGGTCCGTCCACTCCTCGACGATCACCATGCGGGCGGGGTCGTTGGGGTCGGCGTAGGGCCGGTAGGCGAGGCAGCCGGGCTCCTCCAGGGACGGTTCGATCATCGCCTCCAGGGCGGTGCGAAGGCGGTCCTCCTGGCCGTCCGCGGCCAGGCATTCGGCGACAACGACGAGGGACATGCTGCGGTCTCCTTGGGTGAGCAATCGGGCAACGGGGCGTCGGCAACGGGTCGTCGGCAACCAGGTGTCGCCAACAGGGGCGCTGACGGGACGCCGGTCACGGCCGGGCGGGCCCGCTGCCCGCCCCGGAGGCGGTGATCGCGGCCGCGATCTCCTCCAGGTCCGCCGGTGTCAGCGCGATACCGCCCGCCCCGGCCCAGCCGTCGACCTGTCCGGGCGTACGGGCCCCGACGATCGCCCCGGTGATGCCGGGCCAGGCCAGCGCCCACGCGATGGCCACCTCGGCGACGGTGGCGCCGTGCCGCTCGGCGACCGGCTCCAGGGCCTCGGCCACCTGGAGGTTGGCCGCCAGCCCCGTGGTGAAGTCACGGTGGGCGGTGCGCCAGTCCTCCTCGGGCAGCCCCGCCACGCGCTCTGCGCTGAAGGCGCCGGTGAGCAGCCCGGACTGGAGCGGGGAGTAGACGATCACGCCGGTGCCGTGGGCGTGCGCCCAGGCGATCTCGTCGGCCGCCGAGCGGTTGAGCGCGGAGAACGGCGGCTGGATGACGTCCACATGGGCGATCTTCTCGGCCGCCGCGAGCTGCTCGGGCGAGTGGTTGGACAGGCCGATCGCGCGGACCTTGCCCTCGGCCTTCAGATCGGCCATGACCTGCCAGTACTCCTCCAGCGGCGTGGCGTTGGGGGACACCGGCCCGCTGCCGTCGCCCACGTACTCCAGGGACTCACCGCTGTCCGGCCAGTGCACCTGGTAGAGGTCGATGCGCTCGGCCTTCAGCCGCCGCAGCGAGTCCTCGACCTCGCGGCGCACACTGGCCGGCGCCATGGTCCGGCGCGGCGCGGCCTGCGGATCGGCCGGATCCCACACCAGCCCGACCTTGGTGAACAGATACGGCCGTTCGGCCTCGGGCAGCCCGGCGACGGCCTTGCCGACCAGTTCCTCGGCGTGCCCGAGGCCGTAGACGGCGGCGGTGTCGATCCAGTTGATGCCGGTGGCGAGCGCGTGCCGGATCGCCGACACGGACTCGGCGTCATCGGTGGCGCCCCAGCCGAAGTGCCAGCCCGGTCCGGCGATCGCCCAGGAACCGAGGCCGACGCGGGTGATGCTCATGCCGGTGGTGCCCAGGGGGCGGGTGGGCAGCGAAGTGGCGGTCATGTCCTGGTGCTCCTTGGGAGAGACGGTGCCGGGGGCCAGGGCGGCGCCCGGCCGGTGACCCCAACTCTGGCCGCCGCCAAGGGCCTTACCCAGTGGCGGCCGGAGCCTGGGCACGGCATGACCAGGCGCGAAGGCCCGTGCGGCGCGATACTCGCCCTATGACGAGGCCACTGGACAGACGCGCAGAACTGGGCGAGTTCCTCCGCTCCCGACGGGCCCGGCTGCGGCCCGAGGAGCTGGGACTGCCGGACCACGGCAGCCGGCGACGGGTCCCCGGCCTGCGCCGCGAGGAACTCGCCCTGCTGGCCGGCGTCAGCGTCGATCACTACATCCGCCTGGAACAGGGCCGCACCCTCCACTTCTCCGAAGCCGTCCTGGACGCCGTCGCCCGCGCCCTGCGCCTGGACCCCGTGGAGCGCGCGCACCTCTACCGGCTGGCCCGCCCCTGGCCGGACGGGGACGCGGCACCGGGGGCGAGGGAGCGGCAGCGCGTACGCCCGGGGCTGCAACGGCTACTGGACTCGGCGTCCGACGTCCCCGCGTACATCGTCGGCCGCAATACCGACGTCCTGGCCTGGAACCGCCTCGCCGCCGCGCTGATCACCGATTTCGGCGCGCTGCCGCCCCGTCAGCGCAACCTGGCCCGCCTGGTGTTCCTCGACGAGGGCATGCGCAGCCTGTACGCCGACTGGCCCGGCAAGGCGAGCGATGTGGCGGCCTACCTGCGCCTCGACGCCGGACGCCATCCCGACGACCCGCAGACGGCGGAACTGATCGCGGAACTGACCGCCTCCGGGCCGGAGTTCGGCACGCTGTGGGCCGAGCACCGGATCAAGGACAAGACCCACGGACGGTACGTCTACCGCCATCCCGCCGTCGGCACTCTCGACCTCGGCTTCGAAACCCTACGGCTGCCGGACGACCCGGACCAGGCGCTGATCGCGCACACCGTGGAGAGCGGCTCCCCGTCCGAGACCGCGCTGCACCTTCTGGCGGCGTGGGCGCAGGAGAGCCTGCCGACGCGCTGAGCCCGCCGGTCAGGGCGCCGCGGCCACCGCCCCCGCGGACGCCGTGTGCCGCTCCAGGAAGTCGGCGACCGGGCCGAGTCCGCGGTGGGCGTGCAGCCGGCGGGCGGTGCGGTCGAGCATCGCGCGGATACGGGCGGAGCCGACCTGGTCCAGCAGGGCCAGCGCCCGCGTACCGGCCGCGGCGGCCTCCTCCAGGGCGCCGCTGTCGGTCAGATCGCCCGCCAGCTCGGCGGTGAACAGCGCGATGTTCCGGGTGAAGTGAGGATCCTGCAGACTTACTGCCCGCCGCGCCAGCTCCGCCGCGCGCTCCCCGTCGCCCAGCGCCGACCAGCACTGCGCCTCCAGGCCCGCGAGCTCCGCCTCGCCGTAAAAGGTCATCCATTCCGGGTCGTTGTCCGCCGTGCCGCCCGCGAACAGCCGCTCGGCCCGGCTCAGCGCCTGCTCACAGCCGCTGCGGTCGCCCAGGACGGCCCAGCCGCCCGCCTCCCGCAGCGCCAGCAGCGACAGCAGCCGGGGTGAGCCCAGATGCTTGGCGGCCTGCTGCGCGGCCTGGGCGGCGCGCACCGCCTCGCGCGGACGGTCGGCATCGCGCGCCAGGAAGGCGGTGTTGCAGAAGGCGTGCGCCTCCAGGGCCGCGTCCCCGCAGACCCGGGCGGTGGCCAAAGCCTCGGCGTAGTGCGAGCGGGCGTCGCCGAAGCGGCCCGAGTCGTGCGCCAGCCAGCCCACGGTGATGGCCAGTTCGCCCGCCCCGGAGTGCAGCCGGTCGGCCACCGAACGGCGCTGGACACCGGAGTCCAGCAGGTCGTAGGCGGCCCGCAGCGGTGCGGTGGCGCGACGGTAGATGCCCTCGGCGCCGTGCCGGTCGTCCAGCAGCCGGATCCGGCGCACGGCCTCCTCGACGGCGGTGGCCTCGGCCGCACCGGCCCGCCCGCCCGGCGTCCGGGGGCGGGGTACGGCGGCGGCTTCGGCGGGGTGCAGGGCGGCGATGCCCAGGGCGGCCGCCGGGCCGCCGGTGATGAACGCGCGACGCAGCACGTCGCTCTCCTCGCAGATCTGGATACAGGTATCGCGGTGGTCGGGATCGAGTGCCAGGGGCGCGGCGTTCACCGCCGTACGCGCCCCCCGTCCGCGTACCGTCTCGCGTGGCGCGAAACCCATGTCCGGCAGCGCCAGCCCGGGAAACATGTGCCGGAACACGCGCTCATAGGCGTAGTTCGGGCAGCGGATCTCCCCGGACTCGACGCGCCCGACATAGCGGGCGTCGCACGAGACCTGCTCTCCGATCTCACGGGCGGACCGTCGGACCGCCGCCGCGAACTCGCCCGGGGACAGCCGGCCGCGCAGCTGTCGGAAGGCGGTGTTCGGACGGGCGGGTACGGTGCGGGACGACGCTGATTTTGCTGTTGGCGACGCCATGGCGGACCCTCTCCGTGGCCTTTCCGTGCCATCTTGTGGCGGTGCCGCGTCCTGGCGGTGCGGCGGGACGACCGTACCGGCTACCAGGGGCGCAGTAGCCAGCGTTTGGCAACAAACCACACATCTCGCCCGCGATCTGCCATGAAGTGCCATCCTTTGCAGCGTTACGCCGCCGTAGCTGTTGACACCCGAAACCGTTGAACTCGGTGTAAAGGCGCGGCGCGTGCATGAGGAGGGGTTCTCCATGTGGGAGACCGGCGTGAGCAGGGGCGTGGGCGGATCCGAACCGGGCGCGCCGCAGGCCCCCGAAGAGCCCTGTGACCTCGTCACGGTGCCCGCCCGGCAGGGGCTGGAGGCCGTCGACATCCTGCGCCTGCGGGACGGCGTCGGCCCCGTCCTGCACGACGGCACCTGTGACACCCTCGGCTTCCTGGTGCCGCCCGGCACCGCCGACGGCTGGGACGTCCCGGGCAGCGCCTGCACCCAGACCTACGGGCGCGGCATCGCACTGGGGGAGTTGTGCGACGACGACGCACCGGAGCCGCCGGTGTCGGGCACCGGCTGGCTGGTGCCGCCGGAGGGCGCGTACGCCGATGCCACCGACCCGGTCGTCCTGCGGGCGGCGCTCGGCGAGGCGGCCCGCACCATCGAGGCCGTCGACCGCTGCCAGTGACCGCGGCGGCCGCGCCCCCTCAGCGCTGCGGGGCCGGCTCCGGAGGCGGGGGCTGCGCCCCGGGGGTCCGCCGGCGTGCCGGTGCGGCCGCGACGGCCGCTTCGTAGACGGCCATCAGGGACTCGGCGCTGCGCTCGATGTCGTAGCGCCGCACCACCGGGGGCACCGGCAGCCGCGGCGCCCCGCCGCGCCGCACCTCGCGCAGCGCGGTGGTCAGCTCGAAGGTGACGGGCCCGATCCGGCGGGCCCCCGGCGGATGGTCAGCGGGCAGTTCGTCGACGGCCGGACAGCTGCCGTACAGCACCGGCAGCCCCGCCGCGAGCGCCTCCAGGAGGGCCGACCCGAACGCCTCGTCCTGGGAAGGCGAGACGAACACATCGGCCGCCGCCAGCAGCCCGGGGATGCCGAGACCCTTCGCCGGCCCCTCCTCCGGACCGCGGTCCAGCGCGCCGAGCAGATGGATCCGGTCGCCCGACCCGAACTGCCGCGCGGCCCTTCGCAGCATCGCGTGCTCCGGTCCGTCACCCGCCAACAGCAGGTGCACACCGGAGAGTTGGGTGACCGCACGGACCAGGACGTCGAACCGCTTGGCCGGTACGAGCCGGCCCGCACCGCCGACCACGAAGGCGTCCAGAGGAATGCCGAGCCGGATGCGGACGGCGGAGCGGACCAGCGGATCGTGCCGGAAGCGGTCCGCGTCGATGCCGTGGGGCACCACATGGATGCGCGCCTCCGGGACGCCCCAGCGGCGCAGCCGGGCGGCGACGGTGTCCGAGACGGCGACGGTCGCCGAGCCGAGCCGCTCGGTGGCCCGGTAGAGGATGCGCACCCCGCGGGTCGGCCGGCGGCCCTCGATGACCGCATCGCCCAGCGAGTGCTCGGTGGCGACCACGGCCCGCACACCCGCCAGCCGCGCGGCGATCCGGCCGTAGACGCAGGCGCGGTAGAGATGGGTGTGCACCAGGTCGTAGCCGCCGTCGCGGATGAGCCGGGTCAGCCGGGGCAGCACCCGCAGGTCACGGCTGCCGGCCATGCCCAGGTGGGCGACGGGGATGCCGTCGGCCCGGATGCCGTCGGCGAGGGGACCGGGACCGGTGAGCGCGACGACCTCGCAGCGGGCCGGCAGCCGCCGCAGCATCAGCCGCAGCTGCTGCGCGGCGCCGCCCACCTCCAGACCGGTGATGACATGCAGGACCTTCATCACGTGCTGCTCCCCTGATAGCCGGGCGGACGGAGGACAGCCGGGCCGACGGAAACCCCGCGGGAAATTCGGTGCGCCGGTCAGCGCGCGGAGCCGGTCCGGACGAAGAGCGCGCCGAGCGGATATCCCTCGGCGCGGATGGTGAACCGGAATTGGGGACGGACGCCGCCGGACCGCAGTGCAGGCCCGGGGCCGAATACGGCGGAATGACCTCCCGCGGTGTTGCGGTAAGCGGGCCGCGCGGCGGCGCTCCGGCCGAAATCTCCGGGGCCGGAATCGAGGGGGCGGGAATCACGAGGGCGGGGAATCCACAGCCCTTTCCGGCTTGTCGAAAGGGTGCGGCGGTTTGCATTCGGCCGCCGAAATCCGTCCCGCCGCGCCACGCCGCACAGCGGCTCCCGGGCATTTCGGTACGCGACGACGACCGGGTTCCGGCCGGCGCGGTCGCCGGTGAGGTGCACCGTCCGGTGGCGGTGGCCGGGGTGAGCGGATTCTCCGGGAGCCGGCGCGGCCACCGTCGTGGGCCGGTCCGATGACGGCGCGGTCGGCAATGCCAAAGCCGTCGGCGCGCAAACCGTGGCGCGGCTGCTGCGGCCCGTCGACTTCCGCATCCCCATCCTCTCCCGAATCCCGCGGCCGGTACGGCCCTAAGTCAGAACGGTACGGCCCTCAGTCAAACAAGAGAGCACTCTGACAGAAAGCGCCGGGGAAATCGGGACAGGCGCGCCGGGCGTCGGCCGGGCTCTGCCAATCAGCGGAATACCGTTACCGCCTCCGGTTGGTAGTAAAGGACCGGACGGGCGAACCTTTTCCCGGAAGGGCGAATGGCCGCATCCCCGACTCGGGATGCTCGTTGTGACCCATGCCCCATTCGCGAATGAAAGGAGAAAGGTGATGAAGCGATTCGTCAGGACCACCACCATGGCTGCGGTGAGCTGTGCCATGGTGCTGGGCGGTGCATCCGTCGCCACCGCCGGCGGTCACCACCACCACCACGGCCGCGGCGGCGCGACTGCCATCGGCTTTGCGAAGCACTCCCCGGGTGCGTTCAGCGGCAACGTCATCCAGGTCCCGATCGACATCCCGATCAATGTGTGCGGCAACAGCGTCGACTTCCTTGCGCTGATCAACCCGGCGTTCGGGAACATCTGCATCAACAAGTGACCTGAGCGCCGGTCCGGAAGGGCATCGGGCCGGCGGGTCGTGGTGTGCTGCGGCGGGCCGCCCGGGGCAAGCGCCCCGGGACGGGCCGCCGCTTCGCCGTGCCCGGGGGCCGCGCCCGGTGGCGCGCCGCCCACCGGATACTTGAGGCATGGCAAAGAGCAGGCGCGGGCGCGGCGGCCCGGAATCCGTCACCCGAACGGTGGACGGCGGACTCGCCGAGCTCCGTCCCGACCGGGACCGTCCGCGCGGCTGGACGCTGCTGATCGACGGGGCCCCGCAGTCGCATGTGGACCTCGACGATCCGGCGTACCTGGAGTTCTCCTACCAGCGCCGACTCGGCCATGTCGCCGACCTCGCCGCGCCGCCCGGCAAACCGCTCCAGGCCGTCCATCTCGGCGGCGGGGCGCTGACCATGGCGCGCTATATCGCGGCCACCCGGCCCCGCTCCACCCAGCAGGTGCTGGAGATCGACACCCCGCTCGTCCAACTGGTCCGCGAGCGGCTCCCGTTGGAGAGCGGCTGGCGTATCCGGGTGCGGGGGACGGACGCCCGCGCGGGGCTGGCGAAGATCCCGGACGGCTGGGCGGACCTGATCATCGCGGACGTCTTCGGCGGGGCCCGTACGCCGTCGCATCTGACCAGCACGGAGTTCGTGGCCGAGGTGCGGCGGGCGCTGCGGCCCGGCGGCTGCTACGCGGCCAACCTCGCCGACGGCCCGCCGCTGCGCTTTCTGCGCGGCCAGATCGCCACCGTCCGTACGGCTTTCCCCGAGCTGTGCCTGACCGCCGACCCGGCCGTCCTGCGCGGCAAACGCTTCGGCAACGCCGTACTCCTGGCCTCCGACCGCCCCCTTCCCCTCGCCGAACTGACCCGCCGCGCAGCGAGCGACCCGCACGCCGGCCGCGTCGAACACGGCCGCGCCCTCCTGGACTTCACCGGCGGCACACCTCCTGTCACCGACGCCACGGCAGTGGCCTCCCCGCCTCCGCCGGCGGACACCTTCGCCTGACGACACCGCGATCGGGGAACTCACGGGCCCCGTGGAGCTTGCCGACTGCGGCCGGGGATTCACGGTCGCGGCCGCGGAACTGGCGTCGGCGGCAGGGGAATACCCCTCCCGCCCGCCGCGTTGTGGCCCCGCAGGGGGGCCTCGCGTCCCCTAGGGGATCCGTTCGAACGCCCCCTAAGGGTTGCGCCCCCTAAGAGTTGCGCCCCCAAGAGCCACGAGCCTGCTCGCCGGCCCTCGCCCTAGCTGGTCTGATAGCTCGTCTGCACCGTCGGTGGGTGCCCGTTCCATGTGCAGATCACCGATGAGTGGGACGCGGCGCCGGTGAATTCCACCCGGAGCCACTCG
The DNA here is from genome assembly GCF_002082195.1 of Streptomyces gilvosporeus. GTDB lineage: Bacteria > Actinomycetota > Actinomycetes > Streptomycetales > Streptomycetaceae > Streptomyces > Streptomyces gilvosporeus. Next base: position 3,576,492 of record NZ_CP020569.1, on the reverse strand, counting down.
TCCTGTTTCCACACCTGCATTTCCCAGCCGGAGTTGGGCGTCGCCGACACCAGCTCCGCGGACCGGGCGCCCATGTCGAGGACGACCCGGCCGCCCGCCGTGACGTAGCTCCTGATCCGGCCGTCGGTGGTGGGGGAGGAGCCGGTCGGCGGGGCGAGGGTGGGGTGGTGGGGCCGGTCGTCGCCGGTGGGGTGGGAGGGGGTGGCGGAGGGGGAGTGGGAGGGGTGGTCCGCCGAGGCGGAGGGCTTGGGGCGGTGGGTGGAGGAGGCGCGGGGCGTGGCCGCGCCGCCCGCGGTCAGGTGGTCGGAGAGCGGCAGTGCGCGGGGCGCGTCGTAGGCCGTACCCGAAAGCACCGTGTGCACGCCGAACCATGACAAGGTGACCGCGGCGCCCGTCGCCAGCGTCCAGGCCAGTGCGTGAACCAGTCCTCGTTGCATTTGGCTCATACTGCACCACCGCCGTGCCCCGTCGCAGCCCTCCCGCGACGGGCGGCATCTCCGCCGGGCGTCAACCTCGGGCAGGCGTGGTGGCCCGAATGGCGTACGGTGCCGCCCATGGCACGTGTGCTCGTCGTCGAGGACGATCAGTTCGTACGCTCGGCCCTCATCCGTCATCTGACCGACGCCTCCCACGCGGTACGCAGCGTCGGCACCGCCCTGGAAGCGCTGCGCGAGGTGGCGCAGGTCGGCTTCGACGTGGTCATTCTCGACCTGGGACTGCCGGACCTGGACGGTTCCGAGGCGCTGAAGATGCTGCGCGGTATCACCGATGTGCCGGTCATCATCGCCACCGCCCGGGACGACGAGGCCGAAATCGTACGGTTGCTGAACGACGGCGCCGACGACTACCTCACCAAGCCGTTCTCCGTCGAACATCTCTCCGCCAGGATGGCGGCCGTGCTGCGCCGCTCCCGCGTGAGCGCCACCGGGACGGAACCGCCCTCCCGGGTGATGCGGGTAGGCGGCCTGACCATCGACCCGCTGCGCCGCCAGGCCGAACTGGACGGGGCGGCGCTCGATCTGACCCGCCGCGAATTCGACCTGCTGGCCTTCCTCGCCGAGCGGCCGGGCGTGGTCGTGGCCCGTAAGGAACTGCTCGCCGAGGTCTGGCAGCAGGCGTACGGGGACGACCAGACCATCGACGTCCATCTCTCCTGGCTCCGCCGCAAACTGGGCGAAACCGCGGCCAAGCCCCGTTATCTGCACACCCTGCGGGGTGTGGGCGTGAAGCTGGAGCCCCCGCTGTGAGATGGGCGCTGGTCAAGGTGGCGCTGGCGGTCACCGTGATGGTCGTGGTGGCGTTCGCGATACCGCTCGGGCTCGTCGTCAAGGAGATGGCCAGCGACCGCGCGTTCTCCAACGCCGAGCGGCAGGCCGCCACCATCGGCCCGGTCCTCGCCATCACCACCGACCGCACCCAGCTCGAACGCGCCCTGGCCAGCGCGGAGACCGGCCCCGGCGGCCGGATCGGCATCCATGTCCCGGCCGGCGGCGCCAACGCCCGCCCCCTGGAGATCGGCACCCGCCGGGCCGCCCCCCAGGACGTGGCCGCCGCGGTCAGACTGGGCCGCGCCTCCATCTCGCCCGTCCCCGGCGGCTCCTGCCTCCTCCAGCCGACCGCCGTCGCCTCCGGTATCGCCGTCGTCGAGGTGTTCGTCCCGGACGAGGCGCTCACCAACGGGGTCACCACCTCCTGGGTGGTGCTGGCCGGCGTCGGCCTGGCGCTGATCATCGGCTCGGTCGCCGTCGCCGACCGGCTCGGCACCAAGATGGTGCGCCCCGCCGAGCGGCTGGCGGGCGCCGCGCACGACCTGGGCAAGGGAAAGCTCGGGGTACGCGTCCCCGAGGACGGACCGAAGGAGCTGCGCTCCGCGGCCAGCGCCTTCAACTCGATGGCCGACCAGGTCGTCCAACTGCTCACCAACGAACGCGAACTGGCCGCCGACCTCTCGCACCGGCTGCGCACCCCGCTCACCGTCCTGCGCCTGAACGCCGCCTCGCTGGGCGACACCCCGGCCGCCGAACAGACCCGGGCCGCCGTCGCACAACTGGAGCGCGAGGTCGACCAGATCATCCGCACCGCCCGCGAGCAGAAGGCGCACACCCAGCAGGTCGCCGCCGCGGCCGGCTGCGACGCCGCCGAGGTGATCCGGGAGCGGATGGCCTTCTGGTCGGCGCTGGCCGAGGACGAGGGCCGTACGGTGCGGATCGCGGGCGCCGACCGTCCCGTCCGCATCCCGGTCGCCCGCCCCGACCTGGCCGCCGCGCTGGACGCGATGCTCGGCAACGTCTTCCGGCACACGCCCGAGGGCACCGCCTTCGCGGTCGATGTGCACAACGCCGACGACGCGGTGATCGTGCTGGTCTCGGACGCGGGGCCGGGGATCGAGGACCCGGACGCGGCGCTGCGGCGCGGTCACGGCGGTGGCGGGGACGGTTCCACCGGGCTCGGCCTGGACATCGTGCGCCGGCTGGCCGAATCCACCGGCGGCGATGTCCGTATCGGCCGCTCGGTGCTGGGGGGCACCGAGGTACGGGTCTGGCTGGCGCGGGAGGACGGGCGGCAGGCCGCGCACGGGGTACGGCGCGGCCACCGGCTGCGGCGCCGCCTGGGCGCCCGGGGGCGGCGCGCGCTCCGGGCCGGCAGGGGTTCCTGACCGGACGGGCCGCCGGGGCCTCTTAACCGGCCCCTTCCGCTTCCTTAAGCGGGCCATAATTCCGCCAACGGCCGCCCCAATACCGGCAATTGTCCGTTTGCCGGCCGCTAGCGTGCGGGGCACACCCGGATGCACCCCCAGTGCACCACCGGCGCACCCCCCTCGGCGCACCCCCAGTGCACCCAGCCCCCACGCGACGACAGGCAGGACCCCCATGACTCCCTCGGCACACCGCCGCCGCACCAGCCGGACCACCAAGCTGATCGTGACCGGCGCGGCCGCCGCCGTCGCGGCCGGCGGCGCCTTCGCCGTCGCCGGCTCCGCCATGGCCTCCAAGGCACCGCAGACCGGCGCCCGCTCCGCGAAGGCGGGCGCCGGTTTCGCCCCGTACGTCGACACCTCCCTCACCCCCGCCTACGACCTGGCGGACACCGCCAAGAAGACCGGGGTGAAGACCTTCAACCTGGCCTTCGTCACCTCCGGGGGCGGCTGTACGCCCAAGTGGGGCGGCGTGGTCGACCTCGGCAACGACCCGGTGGCCAAGCAGATACCCGCGCTCCGCAAGGCCGGCGGCGACGTCCGGGTCTCCTTCGGCGGCGCCAACGGCTCCGAGCTGGGCCTGACCTGCCAGTCCGCCGACCAGCTGGCCGCCGCATACGGCAAGGTCATCGACCAGTTCAAGCTCACCAAGGTCGACTTCGACATCGAGGGCAGCACGCTGCCCAACACCGCGGCCAACACCCGCCGCGCCCAGGCCGTCGCCCAGCTCCAGAAGAAGCACCCGGACCTGGACGTCTCCTTCACCCTCCCGGTCATGCCGGAGGGCCTGACCCAGGACGGCGTGAACCTCGTCGCCAACGCCAAGAAGAACGGCGTCAAGACCAGTGCCGTCAACATCATGGCGATGGACTACGGAGCCTCCTACAACGGCAACATGGGCACCTACGCCGCCAAGGCCGCCACCGCCACCCAGGGCCAGCTCAAGAAGGCCCTCGGGCTGAGCGACGCGGCCGCCTGGAAGGCCGTCGCGGTCACCCCGATGATCGGTGTCAACGACGTCCAGCAGGAGGTCTTCAAGCTCGACGACGCCGCCGCACTGGTGAAGTTCGCCCAGAGCAAGCACCTGGCCGGGCTGTCGATGTGGTCCGCCACCCGCGACAAGGCATGCCCGGGCGGCGGCAACTCCGCCCAGCCGACGTGCAGTTCCATCGACCAGAAGCCGCTGGACTTCACCAAGGCGTTCGGCGCCTACACAGGCTGACCCCCACCGGCGGTCCGCCCCCACGTACCCGGACCGCCGCCCGCCAGGCAGGGCGCAGCGGACTTCGTCCCCCCACCCGCTGCGCCCTGCCGTCTTATGCGTGCACGGCCCCCGCCCCGCCCCGTACCGCAGCGCGAAAGGCGATCGGCGTCGTCCCCGCCCGGCGCTGGAAGAACTTGGTGAAGTTGGTGGCGTCGGCGAAGCCCAGACGGTCGGCGATACGGGCCGCGGACTGATCGCCGTGGGCCAGCAGGCGTTTGGCCTCCAGGACGACCCGGCGGTCGATGAACTCCTTGGCGCCGACTCCCGACCCGGCCTCGGCGGCGCGCGAGAGGGTACGGGGCGCATAGCCCAGCGACCGGGCGTAGTCGGCGACCCGGCGGGTACGGGTGAAGTCCCGTTCCACCGCGTCCCGGAAGCGCAGATAGGTCTCGCCGGCCTCGCAGCCGCCCGGTGCGGCCGTCTCCCCGCCCGGGTGCGCGGCCCGCAGCACCAGGACGGCCAGCAGATGCCGCAGCACTTCGAGGTGGATGTCCAGGGGGAGCCCGCCCAGCGCCCCGAATTCGTCGTGCAGGGCCCGCATCGCGGCGTCCAGGTGCCGCGCCGCCGCGCCTTCGGGGTGCCGTACGGCGGGTCCGTACCAGTCCTCCACCCGGGCCGCGGCCGCCGTCGACGGATCCAGGAAACCGGCCTCGAAGAGCACCAGTCGCCCCTCCGCGCCGGTCAGATCGCCGAAGTGCTGGACCTGCCCGGGGCGTGACCACAGCAGATCGCCCGGGGCGAGGACGTGCTCACGGAAGTCGACGCTGTGCACCAGCCGGCCGCGGTCCAGGAGCAGCAGGTGGTGGAAGCCGGGGCGGTGCGGCGTGGACAGCCGGCAGGCGTCCGCGCGCTCGCGCAGTGCGGCGAGGGTCAGCACCTCCACGCCCGCGGGCCGCCCGGCCGGCGCGGAAAACGCCACCTCCCGGATCTCCGGTACCGGCGCCTGCTCGGTCCCCGCCCCCTCCTGTCGCTTTTTGACCATCGCCGGTCCCTTCCCTACCCCGAAATGCCCCGATCCTGGCCCTAGCGTAGAAGACGTCGGCAGAACCGCTGACGGAAAACGACAGTCCGCTCCGCGCACCTGGATGGATGCCGCCGGACGCAACCACAGCTGGGAGACCCCCATGTCCACCACGATCGCTCTCTTCGGGGCCAACGGCACCATCGGCAGCCGCATCCTGAACGAGGCCCTGCAGCGCGGTCACCAGGTCACCGCGGTCGTCCGCGACCCCGCGAAGATCACCACCAGCCACCCGAACCTGACCGTGACCACCGGCGACGTCCTCGACCCGGCGTCCGTCGCCGCCGTGGCCAAGGGCAAGGACGTCGTGGTCAGCGCGGTCGGCGGCGGGGGCGCCGAGGGCCACCGCGCCACCATCGAGCCCGCCGCGAAGTCCCTCGTCAGCGGGGTGCGCACGCTCGGCGACGAGGCCCCCCGGCTGATCTCCGTCGGCGGTGCCGGCTCGCTGCGCACCCCCGACGGCACGCAGGTCTGGGACAAGGAGGGCATCCCCGACTTCCTGCTGGAGATCATGCACGCCCACGGCGACGCGCTGGACTTCTACCGCACCGTCTCCGATGTGCGCTGGACCAATCTCAGCCCGGCCGCCCTGATCGAGCCCGGTGAGCGCACCGGCGCCTACCGCACCGCCACCGAGGACCTGGTCACCGCCGAGGACGGCAGCAGCCGGATCTCCGCCGAGGACTACGCCGTCGCCCTCGTGGACGAGATCGAGCGCCCCGCCCACATCGGCGAGCGGTTCGCCGTCGGCTACTGAGCCCCGGCACCCGCGCGCCGAAAACACTCGCCGGAAACACTCAAGGCCCCCGATCAGTGATCGGGGGCCTTGACAGTGGGGTGAGTAACGGGACTTGAACCCGCGACATCCTGGACCACAACCAGGTGCTCTACCAGCTGAGCTATACCCACCATGACCGGTGCTGTGTGGTTCTTTTTCCCCACCGGCTGAGAAAAAGTGTACAGGGTCTTGAGGGGTGCTCGCTCCCGGGTTTCGCGCACCCGGGAGCGAGCTGGGTCACTACGGTGCGGACTGCCCCTCGGCAGGCAGGACGTGCTTGGCCGCGATGGCCTTGGCGGTCTCGCTGTCCGGGCCGGGCTGCGGTACGAAGAGCGCCTCCCGGTAGTAGCGCAATTCCGCGATGGATTCACGGATGTCCGCCAGAGCCCGGTGATTACCGCTCTTGTCCGGACTGTTGAAGTACACCTTCGGATACCAGCGCCGGGCCAGTTCCTTCACGGAGGAGACATCGACGATCCGGTAGTGCAGATAGTCCTCGAGCGTCGGCATGTCGCGCAGCAGAAAGCCCCGGTCGGTGCCGACGGAGTTCCCGCACAGCGGGGCCTTCCCCGGCTCCGGCACGTGCTGCTTGATGTACTCCAGCACCTGCCGTTCGGCTTCCTCCAGCGTCGTACCGGAGTCCAGCTCGGCCAGCAGCCCGGAGGTGGTGTGCATGACGCGCACCACCTCCGGCATGGTGGTCAGTGCCTCGGCCGGGGGGCGGATCACCACATCCACCCCCTCGCCCAGCACATTCAGCTCCGAGTCGGTGACCAGGGCGGCCACCTCGATGAGCGCGTCGTTCGCCAGCGAGAGACCGGTCATCTCGCAGTCGATCCACACCATGCGATCGTTCATGCGTCTCACCCTACGGGGCGCTCCCGCTGGCTGGGCAGCACGGGGCGGGCCGTGCCACGGGAGACGGGCGCCTCCGGGATCCGAGCGGCGTAGGCGTCCGAGGTCGGTTTCCCGGCCCCGTCCGGCTCCGCCGCGGCCAGCGCGGCCGCCGTTCCGTGCCCGGCCACCGTGGCGAACCGCTCCGCACCGCCGGGCACCGGCCCGGGCCGCTCCCCGCGCTCCGGGCGCTCGCCCCGCTCCGGCCGCAGCGACGGCTCGGGTCCCCCGTTCTGCGGCCGGCGGGCCCGGTAGGCCGCGCGGTAGGCCGCGGGCGAGGCGCCCAGCTGCCGCCGGAAGTGGCCGCGCAGGGCGACCGGCGAACGGAATCCGCAGCGCCCGGCGACCTCGTCCACCGAATAGTCGGAGGTCTCCAGCAGCCGCTGCGCCTGGAGCACCCGCTGGGTGATCAGCCACTGCAACGGCGCGCTCCCGGTCAGGGAACGGAACCGCCGGTCGAACGTGCGCCGGCTCATATAGGCGCGCGCCGCCAGGGTCTCCACGTCGAACTGCTCGTGGAGGTGCTCCAGCGCCCAGGCGACGACCTCGGCCAGCGGGTCGGCGCCGATCTCCTCTGGTAAAGATCGGTCGAGGTAGCGCTGGTGCCCCATATCGGAGGCGGTGCGGCGCGGGGGTACGACCAGCCTGCGGGCCAGTGCGTTGGCCGCGTCCGCGCCGTGATCGCTGCGCACGATGTGCAGGCACAGATCGATACCGGCGGCCGTGCCCGCGGAGGTGAGCACGTCGCCGTCGTCGACGAAGAGCTCGCGCGGGTCCACATGGACGGACGGATAACGCTTGGCGAGCGTCGGCGCGTACATCCAATGGGTGGTCGCAGGGCGGCCGTCGAGCAGTCCGGCCGCGGCGAGGACGAACGCCCCCGTGCACAGCCCGACGATTCTGGCCCCCTCTTCATGCGCGCGGCGCAGCGCATCGAGCGCTGCGGGCGGCGGGGCCTGGGTGATGGAACGCCAGGCCGGTACGACGACCGTCCCGGCACGGGAGATCGCCTCCAGCCCGTAGGGGGCGGAAAGTTCGAGCCCCCCGGTCGTGCGCAAAGGCGCATCTTCGCCAGCGCACACAAGTAGCCGGTACCTCGGAACGCCGGCGTCTTGGCGGTCGATGCCGAAGACCGAGAGCGGAATGGAGCTCTCGAAAATGGGACCGCCGCTGAAGAGGAGCACCGCGACTATTTCGCGGCGTCGTCGTGCGGCGAGCTTGCGTGCGGCATCTGGTACGGCAGCGGAGTCCTGGCTCATGGCACTTAAGCCCCCCTCGGTCGTCTCGCCCTCTCGGTCCTGCACAGTTCCCCCGCTGTAGCTACCAAGATCGAATCTACTGTGCCCCGTGAGGATGGAGTGCCAAGTTCACCACCCGCTGGTATGTCGATATGGCAACTTGGCGCGAAGCATTCGATCACGAAGCGTTCCACTCGTCGGGCCTCCAGGGAAAGTACGCGTCTCGGCTCTGCCCGTTCGCAGTAGGGCACAACCATGCCCGGCGGTCCTTTCCGCCCAGCTCACACCCAGGTTGGGGGGTGGTGGGGGGTGGGGTCGGATCCCGGCTAGAAGTTGGCTGAAAACGTGCGTGCGCAGACTTGCGGGAGCCCTATTCGACCGGCGTACGCCGCTCCTCATATCGGCCGCCCCCGTGCACTACCGCCCCCATTTGCCCTGTTCTGCACCGGTGCCGTCCGACCTCTCGCACCCGGACCCGGGCCGCGGCCCGTTCGGATTGCCGCAGCAGTGCGCGGCACACGCAGGTCACCGCCGCCAGCCCGGCGCCGGCGGCGGCCGCGCCGCCGACCGGGGTGCCGCTCGCGAGCAGAACGCACGGCACCAGGGCGCAGCTGAACGCGCCCCAGCGCACAAGATCTCTCACTGGGTCGGGTGATCTCTTGGACGGTGCGGGCATCGCGGGCTCCCTTCCGGCGGGCAGCTACTACAACGCCGCCGACGATCACGGGTCACCGCGAGGGGTACGTACGGGGGCAGGGCGGGGCATTGCCATCGGCGCCACGCTCCGGCATGCTCCGGGGAACGTTCGAGGCCCTTGACCCCCTCGGCGGGTGCCCCGTGCCCGCGCCGGAGTCTGGGCAGCGGAGGAGTGGCGCCGTACTCTTGGGGTATCGGGTTGGGAAGATGATTCCCAGTCGTATCGTTCCTCTTTGAACTATGGCTCGCGCTTCGCGATCGAACCAGCTCAGTCAACTGCCGGATCAAGTCAATCGCCGTTCCCCGTTCGCCCCTCCGCAAGAGGACGTCCTCGCCGAGACACCAATGGCCGGTCACGAATTCCCCGAACCCGCGGACCGCAAGCAGGTCGCCGATCCGATGGCGGACCTCGAAGCGGCGGAAGAGACCTCGCGCTCCTGCGACCCTGCGTTCCGGCACGGTGTCGTGGTCGGCTTCGACGGTTCCACATCGAGCGAACGCGCGTTGGCGTATGCAATCGGTATGACGCGGCGCTTCGGCTCCGGGCTGATCATCGTCCATGTGGCCAACCGGCTGCCGACGACCGTCTGGGCGGGCTGCGAGCCCCCGGTCTTCGTGGACGTGCCCGATCACCGCACCGAGGTGCTGGGGCTGGAGCTGGCCTGCGCCGACCATCTCACCGAGGTCCCCTGGATCCTCGTCGAGCGCGGCGGGGACATCTGCCACGAACTGGAGGAGGTCGGCCGGGAGTACGCGGCCGACGCCATCGTGGTCGGGTCCACCCACGGCATCGTCGGCCGGATCTTCGGCTCGGTGGCCGGGCGGCTGGCGCGGCGTGCGCAGCGGCCCGTCATCGTCATCCCCTGACCGCTCCTCGGGCGATCGGTTCTCCTCGGCTTGTGCACAGTTGAGGGGGCGTCATGGGGATTGTGGGCAGTTGCGGAGCCGACCGGTCCGCGGAAGTGGAATGCGCCGTTGTGGGGGGTAAAAGACCGTCACGTGTTTCGCGGCACCGACGTGCTGCCCACCGGGAGGTGACGGTCTCCGGGGTGGCGGCATCCCGCCGGCGTATGGGCGACGCCGGCAAGGGGAGGCGGCGGCGTTGTGCGTATGGTGGCACGCGCAACGACGCCGCCCCGCCGTTTGCCGGGGACTACTCCACCGTGACCGACTTGGCCAGGTTGCGCGGCTTGTCGATGTCGCGGCCCAGGGCCAACGCCGTGTGGTAGGCGAGGAGTTGGAGCGGGATGCCCATCAGGATCGGGTCCAGCTCGGGCTCGTTCTTCGGGACGATGATGGTGTGGTCGGCCTTGTCCTGCTCCTGGTGCGCGACGGCCAGGATGCGGCCGCTGCGGGCCTTGATCTCCTCCAGCGCGGCGCGGTTCTTCTCCAGCAGGTCGTCGTCCGGGACGATCGCGACGGTCGGCATGGCGGGCTCGATGAGCGCCAGCGGGCCGTGCTTGAGCTCGGAGGCCGGGTACGCCTCGGCGTGGATGTAGGAGACCTCCTTGAGCTTCAGGGAGGCCTCGCGGGCCACCGGGTAGCCGCGCACCCGGCCGATGAACATCATCGACTTGGCGTCCGCGTAGCGCGTCGCCAGCTTCTTGATCTGCTCCTCGCCCTTGAGGATCTCGTCGATCTGGCCGGGCAGCCGGCGCAGGCCCTCGATGATCCGCTTGCCGTCCGAGACGGACAGATCGCGGATGCGGCCCAGGTGCAGCGCGAGCAGCGCGAAGGAGACCACCATGTTGGTGAAGCACTTGGTGGACACCACGCAGACCTCGGGGCCGGCGTGGACGTAGATGCCGCCGTCGGTCTCGCGGGCGATCGCCGAGCCGACGACGTTGACCAGGCCCAGCACCCGCGCGCCCTTGCGCTTGAGCTCCTGGACGGCCGCCAGCACGTCGTAGGTCTCACCGGACTGGGAGACCGCGACATAGAGCGTGTCGGGGTCCACGACGGGGTTGCGGTAGCGGAACTCGGAGGCCGGTTCGGCGTCCGAGGGGATGCGGGCCAGCTCCTCGATCATCTGGGCGCCGATCTGGCCGGCGTGGTACGAGGTGCCGCAGCCGAGGATCTTCACCCGGCGGATCGTGCGGGCCTCGCGGGCGTCCAGGTTCAGCCCGCCCAGGTGCACGGTGGAGAAGCGGTCGTCGATCCGCCCGCGCAGCGCGCGGTCCACCGCGTCGGCCTGCTCGGAGATCTCCTTGTGCATGTACGTGTCGTGGCCGCCCAGGTCGTAGGACTCGGCCGCGTACTCGACGGTCTCCGGCGTCGCCGTCGTACGGGAGCCCTCGGTGGTGTAGGTGCGGTAGTCGTCGGCCTTGAGGGTGGCCATCTCGCCGTCGTCCAGCGTGACGACCTGGCGGGTGTGCGAGACCAGCGCGGCGACGTCGGAGGAGACGAACATCTCGTGCTCGCCGATGCCCAGGACGACCGGGGAGCCGTTGCGGGCGACGACGATGCGGTCGGTGAAGTCGGCGTGCAGGACGGCGATGCCGTACGTGCCTTCGATGTGCCGCAGCGCCTCGCGGACCCTCTCCTCCAGCTTCTCGGCCGTCGAGCGGCCGATGAGGTGGGCGAGGACCTCGGTGTCGGTCTCGGAGGCGAACTCCACACCGTCGGCGGTCAGGCGGGCGCGCAGCTCGGCGGCGTTGTCGATGATGCCGTTGTGGACGACCGCGACCTTGCCCTCGGCGTCGAGGTGCGGGTGGGCGTTGTCGTCGGTCGGCGCGCCGTGGGTGGCCCAGCGGGTGTGGGCGATGCCGGTGGTGCCGGCGAAGCGCTTGGGCAGCCGGGACTCCAGCTCACGGACCCGGCCCTTGGCCTTGGCGGTCCGCAGGCCCCCGGACTTGCCGGTGCCGCTCGCGTGCAGGGCGATGCCCGCCGAGTCGTAGCCGCGGTACTCCAGCCGCTGCAGCCCCTCCAGGAGCAGCGGAGCAACATCGCGCTTGCCGATATATCCGACGATCCCGCACATACTGCGACCTCCGAGTGAGTCGTGGTGACGGACGTACTTTGCGTTCTTGGTCTGTTCCGGTGTGCCCGGCGCCCTGTGGGGGCGCGTCAGCCGTAGACGAGGCGGCGCAGCTGGCGTATCGAGAGGGCCGGCGGGGACACGGCGCGCTGGGGCAGCTCGTGGGAGATCCGCTCGAAGATCGCTTCGTTCCGCAGCCCCTGGGACTGCAGCTCGCGGTGTCTGCGGCGGACGAACCCCTCGGTGGTCTCGTCGAAGTACGCGAGCACGTCCAGGACCACCCGGGCGGCCTCGCCGCGCTGTAGCGGCGTGCTGCGCACCAGGTGGTCAACGAGGTCCTCGTGGGACGGACGGCGATCGAGCACCCGTTGATACTGCTGAACCGCGCCGGGAATCGCAAGAAATCTGCCCGACATCGGGCAGATCCCTGGGATGGCGCTCGGAAACTGGTCTAAACCTTGACCGCGTACGACGCTCACGGTACGCATGGTCACCGTTCGGTCGCTCCATGCCATGCAGGACATGCCAGGCACACTGTGCCGATCACACCCGCCGTGCACATGAGGTCGCGAAGGGACCGCCGATGAGACGACGCCGACTCTTCTTCTCGCTGCTGTTGCTCTCGGTGGCGGGGCTGGGCACCTCCGCCGCCTCCGCCCGGCCGTCCGCCGCCCCGCCCGCGCCCCTCGACCGGGTCATCCCCGCACCGGCCTCCGTACGGCCCGGCGGCACCCCGTACACCCTCGACGCGCACACCCGCATCCGCGTCCCGGACGGCTCGGCCGAGGCCCGGCGGGTCGGCTCCTATCTGGCGGGCATGCTGCGCCCGGCCACCGGATACCGCCTGCCGGTCACCACCAAGGACGGCCGCGACGGCATCGTGCTGCGGCTCGGCGGGCCCGGGACCAGGGCGCTGGGCGCGGAGGGCTACCGGCTTGCCTCCGGCGCCCGCGCGGTCACCATCAGTGCCGGCCGGCCCGCCGGGCTCTTCCACGGCGTCCAGACGCTGCGCCAGCTGCTTCCCGCGAGCCTGGAGAGGCGCACCGAACAGCCCGGGCCGTGGCGTCTTGCCGGCGGCGTCATCTCCGATTCCCCGCGCTACGCCTACCGCGGCGCGATGCTCGACGTCTCCCGGCACTTCTTCACCGTCGACCAGGTCAAGCGCTATATCGACCAGCTGGCGATGTACAAGATCAACAGGCTGCATCTGCATCTGTCCGACGACCAGGGCTGGCGGATCGCCCTGAAGTCCTGGCCCCGGCTGGCCACCTACGGCGGCTCCACACAGGTGGGCGGCGGAGAGGGCGGCTACTACACCAAGGACGACTACCGCGAGATCGTCGACTACGCCGCGAGCCGCTATCTGACCGTCGTCCCCGAGATCGACATGCCCGGCCACACCAACGCCGCGCTCGCCTCCTACGCCGAGCTCAACTGCAACGGCCAGGCCCCGCCGCTCTACACCGGCACCAACGTCGGCTTCAGCTCGCTGTGCGTCCCGAAGAAGGTGACCTACGACTTCGTCGACGACGTCGTCCGCGAGATCGCGGCGCTCACCCCCGGCCGCTCTCTCCACATCGGCGGCGACGAGGCGCACTCCACCAGCCACGACGACTACGTGGCCTTCATGGACAAGGTGCAGCCGGTGGTCGCCAAGTACGGCAAGACGGCGATCGGCTGGCACCAGCTGACCGGCGCCCACCCCGCGAAGGGCGCCATCGCCCAGTACTGGGGTTACGACGCCACCAGCGCGGCCGAGCGCAAGCAGGTCGCCGACGCCGCCCGCAACGGCACCGGGCTGATCCTCTCGCCCGCCGACCGCGCCTACCTCGACATGAAGTACGACAAGGACACCCCGCTGGGGCTGCACTGGGCCGGCTATGTGGGCGTCCGGCGGTCCTACGACTGGAACCCGGGCACGTACCTGGACGGCGCGCCCGGGAACGCGGTCGTGGGCGTCGAGGCGCCCTTGTGGAGCGAGACCCTCTCGACCTCCGCGCACATCGAGTACATGGCCTTCCCCCGGCTCCCGGGCATCGCCGAACTGGGCTGGTCGCCGGCCGGCACCCACGACTGGCCGTCCTACCGCGAGCGGCTGGCCGCACAGGGGCCCCGCTGGGACGCCATGGGCATCCACTACTTCCGTTCGCCGGAGGTGCCCTGGCCCGCGCGGTGAGCGGGCCGGCCGGACGTCCCGTGACGTCCGGCCGGTACGGGTCCCGGTCCCGGTCCTAGACCCCCAGCTCCCGGGCGATCAGCATCCGCTGGACCTCGCTCGTGCCCTCGCCGATCTCCAGGATCTTGGCGTCGCGCCACATCCGGGCGACGGGGTACTCGTTCATGAAGCCGTAGCCGCCGTGGATCTGGGTGGCCTCGCGGGCGTTGTCCACCGCGATCTCGGAGGAGTAGAGCTTGGCCAGCGCCGCCTCCTTCTTGAAGGGTTCGCCGTGGACGAGGCGGGAGGCGGCGTCGCGCCAGGCCAGCCGGGCGGTGTGGGCGCGCATCTCCATGTCGGCGAGTTTGAACCGGATGGCCTGGTTGGCGGCGATCGGACGGCCGAAGGCGCGGCGCTCCTTGGCGTAGGCCACCGACTCGTCCACACAGCCCTGCGCCAGCCCGGTGGCCAGCGCCGCGATGGCGATCCGGCCCTCGTCGAGGATGCGCAGGAACTGGGCGTAGCCGCGGCCCTCCTCGCCCAGGAGGTTGGCGGCCGGGACGCGGACGTCGGAGAAGGACAGTTCGCGGGTGTCGGAGGCGTTCCAGCCGACCTTGGAGTACGGGGCGGCGACGGTGAAGCCGGGCGTGCCGGACGGGATGATGATCGAGGAGATCAGCGGGCTGCCGTCGGCCTTCCTGCCCGTGACGGCGGTGACCGTGACCAGGCCGGTGATGTCCGTACCGGAGTTGGTGATGAAGCATTTGCTGCCGTTGATCACCCAGTCATCGCCGTCGCGTACCGCCGTCGTCCTCGTCGCGCCCGCGTCCGAGCCGCCGTCCGGTTCGGTCAGGCCGAAGGCGCTGAGCAGCTCGCCGCTGCACAGTCTGGGCAGCCAGGTGCGCTTCTGCTCCTCCGTGCCGAAGCGGTAGAGGGGCATGGCGCCGAGCGAGACGCCGGCCTCCAGGGTGATGGCCACCGAGGAGTCGACCCGGGCCAGCTCCTCCAGGGCGATGCCGAGCGCCAGATAGTCGCCGCCCATCCCGCCGTACTCCTCGGGGAAGGGCAGTCCGAACAGCCCCATCTCGCCCATCTGCCGGACGATTTCGTACGGGAACTCATGCCGTTCGTAGTAGTCGCCGATCTTGGGGGCGACAACGTCGTGCGCGAACGCCTCTACCGTGCGCCGGAGTTCTTCCAGCTCGTCGGGCAGGCGGTGATCCAGGGACATCGGTCACTCCTTGTGGGAGTCGGAGCTGAGGGCGCGCAGGGTGCGCGAGGGGCTGGGGCGGCCCAGGGCCTTGGCCATCCAGGTGCTGGTGGCGGTCAGCCGGCCGAGGTCGACACCGGTGTCGATGCCGAGGCCGTGCAGCATCCACACGAGGTCCTCGGTGGCGAGGTTGCCGGTGGCGCTCTTGGCGTACGGGCAGCCGCCGAGGCCGCCGGCCGAGGCATCGACGGTGGTGACGCCGTGCTGGAGGGCGGCGAAGGTGTTGGCGAGCGCCTGGCCGTAGGTGTCGTGGAAGTGCACGCCCAGGCCGGAGGCCGGCACGCCCGCCTCGTTCAGGGCGGCGAGCAGCCGCTGGACGTGGCCGGGGGTGGCCACGCCGATGGTGTCGCCCAGGCTCAGTTCGTCGCAGCCCAAGTCGAGCAGCGCACGGCACACGCGCACCACCTGGGCGACGGGCACCGGGCCCTCCCAGGGGTCGCCGAAGCACATGGAGAGATAGCCGCGGACGTGCACGTCGTCGTCCTTGGCGCGGGCGACGACCGGCGCGAACATCGCCAGCGCCTCGTCCACGGTGCGGTTGAGGTTGGCCCGGGCGAACGACTCGGTGGCGCTGGCGAAGACCGCGATCCGCCGGGCGCCCAGGGCCATCGCCCGGTCCAGTCCGCGGGCATTGGGCACCAGGACCGGCAGGCGGTGCGGATCGAGATCGCCGAGCAGCGGGAACAGGGCCTCGGCGTCGGCGAGTTGGGGGACCCACTTGGGGTGGACGAAGCTGGTGGCCTCCACCACGGGCAGGCCCGCCGCGGCGAGCCGGTGGATGAACTCGGCCTTGATCTCGGTGGGGACGACGGCCTTCTCGTTCTGGAGGCCGTCGCGCGGGCCGACCTCGTGGATCCGTACGCGGGCGGGCAGGCCCGCCGCCCGGATCTCCATCGGCAGGCCGGGCACGGGTACGCCGGACGCTGAGGTTCCGGCCGCGGGGGTGTGGTCTGCGGTCATGACGCGGGCTCCTCGGCGGGTTCGTGCGGGGCGACGACGGCCAGGACCTGGTCCATGGCGACGGTGGTGCCCGCGGTGACCTCCAGTTCGGTGACGGTCCCGGCGTGCGGTGCGGCGATGACGTGCTCCATCTTCATCGCCTCCACCACCAGCAGGCCCTGCCCGGCCGTGACCTCGTCGCCGACGGCCACCTTGACGACGGTGACGGTGCCGGGCATCGGTGCGGCGAGGGCGTCCAGGCCGTGCCCCGCACCGGCCCCGCTCAGCGTGGCCGCCAGCGGGTCGTGGTCCTGGACGTGCCAGGAGTCGCCGTCCCGGCCCAGCCAGCAGCCGGCGCGGTGGAAGGTGTGCACCACGCCGTCGACGGTGACCCGCACGCGGTCCTCGGAGACGTCCAGGGGCGCGCCGGGCCGCAGGTCGTACGGGACGGGCTCGTGGCCCGGCACCCGCAGCCAGTGGCGCACCGGGGCGGGCTCGCCGCCCAGCCGGAAGCCGCTGGGCACGCCGAACGGATCGCACCAGCCGCCCGCCGGCACGTCGGGCTCCAAGGCGGACTGCCGCACCGCCGCGGCCGCCGCGTACACCTCCGGCGGCACCGCGCCGTCCACCAGGGCGGCCGCCTCCCGCTCCACCAGCCCGGTGTCCAGCTCGCCGGAGACCACATCGGGGTGGGCGAGCAGCCGGCGCAGAAAGCCGGCGTTGGTCGTCACCCCGAGGGTGACCGTCCGCGCCAGCGCCGCCCGCAGGGTGCGCAGCGCGGCCGGGCGGTCCGGTCCGTACGCGATGACCTTGGACAGCATCGGGTCGTAGAGGCTGCCCACCTCCGCACCCCGGGACAGGCCGGAGTCCGTACGGATCCCGTCGCCCTGCGGTTCGTGCAGGGCCAGGACCGTGCCGCCGGTGGGCAGGAAGTCGCGGGTGGGGTCCTCGGCGCAGATCCGGGCCTCGACGGCGTGGCCGGTCAGGGCGACGTCCTCCTGGGCGAAGGGCAGCCGCTCGCCCGCCGCGATCCGCAGCTGCCACTCCACCAGGTCGTATCCGGTGATCAGCTCGGTCACCGGGTGCTCGACCTGGAGGCGGGTGTTCATCTCCATGAAGTAGTAGGCCGAGGGGTCCTTGCCCGGGACGATGAACTCGACGGTGCCGGCGCCCCGGTAGCCGCAGGAGCGCGCCGCCTGGACGGCGGCCTCGCCCATCGCTTCCCGGGTCGCCTCGTCCAGCAGGACGCTCGGCGCCTCCTCGACGACCTTCTGGTGGCGCCGCTGGAGGGAGCATTCGCGCTCGCCCAGGTGGATGACGTTGCCGTGGCCGTCGGCCAGCACCTGGATCTCGATGTGCCGGGGGCGGTCGATCCAGCGCTCCACCAGGAGGGTGTCATCGCCGAACGAACCGCGGGCCTCGCGCCGGGCGGCGGCGATCTCCTCGGCGAGCGGCGCTTCCTCGCGGACCAGCCGCATGCCCTTGCCGCCGCCGCCCGCGGACGGTTTGAGCAGCACCGGCATGCCGATCTCCCGTGCGGCGGCGGCTAGTTGCGCATCGTCCAGGCCGCTGCCGGAGGAGCCGGGCACCACCGGCACCCCGGCCGCCCGGACCGTCTCCTTGGCCCGGATCTTGTCGCCCATCAGATCGATGGCCTCGGCGGACGGCCCGATGAAGACCAGCCCGGCCTCGGCGCAGGCGCGGGCGAAGCGGGCGTTCTCGGCGAGGAAGCCGTAGCCGGGGTGGACGGCCTGCGCACCGGTCCGCGCGGCCGCCGCCAGCAGGGCGTCGACGGACAGATAGCTCTCGGCGGCCGGTGCGGGCCCGATCCGTACCGCCGTATCGGCCTCCCGGACGTGCCGGGCGTCCGCGTCCGCATCGCTGAAGACGGCCACCGAGCGGATGCCGAGGGCGCGCAGCGTACGGATGACGCGGACGGCGATCTCGCCGCGGTTGGCCACCAGGACCGTGTCGAACATGGACGTCGCCATCCCTCTCGTGGTCATCGCCTTGGGGGTCACGGGGATCACATCCGGAAGACGCCGAAGCCGGGCTCGCCCAGCGGGGCGTTGGCGCAGGCGGTCAGGGCCAGCCCCAGCACCTGCCGGGTCTCCATCGGGTCGATGACCCCGTCGTCCCACAGCCGCGCCGTGGCGTAGTAGGCGCTGCCCTGCGTCTCGTACTGCTCGCGGATCGGCGCCTTGAACGCGGCCTCCTCCTCGGCGCTCCACTCCTCGCCCCGCGCCTCCAGCTGGTCGCGCTTGACGGTTGCGAGGACGGACGCGGCCTGCTCGCCGCCCATCACCGAGATCTTGGCGTTCGGCCACATCCACAGGAAGCGGGGGGAATAGGCGCGCCCGCACATCGAGTAGTTGCCCGCGCCGTACGAACCGCCGATGACCACGGTCAGCTTGGGGACCCGCGTACAGGCCACCGCCGTCACCATTTTCGCCCCGTGCTTGGCGATTCCGCCGGCCTCGTAATCCCGGCCGACCATGAAGCCGGAGATGTTCTGGAGGAACAGCAGCGGAATGCCGCGCTGGTCGCACAGCTCGATGAAGTGGGCGCCCTTCTGGGCGGACTCGGAGAAGAGGATGCCGTTGTTGGCGACGATGCCGACCGGATGGCCGTGGACATGGGCGAAGCCGGTGACCAGCGTGGTGCCGTATTCGGCCTTGAACTCCGCGAAGCGGGAGCCGTCGACGATCCGGCCGATCACCTCCCGGACGTCATAGGGCGTACGGGAGTCCGTGGGGACCATGCCGTAGAGGCCGGCCGGATCGAGCTTGGGCTCCTCGGCGGTGCGCACCGGCCAGGGCAGCGGGGCGCGCTCGCCGAGGGTGGAGACGATGGTGCGCACGATGCGCAGCGCATGGGCGTCGTCCTCGGCCAGATGGTCGGTGACGCCGGAGGTGCGGGAGTGCACCTCCCCGCCGCCCAGTTCCTCGGCGGTGACCACCTCACCGGTGGCAGCCTTCACCAGCGGCGGGCCGCCCAGGAAGATCGTGCCCTGGTTGCGCACGATCACCGCCTCGTCGCTCATCGCGGGGACGTAGGCGCCGCCGGCCGTGCACGACCCCAGGACGGCGGCGATCTGGGGGATGCCGGCGCCCGACATCCGCGCCTGGTTGTAGAAGATCCGCCCGAAGTGCTCGCGGTCGGGGAAGACCTCGTCCTGCATCGGCAGGAAGGCTCCGCCGGAGTCCACCAGATACAGACACGGCAGACGGTTCTCCAGGGCGATCTCCTGGGCCCGCAGATGCTTCTTGACCGTCATCGGGTAGTACGTGCCGCCCTTGACCGTGGCGTCGTTGGCGACGATCACGCACTCGCGGCCGGAGACCCGGCCGATCCCGGCGATCACCCCGGCGGCCGGCGCGGCCCCGCCGTACATCCCCTCCGCCGCCAGCGGCGCCACCTCGAGGAAGGGCGAGCCGGGGTCCAGCAGGGCGTCCACCCGGTCGCGGGGCAGCAGTTTGCCGCGCGCGGTGTGCCGCGCCCGGGCCTTCTCGCCGCCGCCCAGCCGGGCCGCCGCGAGGGTGTCGCGCAGCCGGCCGGTCAGCTCGCGGTGCGCGGCCTCGTTGGCCCGCCAGGAGTCGGACGCCGGATCGGCGTGACTCCCCAGCACCGGTGCCTGCTCCATGTCCACGAGCCCCCTTGCCCGTCGTCGTGCAGCGTCGTCCCGCGCGGTCGTCCTGCCTGCGGGTTTCTCGTACGACGCGCCTCGCGCCACCGTTCGAGTTAGTGGTCGTTAACGTCGCGTGTCTTCAGGTTAACGACCACTAACCCGGCTGTCTACAATTGGCCGCATGAGTAATGCGCATGCCCCCGCCGCGACCAGCCGCCGTGAGCAGATCCTCAAGGAGGCGGCCCGGCTGTTCGCCGAGCGCGGGTTCCATGGCGTCGGGGTGGACGAGATAGGGGCCGCGGTGGGGATCTCGGGCCCCGGCCTCTACCGCCACTTCGCCGGCAAGGACGCGATGCTCGCCGAGCTGCTGGTCGGCATCAGCGAGCGGCTGCTGGAGGGCGGGCGGATGCGGATCGCGGAGGGCGGCGACAGCCCCGAGGCGGTGCTGGATGCCCTGATCGACGGTCATATCGACTTCGCGCTGGACGACCGTCCGCTGATCACCGTGCACGACCGCGAGCTGGACCGGCTGCGCGAGGCCGACCGCAAGCGGGTCCGCCAGCTCCAGCGGCAGTACGTCGAGCTGTGGGTGGAGGTCGTCCGCCAGGTCCACCCCGGCCCCTCCGAGTCGCAGGCCCGCGCCGCCGTGCACGCCGTCTTCGGCCTGCTGAACTCCACCCCCCACCTGGGCCGCCCCGGCTCCCTCCCGGGCCGTACGGAAATGGCCGAACTGCTGCACCGGCTGGCGCTGGGAGCCTTCGGGGCGGTGGAGCCGGCGGAGGGGGCCCGGCCGGTGTAGCCGGGCGGAGGCGGGGCACGGTGGCGTACGACTCGTCGAACACCTCTGGACAGCTCTGGTGACCGGCCGGTAGCTTTCGCCGGGTACAGAAGCTGAGCAAGCGCTTAGCCACGGGTGGCGGTCAGGGAGGCGACGCAACTATGCGCCGTACGGTGTTCAACGAGGACCACGAGGCGTTCCGCGAGACGATACGGGCCTTCATCGAGGCCGAGGTCGTACCGGTCCACGACGAGTGGTTCGCCGCCGGCCAGGTCCCGCGCGAGTTCTACTACAAGCTCGCCGAACTGGGCGTCTTCGGCATCCGCGTCCCCGAGGAGTACGGCGGCGCCGGCATCGACTCGCACAAGTTCGAGGCCGTGATGTACGAGGAGACCTCCCGCGCGGGCGTCACCTTCGGCGGCTCCGGCGTCCACGTCCTGCTCGGCCTGCCGTACATCCAGATGCTCGCCACCGACGAGCAGAAGAAGCGCTACCTGCCGAAGTTCGTCAGCGGCGAGGAGATGTGGGCGCTGGCGATGACCGAGCCGGGCACCGGCTCCGACGTCGCGGGCATGAAGACCACCGCCAAGCTGTCGGCCGACGGCACGCACTACGTCCTCAACGGCGCCAAGACCTTCATCACCGGTGGGGTGCACGCCGACCGCGTGATCGTGTGCGCCCGCACCGCCGCGCCGCGCGAGGACGACCGCCGCTTCGGCATCTCCCTGTTCGCCGTGGACACCACGTCCAAGGGCTACTCGGTCGGCCGCAAGCTCGACAAGCTCGGCCTGAAGGTCTCCGACACCGCCGAGCTGGCCTTCGTCGACGTCGAGGTCCCGGTCGAGGACCTGCTCGGCGAGGAGAACAAGGGCTTCGCCTACCTGGGCCACAACCTCGCCTCCGAGCGCTGGGGCATCGCCTTCGGCGCCTATGCGCAGGCCAAGGCCGCCGTCCGGTTCGCCAAGGAGTACGTGCAGGAGCGCACCGTCTTCGGCAAGACCGTCGCCTCCTTCCAGAACACCAAGTTCGAACTGGCCGCCTGCCAGGCCGAGGTGGACGCCGCCGAGGCCGTCGCCGACCGCGCCCTGGAGGCCCTCGACGCCGGCGAACTGACCGCCGCCGAGGCCGCGTCCGCGAAGCTCTTCTGCACCGAGGTCGCCCACCGTGTCATCGACCGCTGCCTCCAGCTGCACGGCGGCTACGGCTTCATGAACGAGTACCCGATCGCCCGCCTGTACGCCGACAACCGCGTCAACCGCATCTACGGCGGCACCAGCGAGGTCATGAAGTCGATCATCGCCAAGTCGATGGGCCTGTAGGCACCCGGCCGAGCGATCCGCACGTGAACGACGACCTGAGCTCCCTCCTCGATCTGCTCGCCCTCGAACGGATCGAGGAGGACATCTTCCGCGGACAGAGCCGCGCCTCCCTCGTCCCGCGCGTCTTCGGCGGCCAGGTCGCCGCCCAGGCACTGGTCGCGGCCGGGCGGACGGTCCCCGCCGACCGCCCGCCGCACTCCCTGCACGCCTACTTCCTGCGCCCGGGCGACCCCGGCGCGCCCATCGTCTACACCGTCGACCGGATCCGTGACGGCCGGTCCTTCACCACCCGCAGGGTCGTCGCCGTCCAGCACGGCCAGCCGATCTTCCATCTCTCCGCCTCCTTCCAGGCGGACGAGGAGGGGCTGGAGCACCAGGAGCCGATGCCGCGGGCGCCGGACCCGCTCGAACTGCCCACCGCCGCCGAGATGCTGCCCCGCTACGCCGACCGGTTCACCGACCCGGGCGTCGTCGACCGGCTGCTGGAGTCCCGGGCCGCGATCGATCTGCGGTACGTGGACGAGCCGCCGTTCGGCACTGTCGGCGAGGCCCGCGAGCCCCGCTCCCAGGTCTGGTTCCGCACCCGGGGCAAACTCGACGGCGACACCGTGATCCCCCGTCCGCTGCTGGACATCTGCCTGGTCACGTATGTCTCCGACATGACCCTGCTCGACTCGATCCTGCTCGCCCACGGCCGGGGCGGCTGGGCGGTCGGCGATGTGGTCGGCGCGAGCCTGGACCACGCCATGTGGTTCCACCGGCCGCTGCGCGCCGACGACTGGCTGCTCTACGACCAGGAGTCCCCCACCGCCCAGGGCGGCCGCGGCCTGGGCAAGGGCCGCATCTTCACGGCGGACGGAGCGCTGGCGGTCTCGGTCATCCAGGAAGGCGTCATCCGGGTGCCGCGGTAGACGGCGGAGTGCCTGCTTCACGTGCACACGTTTCGAGAGTGCTTGCTTCAAGTGCACTTGAACCTTCTAGCGTTGCCCGCATGACGGTGACCGACAGCACCCCCGTGAACTCCCCGCCCGTGGACGTCTGCGTGGCCGCGGATCCGGACCATCCGCGACCCGACGGCCAGGACCGCTACACGATCAGCGAGGTCGCGGCGTACACCGGGCTCAGCGCGCCGACCCTGCGCTGGTACGAGGAGATCGGGCTGATGCCGCACGTGGCGCGGTCGCACACCGGTCAGCGCATCTTCGGCAACCGGGACCTGGACTGGCTCGCCTTCGTCCGAAGGCTGCGGCTGACCGGGATGGCGGTCGCCGACATGGTGCACTTCGCGGAGCTGGTCCGCCGGGGCGAGGTCACCTTCGTCGAGCGGCGGCAGATCCTGGAGCAGACCCGGCGCGACGTCGTCGCGCGGATGGCGGAGCTCCAGGACACCCTCGTCGTACTCGACGCCAAGATCGACTTTTATGCGGGCGCCGACCAGGCGCCGGAAAGGGCCTGAGCGCCATCATGAGCAACGCCAACGACACGAGCAGCACCAACGACACGAGCAACGCCAGTGACTTGGGCCACGCCATCGAACCGATCGGCAAGGTCGAACTGGGCACCGGCGGCCCCCTCGTCGGCGTCCAGGGCTTCGGCGCCATGGGCATCAGCGCCGCCTACGGGCAGACCGACGACGCGGCGGCCCGCGACACCCTGGAGGCCACCGTCGAGGCGGGCGTCACCCTCATCGACACCGCCGACATGTACGGCGTCGGCGCCAACGAGGAGTTCCTCGCGCCGTTCGTCGCCGCACACCGCGACGAGATCACCCTGGCCACCAAGTTCGGCATCGAATACCGTGCCGACGACCCGAGTTACCGGGCCATCCGCAACGATCCCGGCTACATCAGAACGGCCGTCGAGGCGAGCCTGCGCCGCCTGGGCGTCGAGGTCATCGACCTCTACTACATGCACCGCCGCGACCCCGCCGTCCCGCTGGCCGAGTCCGTCGGCGCCATGGCCGACCTCGTACGGGAAGGCAAGGTCAAGCACCTCGGGCTGAGCGAGGTCACCGGTGCCGAGCTGCGCGAGGCGCACGCCGTGCACCCGATCGCCGCCCTGCAGACGGAGTGGTCGGTCTTCAGCCGGGACGTCGAGCGCAGCGCGGTGGGCGCGGCCGCCGAACTCGGGGTCGCCTTCGTGCCGTACTCGCCGCTCGGCCGGGGCTTTTTGACCGGTGCCTTCACCGACGCGAGCACGGAGCTCTCCACCAGCGACTTCCGGCAGTTGCTGCCGCGCTTCAGCGGCGACAACGCCAAGGCGAACGCCGCTCTCCTCGCGCCGCTGCACAAGATCGCGGCCGACCGTGGCGCCACCACGGCGCAGATCGCCCTGGCGTGGGTGCAGCAGCGGGCCCAGGTGCACGGCCTGACCGTGGTGCCGATCCCCGGAACCCGCAAGCGCAGCCGCCTCCTGGAGAACGCCGCGGCCACACGGATCGTGCTGACCGCCGAAGAGCTGGCGCTGCTGGAGCCGATCGCCGGCCAGGTGGCGGGCGAGCGGTACTCGGACATGTCCCTCACGTCGGCGGCGCGGGAGGGGTAGGGGCTGGGTACGTTCCCTTGGTGCGTACGCCCCCGGTGCGTACGCCCTTGGTGCGTACGTCTCCTCTTGGCCTTAGAGGCAGCCTGACGGAGCGTCAGGTCGGCTCGGTGACGCTCAGGCCAGCCCGGCGGCGTTCAGCAGATACGCGGTCAGCGGGTCGTAGTAGCGCGGGCTGACGACATGGTCGTCCAGGGGGATGGTCACCTGGAGCGTGCCCTCGGCCTCGCCCAGGAAGAGCGCCGGGTCGTTGCAGTCCGCGAAGCCGATGGTGTCGATCCCGCGCTGGCCCGCGCAGCCCGCCCAGCCGTGGTCGGCCATGACCAGATCCGGCTGCGGGGCGCCGTCCCGCTCCAGCTGGTCCAGGATCGCCGACATCGGGGCGGGGGAGTGGGTGTGCCACAGCGTCGCCCCGCGCTCCAGTACGGCCACATCCGCGAACTGCACCACCAGGCCGTCCTCCGCGGCCAGCACGCCCGGCACCGTCATGATCTCGCAGCCCTTGGCGCGCAGCGCCTGCGCCGTCATCCGGTGCACATCCAGCAGCCCGCCCGGGTGGCCGGTCGCGAACAGCACCCGGTGCCGGCCCGCCGCCGCCTTGCGCAGCACCGCCGCGGCCCGCTCCAGCGCGTCCACCGTCAGCTCCGGGTCGATGGTGTCCTGACCCTGCCGGTGATGCGGATCGTCGCTCACTCCGCAGCGCTCGGCCATCACGGCGAGTACATCCTGCTCGTCCGTCCACCGCTCGCCGAATTCCAGCCCGAGCCAGTAGTGCCGGTCACCGTTGGCGAGGCTCCGGTAGTGGGAGAGGTTGTTCTCCCGGGGGGTGGCGACGTCACCGGCGATCCGGGTGCGCACCAGATGGTCGACGAGTTCGGTGCGCGAGGGGGCGGAGGGTTCAGCGGCTATCGGCATAGCGCCATTGTGCCCGTACGGATCGAACGGGGCGGGGGAGTTCCGTACCGCGGACGCCGGGTACGCCGGGGCGCGCCGATCGCCCCGCGTGCTGTCGGATGGCCCGGACCGGGCGCGGCCCTGGACAAAACGTCGAATGGCTATCGATCATCGTGTGCAAATGTCCATGGGCCGGCCCGGTGCCGCTCCCTACTCTCACCCCCATGACCACCGCAGCAAACGCATCGCACCAGCCCGTGGGCCCCGTCGACTCCTCCCGCATCCCGCGTTACGCAGGCCCGGCGACCTTTGCCCGTCTGCCCCGCCTCGACGAGGTGGGTGCGGCCGATGTGGCCGTCGTCGGCGTCCCCTTCGACACCGGTGTCTCCTACCGCCCCGGCGCCCGCTTCGGCGGCAACGCCATCCGCGAGGCATCCCGTCTGCTGCGCCCGTACAACCCGGCCCAGGACGCCTCCCCGTTCGCCCTCGCCCAGGTCGCGGACGCCGGTGACATCGCCGCCAACCCGTTCAACATCAACGAGGCCGTGGAGACCGTCGAGGCCGCCGCCGACGATCTTCTCGGCACCGGCGCCCGGCTGATGACCCTCGGCGGTGACCACACCATCGCCCTCCCCCTCCTGCGTTCGGTCGCCAAGAAGCACGGCCCGGTGGCGCTGCTCCACTTCGACGCCCACCTGGACACCTGGGACACCTACTTCGGCGCCGAGTACACCCACGGCACGCCGTTCCGCCGCGCCGTCGAGGAGGGCATCCTCGACACCTCCGCGCTCTCCCACGTCGGCACCCGCGGACCGCTCTACGGCAAGCAGGACCTCACCGACGACGAGAAGATGGGCTTCGGCATCGTCACCTCGGCCGATGTGATGCGCCGTGGTGTCGATGAGGTAGCCGACCAGCTCCGTCAGCGCATCGGCGACCGCCCCCTCTACATCTCCATCGACATCGACGTGCTCGACCCGGCCCACGCCCCCGGCACCGGCACCCCCGAGGCGGGCGGCCTGACCTCCCGCGAGCTGCTGGAGATCCTGCGCGGGCTGGCCTCCTGCAACCTGGTCTCGGCCGACGTCGTCGAGGTCGCCCCGGCGTACGACCATGCGGAGATCACCTGCGTGGCCGCCTCCCACACGGCGTACGAGCTGACCACGATCATGTCGCGGCAGATCGCGGCGGCCCGGCAGGGGGCGTAGGCGGCACAGCGAGGCCGGGGCCGGGGCCGGCGCCGAGTCCAGGACGGGGGCCGGTCCCGGGCCGGATCGGGCCCGGAGGCGTGCGGCCCCCGCACTTGGACGCCTAGGGGCGCGGCCGGTGCCACGTGCGGTAGACCTCGACGGCCGACTCCGGCGGGAAGTTGGGTACGGCCGTCACGCCGCCGTCGCGCTTGGCTATGACGATATGGCTGCCGCCGGGGTCGCGGGGTATCCCGGCCGGGCCCTCGGGGGCGGGCCAGCTCGCGTGGATCAGATAGCCGACGTCGAATTCGTGGACGAAGAGGCCGGAGGGGCCGCCCGGCGAGCCGACCGCCGGATAGTGCGCGCGGCCGATCTCCAGGGCCTCCTCGGCGGTGGCCGGGATCCGCGGGGCGACGGAGGCTGCGCCGACGGGCGGGGAGACGGGCGGATACGGATACGGGGGCGGTGGGCTCCCCGCGCTGCCGGATGTGGTCTTCGCGCTGGATTCGGTCATTGTCGTCCACCCTCCCGAGTCATCGTCGTCCCCCTCCCGTGTCGTCGCCGTGCCCCTCCACGGGCCCGGCCGACGACAGGTCCATGGGCTCGGCCAACCGACAACCAACCTAACCGGCACCACTGACAATCGGCCGGGGCACGGCCCTCGAACACGCCCGGGCGGGCGGCGCGAGGTTCCGCGCCGCCCGCCCGGGGCTGCCTTGTCCCGTACGGCGACGGGCCCAACTCGGCTGCTACAGGCTCAGCTCCGGGTGCAGGTCCTTCATCCGCACGACCTGCCGGCCACGCGCGGTCAGCGCGGTGAGCGCCAGCGCCCCCACGGTGAAGGCGACCAGGACGGCCGAGCCCTGCCAGACGATGCCGAGATCGCCGCCGGTGATCAGCCGCCGCAGCCCGTCGACCACATAACTCATCGGCAGGAACGGGTGGATGGCGGCGAAGAAGCCGGGGCTGGTCTGCACCGGGTAGGTGCCGCCGGCCGAGGTCAGCTGGAGCATCAGCACCACCAGGGTCAGCACCCGGCCGGCCGGGCCGAACTGAGCGCCGAAGAACTGGATGATGGCGGTGAACGCGGCCGTCGCCAGCAGCAGGAAGCCGACGGTGGCGGCCGAGCGGGCCATCTCCAGGCCGAGGCCCCAGTGGAGGACGGCCATCAGGGCCAGCACCTGGACCACGCCGATGGCGAAGGCGGGCAGCCAGGAGCCGAGCGCGATCCGCCAGCCGGGCGCACCGGCCGCCAGCGCCCGCTTGCTCAGCGGCTGGAGCAGCATGAACGCGACCATCGCGCCGACCCAGAGGGACAGCGGGATGAAGTACGGCGCCAGGCCGGTGCCGTAATTGGGCGCCTTGTGCATCGACTTGGCGGCCAGCTCGACCGGGTCGGCCATGACCTCGGTGCGGGCGTCGCGGTCCTTCTTGTCGTAGTCCGGGATCTTGGCGACCCCGCTGTGCAGCCCGTCGGCCAGCTGGTTCGTGCCGTCCTTGAGCTTGAACAGGCCGCCGCTGATCTTCTCGGCGCCGTCTGCGGCGGTGCCCAGCTTGTCGTGCAGCTCTCCTGCGCCGTCGGTCAGACGGCGGTTGCCGTCGGCGACCTGGCCGGTGCCGTCGGCGACCTTGCCCGCACCGTCGGCGACCTTGCCCGCGCCGTCGGCGAGCTCACCGAGCTTGTCGGCGAACAGGGCAGCGCCCTGAGAGACCTTGTGGGCACCGCTGTTGAGCGCGTTGATCTGGCTGATGGCGGTGTCGGCCCGGTCCGCGATGCCCGGCGCCTGCTGGGCGACCATCACGGCGCCCTGGTGCAGCTCACTCAGCTTCTCGTGCCACTGGGTGAAGTCCGCGTGGGCGATGGTGTCGTTGACCTTCTCCGCCAGATCGGCGGCCGCGGCGGTGCCGGTCGCGATCCCCTTGAGCTTGGCGCAGTCGGCGTCGGTGGAGACGAGTCCGCCGCAGCGCTCCTGGTACATGCTCGCGGCGTTGTCGGCAGCCGTACGGGCCTGCTGGGCGGCCTTGGCGGAGTTCCCGGGGAGCTTGCCGAGGTCGTCGTCGAGCTTCTGGCTGAGGTCGGCGACGATCTGCGCCTTCTCGCCGATGTCCTTGCCGTGCTCGCGCAGGAAGGGGAGGTCCTTCCTGGCGATGCCCTGCACCTTGTCGGCGAGTTGCTGGGTGCCGTCCGCGACCTTGCCGGCTCCCGTGCTCAGTTCCTTGGCCTTGGCGCCGGCCTGTGCCGTGCCCTTGCTGACGTCCGTCGTGCCCTTGCTGACGTCCTTCGCGCCCTTGTCGACCGTTCCGGCGCCCTGGCTGAGCTGACCGGCCTTGTCATGCAGCTTGCCCGAGCCGTCGTCCAGCTTGTCGAGGCCGTCGGCCAGTTGGCCGGTCTTGTCCTTGGCCGTGCCGAGTCCGTCGTCGACCTTCTTCGCGCCGTCCGCCGCCTCCGCGGTCTTGTCGTGGAGATCGGAGAACGACACAAAGATCTTGTCGAGGAAGGCCCGCGACGACTTCGCCGAGGTCTTGGCCCGGATCTCGGAGAACACCGTCTTCGATATGGAGCCGACGATGTAGTTGTTGGCGTCGTTCGTACGGACCTGGAGCGCGCCGGTCTGCGGGGAGTCACCGGAGCTGGACGCGATCCGCTGGCTGAAATTCTTCGGAACGGTCAGCGAGAGGTAGTACGTCCCCTCCTCCAGACCCTTGGCGGCGTCCGCGGAGCTGACCTCCTCCCAGTCGAAGGTGTCACTGTCCTTGACGCTCTTCGCCAGATCGCTGCCCGCGGTGATCTTCTTGCCGTCGGCGGTGGCCCCCTGGTCCTCGTTGACGAGCGCTACCGGGATCTTGTCCAGGCGGCTGTAGGGGTCCCAGAACGAGCACAGGTAGAGGGCCCCGTAGAGCAGCGGGATCAGCATCAGGGCGACGAGGCCCAGCCGGGGGAGCTTTCCCCTGCCGAAACGCCTGAGCTCAAGCGCGGCCAGTTTCGGCGAACGCATGCGGTGCTTCCTCCTTGTCCTGAGTCGCGGTGTCCTGGGTCTCGGTGGTCGGGTGCGCGGGGCTTCGGTCCGCGGCGCCGGTGGTCCGTTCGCTGTCGAGGGACGCCGTGTGCACGATCAGCGCGTCCGCCGGGGCATCGCTGCCCGCCGCGACGACGGTGGTGCCGGCCAGCGCGAGGTCCCGCAACAGCTGCCAGGCCTGGGCGCGCTCGGGCGGGGACAGCTTCAGGTCGACGTCGTCGACGGCCAGCAGCCGCGGGGCGTGCATCACCGCGAGCGCGATGGACAGCCGCAGCGCCTCGATCCGCTCCAGATCCCGGACCGTCGTCCGCAGCCCCTTGGGCAGGACGTCGGGGTCGAGTCCGGCCGCCGCCAGCGCGGCGTCGATCCGGGCCCGAGTGGCCTCCTTGTGGCGGCGCCCCCAGGGCAGCGAGCCCTTGAGGCGTCGGCCCAACAGGGCCTGTTCCTTGAGGTGTTCACCGACCGTGAGGGCCGGTTCGAGCTCGGCGACGCCCGCCACATGCGCGATGGCGCTGCGGCCGCGCACCGTCCCCATCCGCTTGGGCAGCGGGAACCCGGCGACCGTCGCCTGGCCCTCGGTGATCCGCATCCGCCCGGTGAGCGCGAGCAGCAGACACGTACGGCCGGATCCCGAGGGGCCCTGGACGGCGATCAGCGCGCCCGGGTCCGCGGAGATGTCGACACCTCTGAATACCCACCCCCGTGGGCCCTCCACTCCGATTCCTCTGGCGTTGATCGCCGCCCCCTGACGGGTGGTGTCCACAACCCCTCCTTTGTTCTGACTGGTCAGTCTAAAAGTGTGCCGCAACTGTGGCCCTATTGACCAATCGGAGCGATTTGGTTCGGCCACCCCGGGGCGTCGGATGGCCGATATTCGATGCCTGCTGCCCCGGTGGCCGATGGATGTGGCCAAACGGGGTGCCCCGGGCGGGGCCGGCGTTTTAAGGTGCCGAGACGTTCGCGAGGCGCGGGGCGGCCCTCTTCCTTCCCGGAGGCGAGGGGCATCCCGGGCGGCCTGCCGGCCTGCCCTCGCGGTGTCCGAAGCGGTGTTCAGGGCGTTCGTGCCGGAGCATGGGGTATGGGCGGCCCGCGCACGTACGACGGAGAGCCATGGATCACTCCCCACCCCCGATGAACCGGCCCGCACCGGCCCCGGCGCGCCCCCGGCCCGTATCCCGCCGGACCCGCAAGCTGATCGCCCCCGTGCTCGCCGCCGCGGTCGTCGCCGTCCTGGCGCCCGCCGCGGCGTCGGTCCCGGCCGCGGGGCCCGTCGCGGATGAAGCTCCCGCACCGGCCGCGTCCCGGCCGCCGGACGGCTCCTGCATGCGGGCCGGCTGGACGGCCACCGCCACGCGCATCGACCCGAAGGACCCCCACCACGCCTTCGTCGGCAACGGCTATCTGGGGCAGCGGGTCCCGCCCAACGGCACCGGATATGCCGCCCCAGGCGGCGCAACGGGCTGGCCGCTCAAGACCCCCGCCTACGACGGCTCCTTCGTCTCCGGGCTGTACGCCAAGGGGCCGAAGAACGTTGCGGGCCGCCAGGCCATCGCGGCGCTCCCCACCTGGACCACGCTCAACGTGACCACCGGCGGTGCCCACCCCGACACCTTCTCCTCCGCCACCGCACCCGGCCGCATCTCCCACTACCGCCAGACCCTCTCCCTCCGCTGCGGCTTTCTGCGCACCTCGCTGACCTGGACCGCCGCCGACGGCCGCACCACCGACCTGGTCTACGACGTCCTCGCCGACCGCACCGACGCCCACACCGCCGCCGTACGGCTGCGGATGACGCCCCACTGGACCGGCCACGCCACCGTCACCGACATCCTCGACGGCCGCGGCGCCCGCCGGATCGCGCCCGCCCACACCGCCGCCACGGCCGACGGCACCATGGACGTCGCCTTCCGCACCGACGGCACCCGCACCGACGGCGCGGTGGCCTCCACGCTGCGCACCGGCCCCGGCGTCCGCTCCGCCGGCACGCCACGCCCGGTGCCCCCGGCCACCACGGGCCCTTCGGGCCACCTGTCCAACAGTCAAAGCCTCTCCTTCCCCGTACGCTCCGGCCGCCCCTACGAGCTGACCAAGTACCTCGGCGTCGACACCGCACTCACCTCCCGCTCCCCGCGCGCCGCGGCCGACGCCGCATCCCAGCGGGCCGCGCGCCGCGGCTGGGACGCCCTCTTCGCCCGGCACACCGCGGCCTGGCGGCGCCTGTGGCGCTCCGACATCGAGGTGACGGGGCACCGCGCCCTTCAGTCCTGGGTGCGCGCCGCGCAGTACGGGCTGCTCTCCAGCACCCGCGCCAACAGCCGCAACAGCATCGGCCCCACCGGCCTGACCAGCGACAACTACGCCGGCGAGATCTTCTGGGACGCCGAGACCTGGATGTACCCCGGCCTCCTGGCCACCCACCCCGCCCTCGCGCGGTCGATCGTCGACTACCGCTACCGGACCCGGGACGCCGCCCGCGCCAACGCCCGCAAGCTCGGCTACGACGGCCTCTTCTACGCCTGGACCAGCGGCGGCAAGGGCGACCTGTGGAGCGAGTGCCACAGCTGGGATCCGCCGCACTGCCGGACCCAGAACCACCTCATGGGCGATATCTCCCTGGCCGCCTGGCAGTACTACGTGGCCACCAAGGACACCGCCTGGCTGCGCTCACGCGGCTGGCCGGTCCTCAAGGGCATCGCCGACTTCTGGACGTCCCGGGCCACCAGGAACCCCGACGGCAGCTACTCCGTCAAGAACGTCGCCGGACCCGACGAATACAGCAACGGCGTCAACGACGCGGTCTTCACCAACGCCGGTGCGGCCACCGCACTCCGGCACGCCACGCGGGCCGCCGCCGTCCTCGGCCTGCACGCCCCGGCCTCCTGGAACGCCCTCGCCGACAAGCTGCGGATCCCCTACGACGCCAAGCACCACCGCTTCCGGCAGTACGCCGGCTACCGGGGCACCACCATCAAACAGGCCGACACCGTCCTGCTGATCTACCCGCTGCGCTGGCCCATGTCCCCCCGGCAGGCGGCAAGCACCCTCGACTACTACGCCGCCCGCACCGACCCGGACGGCCCGGCCATGACGGACTCGGTCCACGCCATCGATGCCGCCGGTCTCGGCGAGCCCGGCTGTTCGACCTACACCTACCTCCTTCGTGCCATCAAACCCTTCGTCCGCGGACCGTTCGCGCAGTTCTCCGAGGCGCGCGGCACCAAGGCCGGCGCCGACGACCCGCACGCCGGCCGGCCCGCGCAGGACTTCCTCACCGGCAAGGGCGGCTTCCTCCAGACCTTCACCTACGGCCTGACCGGCCTGCGAATGGAGGAGGACCGGCTGCGCCTGGACCCGATGCTGCCGCCGCAGCTCTCCGACGGCGTCACCCTCCACGGCCTGCACTGGCAGGGACGCACCTACGACATCGCCCTCCGCGCCCACCACACCACCGTGCGGCTGACCGCCGGTGCACCGATGCGTATCGCCACCCCGGAGGGCGAGAAGGTGGTCAGCCGCGGCCTGCCCGCGGTCCTCAAGACCCGACGGCCCGACCTCGCGGCCACCTCCAACGCCGCCCGCTGCGCCCCGGCCAGGGCGACCTCCGAAGAGCCCGGTATGTACGCGGCCGCAGCCGTCGACGGCAACACCGCCACCGCCTGGACCCCGGACACCCCCACGGCGACCCTCACCGTCGATCTCGGCCGGATCACGACCATCGGCCAGATCACCCCGCACTGGACCGCAACCCGCCCGAAGTCCGCCGTCACCCAGGTCTCCCAGGACGGCAGGCACTGGTACGGCACCGGCTACTCGGGACGGACCCCCGCCCGCTACGTCCGCATCGTCGTGCACAGCGAGGCGCACGGACCGGGTGGCGGAACCCCGCCGAAGCGTCCGGGTCTCACGGAACTGACGGTCAATACCGTCGCGGTCGGTGACCGGTAGGTCTGCTTCTCTTCGGACGTCGTGTCACTCAGCTTCTTCATGTCACTCAGCGTGACCGATCCGCGGCGTCGGCGCCATCGGGGATTTCCCGTATCCGACCCCTGACCGATCCCTTAGACCTCACCGACGCCGGATCAGGGACCTCCCCCATTCCCGGCCATAGGCGAACCGCATTGTTGCAGCGGGATGAAATCTGCTCCGCGAAGCGTTGGCCGTGATGGCACAGGTCGAGATGCGGGAGGCATCGGTGGCGGGGACGGAAGCGGAACGACGCGGCTGGGCGCGGCGGCTGATGCGCGATTGCTGGCAGTACAAGAAGAACGTACTGCTGGCCCTCGGCGCCTCACTCGCCGGGATGGCCGTGATGGCGCTGGTGCCGCTCGTACCGAAGCTGATCATCGACGAGGTGATCGTCAAGCACGACCGCCCGCTCGCGCCGTGGGCCACGCTGCTCATCGTCGCCGCGGTCGTCGTCTACGTCCTCACCTATATCCGCCGCTTCTACGGCGGCCGGCTCGCGCTCGACGCCCAGCACGACCTGCGCACGCGGATGTTCACCGCCATCACCCGGCTCGACGGCCGACGGCAGGACGAGCTGAGCACCGGCCAGGTCGTCGGCCGCGCCACCAGCGACCTCCAGTTGATCCAGGGCCTGCTCTTCATGATCCCGATGATGATCGGGAACGTTCTGCTCTTCCTGATCTCCCTCGTCGTGATGACGGTGCTCTCGCCGCTGCTCACCGTCGTCGCGCTGGCCGTGGCCCCGGCCCTCTGGTACATCGCCAAGCGCAGCCGCGCCCGCCTCTTCCCCGCCACCTGGTACGCCCAGGGCCAGGCGGCCGCGGTGGCCGGCGTCGTGGACGGCGCGGTCACCGGCGTCCGTGTGGTGAAGGGCTTCGGACAGGAGGAGCAGGAGACCGGCAAGCTGCGCGACGTCAGCCGCCGGTTGTTCGCCGGGCGGCTGCGGACGGTCCGGCTCAACGCCCGCTACACCCCCGCTCTGCAGGCCGTTCCGGCGCTCGGTCAGGTCGCCATGCTGGCGCTCGGCGGCTGGATGGCCACCGAGGGACAGATCACCCTGGGCACCTTCGTCGCCTTCTCCACCTATCTCGCGCAGCTCGTCGGCCCGGTCCGGATGCTGGCCATGATGCTCACCATCGGCCAGCAGGCGCGGGCCGGCGTGGAGCGGGTCTACGAACTCATCGACACCGAGCCCACGCTCCGGGAGCGGCCGGATGCGCACGAACTGCCCGCCGACGCCCCGCCCACCGTCGCGTTCGACGCGGTGACCTTCGCCTATACCCCGGCGCCCACGACGACCACCGAGAGCGCCGGAGAAGAGGCCGCGGAGGACGAGGCGAGCACGGAGAGCAGGAGAGCCCCCCGCCCCGTCCTCGACGACTTCTCCCTGCGGATCGAAGCCGGCGAAACGGTCGCCGTCGTCGGCACGTCCGGCAGCGGCAAGTCCACCCTCTCCCTGCTGCTGCCCCGCTTCTACGACGTCTCCGCGGGCCGGGTCCTGGTCGGCGGCCATGACGTGCGCGATCTGACGCTGGACTCGCTGCGCGCCGCCATCGGGCTCGTCCCCGAGAGCAGCTTCCTCTTCTCCGACTCGGTGCGCGACAACATCGCCTACGGTCATCCGGACGCCACCGACGAGCAGGTGCGCACCGCGGCCCGCGCCGCCCAGGCCGACGGCTTCATCTCCGCACTGCCCGACGGCTATGACACCAAGGTCGGCGAACAGGGGCTGACCCTCTCCGGCGGCCAGCGCCAGCGCATCGCCCTGGCCCGCGCCATCCTCACCGACCCGCGGCTGCTGGTCCTGGACGATGCGACCTCGGCGGTCGACGCCCGCGTCGAGCACGAGATACACGGGGCGCTGCGCGGCGTCATGCAGGGCCGTACCACCCTGCTCATCGCGCACCGTGCCTCCACCCTGGCGCTCGCCGACCGCATCGCCGTCCTGGACGGCGGTCGGCTGGTCGACTTCGGCACCCAGGAGGAGCTGGAGCTGCGATGTCCGCTCTACCGCAGGCTGCTGACCGATCCCGACGAGCTGGGCGGTATCGAGCACGACCCGGCCGGCGCGCTGGCCGGCGGTCTCACCGGTGAGTACGCGGCCACCGGGCTGCTGCGGTTCGAGGCGGACGCGCTGGGCGTGCACGAGCTCGAGGCCGACGAGGTCGCGGCGGATCCCGCCGAACGTGCCGGGTCCGACGGCGCGCACGCCCGCACGCCGGCCGGCACCATCACCCCCGAACTCTGGGTCCGCCGCGACCACGGCGCCGAAACGGGCCCGTCCGCTTCCGCCCCCGCGGCCGCCACGGCGGGCGCCCCGGGCATCGGCGCCGCGCTGGCGGGGATGCCGGCGACTCCGGAGCTGCTCGCCAAGGTCGCCGCACTGCCGCCGGCCACCGACGAACCGGACGTCGACGAGGAGCTGGCCGTGCGCCCCGAGCGCTCCTACGGCCTGCGCAGGCTGCTGCACGGCTTCGGCGGGCCGCTGCTGGTCGCCCTGGCGCTGGTCGGCGTGGACGCCCTCGCCGGGCTGCTCGTCCCGATCCTGATCCGGCAGGGCATCGACGAAGGCGTCCGCCGCGGCGTGCTGGCCGGTGTCTGGACGGCCGCGGTGATCGCCCTGGTCGTGGTGCTGGCCCAGTGGGCCGCCCAGGTCGGCTCCAACCGGATGACCGGCCGCACCGGCGAACGGGTCCTGTACTCCCTCCGTCTGAAGATCTTCGCCCAGCTCCAGCGCCTCGGCCTCGACTACTACGAGCGCGAGCTGACCGGCAAGATCATGACCCGGATGACGACGGATGTGGACGCCCTGTCCACCTTCCTCCAGACCGGTCTGGTCACCGCCGTCGTCTCGCTGCTCACCTTCTTCGGCATCCTCGTCGCGCTGCTCGCCATCGACGTCCAGCTGGCCCTGGTCGTCTTCGCCACCCTTCCGCCGATGGTCATCGGCACCTACTTCTTCCGCAGGCAGAGCGTGAAGGCGTACGAGCTGGCGCGCGAGCGGATCAGCGTCGTCAACGGCGACCTCCAGGAGAGCGTCGCCGGACTGCGGATCGTCCAGGCGTTCCGGCGCGAGGGACGGGGCGCCGACCGGTTCGCCGCCCGTAGCGCCGCCTACCGCCAGGCCCGGGTCCGCGGCCAGTTCCTGATATCCGTCTACTTCCCGTTCGTCCAGCTGCTGTCGTCCGTGGCCGCCGCCCTGGTGCTGATAGTGGGCGCCGGCCGGGTCGGCGACAACACGCTGACGGCGGGTGCGCTGGTCGCCTATCTGCTGTACATAGACCTGTTCTTCGCCCCCGTGCAGCAGCTCTCCCAGGTCTTCGACGGCTACCAGCAGGCATCCGTCTCGCTCGGCCGCATACAGGAGCTGCTGCGCGAGCCGGCCACCACCCCGGCCGCCAAGCGGCCGCGCCAGGTGCCGGCCCTGCGCGGCGACATCACCTTCGACTCCGTCCACTTCCACTACGGCAGCGACAGCGACCGGGCCGAGCCGGCGCTGACGGGCATTGACCTGACCATTCCCGCAGGTCAGACCGTCGCCTTCGTCGGTGAGACGGGAGCGGGCAAGTCCACCCTGGTCAAGCTGGTCGCGCGGTTCTACGACCCGACCGCCGGCTCCGTCCGCGTCGACGGCACCGATCTGCGCGATCTGGACCTGACCGACTACCGTCGCCGGCTGGGCGTCGTCCCCCAGGAGCCGTATCTCTTCGCCGGTACGGTGCGCGACGCCATCGCCTACGGCCGCCCGGACGCCACCGACGCCGAGGTGGAGGCCGCCGCCCGCGCCGTCGGCGCGCACGCCATGATCGCCACCCTGGACGGCGGCTATCTCCACGAGGTCGCCGAACGGGGCCGCAACCTCTCGGCCGGTCAGCGCCAGCTGCTCGCCCTGGCCCGCGCCGAACTCGTCGATCCCGACGTGCTGTTGCTGGACGAGGCCACCGCCGCCCTCGACCTGGCCACCGAGGCCGTCGTCAACCAGGCCACCGACCGCCTCTCCGGCCGCCGCACGACCCTGGTCGTCGCCCACCGCCTGACCACCGCGGCCCGCGCCGACCGCGTCGTGGTGATGGACGGGGGCCGGGTCGCCGAGGACGGCACCCACGCCCAGCTCCTGGCCCTCGGGGGCCGCTACGCCGAGTTGTGGCGCAGCTTCACGGGCGAGGAGGAGTCGGTGGCGGTCTGAGAACCGCCGTGCCCGGCCTGGTGGCCGCTCCGTTGCGCCGATAGGTTCAGCCCGACCTTTGCTGTCCCAAGGGGAGGGTGCATGCGCAAGGCCTTCAGATGGCTGCTGTCGCTCGTCGTGCTCATAGGCACGGTGGGGCTCGGCGGCGCATCGGCAGGAGCGGCCACCGCCGCCGAGCCACGGACCACCGACACCGGCCAGGACCACAAGAGCGCGGACCGGAACAGCACGAACAAGAGCAGCACGAACGAGAACAGCGCGGACGAAGACATCAAGGACCGCATTCTCGCGATTCCGGGGATGCACTTCGTCGAGGAGAAGCCGGTCGACGGCTATCGCTATTTCGTCCTCGAATACACCCAGTGGATCGACCACCACGACCATTCCAAGGGGACCTTCCAGCAGCGGCTGACCGTGCTGCACAAGTCGGTCGACCGCCCGACGGTGTTCTTCACCTCCGGCTACAACGTCAGCACCACGCCGACCCGGAGCGAACCCGCCAAAATCATCGACGGAAACCAAGTATCGCTGGAATACCGGTACTTCATCCCGTCGCGGCCGCAGCCGGCCGACTGGACGAAGCTGAACATCCGCCAGGCGGCCACCGACCAGCACCGCATTTTCACCGCACTGCACCGGATCTACCGAAAGCACTGGATCGCCACCGGCGGCAGCAAGGGCGGTATGACCGCCACCTATTACCGTCGCTTCTTCCCGCACGATATGAACGGCACCGTCGCCTATGTCGCGCCCAACGACGTCAATAACGACGAGGACTCGGCCTACGACCGGTTCTTCAAGACCGTCGGGACCGCGCAGTGCCGGACCGCCCTCGCCGCCATCGAGCGCGAGGCACTGGTGCGGCGCACGGAGATGGTGAAGCGTTTCCAGGACTGGGCCGCAAAGGAAAAGCGGACCTTCACAACCGTCGGCAGCGCCGACCGGGCCTATGAAGTCATGGTCACGGACCTGGTGTTCGGCTTCTGGCAGTACCAGCCGGCCGAGGCCGCCTGCGCCAAGGTGCCCGCGCCCACCGTTTCCACGGACGAGCTGTGGAAGTGGATGGACGAGGTCGGCGGTTTCGCCGGTTACACCGACCAGGGCATGGAGCAATTCCTGCCGTACTACTACCAGGCGGGTACTCAGCTCGGCGAGCCCAGCTACGGCTATCCGGAGCTGGCCGGCCTGTTGAAATACCCGGGCATCAACAATTCCCGGACGTTCGTGCCCAAGGACATTCCGATGCACTTCGACAAGCGGGCGATGCCCGATGTCGACCACTGGGTGCGCCATCATGCGAACCGGATGATGTTTGTCAACGGCCAGTACGACCCGTGGAGTTCGGAACACTTCGAACTCGGTAAGGGCGCCCGGGAGTCATTTGTCTTCACCGTTCCCGGTGGCAATCACGGTTCCAACATCGCCAAGCTGAAGGACGCCGACCGGACCAGGGCGACCGCCGAACTCCTCGACTGGGCGGGTGTGACACCCACCGGCGACAAGCCCACCGCACAGGCCCCGTACGACAGGAGACTGGACCGGCAGGACATCCGCCGGATGCCGGTGCTGCAACCGTAGCGAAGGGCGCGCTCTCCGCTCGGAGAGCGCGCCCTTTCCCCGTCCACGCAGCGGGAGATGCCGGGTCAGTACGACAGACCGTGCCCTATCGGATAGAGCACCGTGTCCGGCGCATCCGCCCGCATCACCGGCACCGGCAGCCGGCCCGTCGGCTTCCGCTGTCCGGCGATCACCCGCACCGCGGCCCGCAGCTCCACATCCGTCCACGAATAGCTCGCCAGCCCCGCCTTGACGCCGCCCAGCTGTGCGATGTCGTACGGATTGCGGACCGCCAGCTGCACCACCGGCTTCCCCGTGGCCAGCAGGGCGTCGATCAGCTGCCGCTGCGGCGAGTCCGCCGTGACGTTGTAGGTGGCCACCACGACCGCATCGCGTTCGCGGAGCGCCGCCACCGCCTGGTCGATCAGCGTCTGCGTCGGCGTCAGCCCGGTGGACAGCGCGGTGGCGGTGAAACCCAGCTCGCCGAAGGTGTTCGCCAGCACCGTCGTGGGCGGGCCTCCGGTCCCCGACGGCGGGTCCGCGTCCACGCCCACCACCAGCAACTTGTTTTCCCGTCGCCGCGACAGCGGCAGCACGCCGCCGTCATTGCGCAGCAAGGTCGTGGTGCGCTCCGCGATACGGTCCGCCTGCTGGAGATGACGGCGTATCCCGACGACGCGGTCCACCTCCTCGTGCGTGGTGTACGGGTTGGTGAACAGCCCGCGCCGGTCCTTCAGCAGCAGGATGCGCAGCAGTTTCGCCTCGATGTCGGCCCAGGACAGCTCGCCCTCCCGCAGCGCCTTGAGGACGGCGCCGTGTGCGACGGAGAGATCGGGCGGATTGAGGAGCTGGTCGACACCGGCCTTGAGGGCCAGGACCGGGGCGCGGGCGTCGCCGTACTTCACCCGTACGCCCTCCATGCCCAGCGAATCGGTCACCACGACCCCCCGGTAGCCGAGGCGTTCGCGCAGAATGCCGGTGAGGATCGGGCGGGAGAGGGTGGCCGGGTCCTCGCTGGGGTCGAAGGCGGGCACGACGATATGCGCCGTCATGATGGAGTCGATACCGGCGGCGATCGCGGCCTTGAAGGGCGGCGCGTCCAGCCGCTCCCACTGCTCGGCGGTGTGGTGGATGTACGGCAGCCCGATGTGGCTGTCGGTGTCGGTGTCGCCGTGCCCGGGGAAGTGCTTGGCGCAGGCCGCGACCCCGGCGTCCTGATAGCCCTGCACCTCCGCGGCGACCAGCCGCGCCACCGCCTGCGGGTCGGCGCCGAAGGACCGTACACCGATGACCGGGTTGGCGGCGTTGACGTTCACATCCGCATCCGGCGCATAGTCCTGCCGGATGCCCATCGCATACAGCTCCTCGCCGCCGATCCGGGCGGCCGTACGGGCGTCGCCGCGCGAGCCCGCCGCGCCCAGCGCCATCGCCCCGGGGAAGAGCGTGGCGGGCGCGCCGATCCGGGCCACTATCCCGTGTTCCTGGTCCGTGGAGATCAGCAGCGGCACGGGGACCCGCTGCGCGGTGCCGGCCTTCTGGATGCCGTTGGACAGGTCCGCGATCTGGTGCGGCTCGCGGGTGTTGTGCGCCCAGCCGAAGTAGATGATGCCGCC
Organism: Streptomyces gilvosporeus; assembly: GCF_002082195.1. Classification (GTDB taxonomy): domain Bacteria; phylum Actinomycetota; class Actinomycetes; order Streptomycetales; family Streptomycetaceae; genus Streptomyces; species Streptomyces gilvosporeus. The sequence continues at coordinate 3,535,876 of NZ_CP020569.1, read as the reverse complement.
GACGTGGTACCTGTCGATCAGTTCGGCGGCGTTGGCGACCCCGATCTCCTTCCGGTTCGCGGCGACGTCGTCCGGGTCGGGGTCGGTCGCGGAGTGCCCGTAGACGCGCATCACGAAGAGCTGGCCGACCTTCTCCTCCGGCGTCATCCGCGCGATGAGCCCGCGCAGCCGGGCCTCGGCGGACGGGGCGGGCGCGGCGGAGCGGGGGGAATCCGGCTGGCGGCCGATCTTGGCCCCGGCGGCCCGGGCGGGTGCGGCGCCGGTGGCACAGGCGGCTGCTGCGGCGGCCGCGGTGGTCAGGACGGTACGTCTGGAGTGCATGTGCGCTCCTTCCGGAGGGCTTCCTCGGCGAGATGAAGGAAACGTCCAAGGAGACACGCATAGCCGGAAAGGCATTGCCGGTCAACGACGGGGAACGGGGTGGCGCCCAGGGTTTGCGGGGCGGCGGGGGATGTGTGAAGGACAGGCGGAGCCGGGGCGGCCGGACGGGTGAAGACCGCGGGCGGGCCCGGTCAGGGGGCCGGGGCGGTACCGAGGAGACGCTGGAGGTGGGCACGGCCCGGGGCCAGCAGGGCGGGCAGCTCGGCCGCCGCCGGGTACCAGCGCTTCTCGTACTCCCAGCAGAGCCAGCCGCCGGGTGCGGAGCCGTTGCCCAGCGCGGCCAGGACGTCCGCGAGCGGCAGCCGGCCCGCGCCGAGCGGCAGGGGAGTGGTGTCCTCGGCCGATGCCACGTCCTTGACCTGGACATAGCCCAGATACGGCGCCAGCGCGGCACGGGTGTCGGCGGGCCGCTCGCCGCCGAGCCAGCAGTGCAGCACGTCCCACAGCGCACCGGCCCCGGGATGGCCCACCCGCTTCAGGATCCTGCCCACGGACGCGCCCGTACGGTGCGAGTCATGGGTTTCCAGCAGGACCCGTACGCCCCGGTCGGCGGCGAGCGGCGCCACCGCGGCCAGCCGGCGCGCGGCATCCGCCTCCGCCTCGGCCGCCGGGCGGTCGCCGCCACCGGGGAAGACCCGCACGAACCGCGCCCCCAGATCGGCCGCGAGCAGCACCAGCTCGGTCAGCTCCCGCGCCACCTCGGCCTCGCCCGCGGCGTCCCGGGCCGCGGCCACCCGCGGATATCCGGCGACGGCCAGAACCGCCACGCCCGCGTCAGCGAACTGCCGCCGTACCACGGCCCGTTCACGCATCCCCAGCAGCGGATGCACCGGCTCCTCGGGATGCGCCCGCAGCTCGACGCCCTGATAGCCGGCGTCGCCGGCCAGCCGCAGCACCTCGGGCACCGGCAGGCCCGGCACCCCCAGCGTCGAGAACGCGAACCGCGTCGCCGTACCCGCACCGTCCGTCCGCATGCCCTGCCGCCCTTCGCGCCGATCCGGCGTCACCGCACCGGACGCCGGTCCCGGCCTATCAGCTCCCGCCCGAAGCCGTGCTGCCGCGACGCGCCGGCGGCGGCGAATCCGGCGTGCCCATGAAGTCTTTGACGCACTGTCGACCACCCCTCCCAGCCTTTGCGAAAAGGCTAGCCGCCGCCACTGACAACCGCCGGTGACGCGATGGAGGCCGTGCCGACCTCGGCGCCCCGCGCCCCGGACGGGGCTAGGCTCCGGCCCAGGCCACAGGGATCGAATACCCCGTCCTGAGAGGGGCCCGGACCATGACACGCACGACCGTACGCATCGCCATGAACGGCGTCACCGGACGCATGGGCCACCGCCAGCACCTGGTCCGCTCCCTCCTCGAACTGCGCGAAGAGGGCGGCCTCGACCTCGGGGACGGGACGGTGATCTGGCCCGAACCGGTGCTCGTCGGCCGCTCCGAGCACCGGCTGCGGGCCCTGGCCGAACGGCACGGCCTGCCGGAGTTCAGCTGTGACCTCGACGCCGTACTGGCCGACGACAGCATCGACATCTACTTCGACGCCCAGGTCACCGCCGCCCGCGAGGCGGCGGTGAAGAAGGCGATCGCCGCCGGAAAGCATGTGTACGTCGAAAAACCCACCGCCACCGGGCTGTCGGGCGCCCTGGAGCTGGCCAGGGCGGCGCGCGACGCCGGCGTCCGACACGGCGTCGTCCAGGACAAACTCTTCCTGCCCGGACTGCGCAAACTGCGCCGCCTGGTGGCGGGCGGTTTCTTCGGCCGGATCCTGTCCGTACGGGGCGAGTTCGGCTACTGGGTCTTCGAGGGGGACGGGCAGCAGGCGCAGCGGCCCTCCTGGAACTACCGCGCCGAGGACGGCGGCGGTATCGCGGCGGACATGTTCCCGCACTGGGAGTACGTCCTGCACGAGCTGTTCGGGCCGGTCAGGACCGTCCAGGCGCAGATCACCACGCATATTCCGCGCCGCTGGGACGAGTCGGGGGCGCCCTACGACGCCACCGCCGACGACGCCGCGTACGGCATCTTCGAGCTGGCCGGCGGGATCGTCGCGCAGATCAACTCCTCCTGGGCCGTGCGGGTGCACCGCGACGAACTGGTGGAGTTCCAGGTGGACGGCACCGACGGCTCGGCCGTCGCCGGACTGCGCGGCTGCCGGGTCCAGCACCGTTCCACCACCCCCCGGCCGGTGTGGAATCCGGACATCCCGGCGGACGGAGGCTTCCGACAGCAGTGGCAGGAAGTCCCCGACAACGGGACGTTCGACAATGGATTCAAGGCGCAGTGGGAGCTGTTCCTGCGTCATGTCGTACGCGGCGAGCCCTGGCACTGGGATCTGCTGGCCGGCGCCCGGGGCGTCCAGCTCGCCGAACTCGGCCTGAAGTCGTCGGCCGAGGGCCGGCGCCTGGACGTTCCGGAACTGACCCTGTGACCGCCGCCGCGCGGCCCCGCTCCCGTACGGTTCTCGCCGCCGCCCATGTGGTCCCCGACCCGGCCGCCGACACCGGTCCGCACGGCCCCGCCGTGCTCGACTGGGACGCCACCCTCGCCTTCCGCCACCACCTGTGGTCGCACGGCCTGGGGGTGGCCGAGGCGATGGACACCGCGCAGCGCGGTATGGGCCTGGACTGGCCGGCCGCCGCCGAGCTGATCCGCCGCTCCGCCGCCGAGGCGCGCACCGTGGGCGGCCTGCTGGCCTGCGGCGCCGGAACCGACCAACTCCCGCTCCACGGCGCCTCTCTGGCGGACGTCCGGGCCGCCTACGAGCAACAGCTCGAACTCGTCGAGCAGTGCGGCGGCCGCCCCGTCCTGATGGCGTCCCGGCAGCTCGCCGCGGCCGCCACCGGCCCCGACGACTATCTGGAGCTCTACGGCCATCTGCTGCGCCAGGCCACCGGACCGGTGATCCTCCACTGGCTGGGCCCGATGTTCGACCCGGCACTGGAGGGCTACTGGGGCAGCACGGACCTGGACGCCGCCACCGCCACCCTCGTACGCCTCGTAGCCGACCATCCGCACAAGGTGGACGGCGTCAAGGTCTCCCTCCTGGACGCCGGCCGGGAGATCGGGCTGCGCCGCCGGCTGCCCGCCCCCGTGCGCTGCTACACCGGCGACGACTTCCACTACCCCGAGTTGATCGCGGGCGACGACCAGGGCTTCAGCCACGCCCTGCTGGGGGTGTTCGACCCGCTGGCACCTCTGGCCGCCGCGGCCGTCCGCCTCCTGGACGACGGGGACCGCGACGGTTTCCGGGCCGCCCTGGACCCGACCGTCGCGCTCGCCCGGCACCTCTTCCAGGCGCCCACCCGCTACTACAAGACCGGCGTGGTCCTGCTGGCCTGGCTCGCCGGCCACCAGGCGCACTTCAGCATGGTCGGCGGCCTCCAGTCGGCCCGCTCGCTGCCGCACCTGCGGCGCGCCCACCAACTGGCCGACGAGCTGGGCCTGTTCCCCGACCGGGAGCTGGCCGCCGCCCGGATGGCCGGGCTGCTCGCGGAGTACGGGGCGGAGGACGGATGACCGATGACGACACCGGCGGCACACGAACGGGCCGCCACCGGGACGACGGCCTGCTCTCCCGGCTGAGCCTCAATCAGGAGACCGTCCGCCAGTGGTCGCTGCCGGAACTGGCGGACGGCTGTGCGCGGGCGGGCGTACGGGGCGTGGGCCTGTGGCGGGCGCCGGTGCGGCAGTACGGGGTCGCCGCGACGGCACGGCTCGTACGGGACGCCGGGCTGGCGGTCACCAGCCTGTGCCGGGGCGGGTTCTTCACCGCCGAGGACCCCGGGGAGCGCGCGGCCGCCCTGGAGGACAACCGGGCCGCCATCGAGGAGGCGGCGGCCCTCGGCACCGCCACCCTGGTCCTGGTCTCCGGTGGACTGCCGCCCGGCAGCCGCGATCTGAGCGGCGCCCGGGAACGGATCGCCGAGGCCCTCGCGGAGCTGGCCCCGTACGCCGCCGAGCGGGGCGTCCGCCTGGCGATCGAACCGCTGCACCCGATGTTCGCGGCCGACCGCTGTGTCGTCTCCACCCTGACGCAGGCCCTCGACCTCGCCGAACGCTTCGCCGCCGAGCGGGTGGGGGTGGTGGTGGACACCTACCACCTGTGGTGGGACGACACGGCCGGTGCCGGTATCGACCGTGCGGGCGGTGCGCGGATCGCCGCCTTCCAGCTGGCCGACTGGGTCACCCCGTTGCCCGAGGGCGCACTTCTGGGGCGCGGACAGCTCGGTGACGGGGCGGTGGATCTGCGGTGGTTCCGGGAGCGGGTGGACGGGGCCGGCTACCGGGGGCCGATCGAGGTGGAGATCTTCAGCCCGGCGCTGTGGGCGCGCGACGGGGCCGAGGTACTGGCGGAGATCGTGGAGCGGTTCACGGTGCACGTGGGGTGAGCCCCCGGACTTCCCCCAAGGGACGGCACTTTGGGTAACCGGAAAACAACGCACCGGAAGTGCAACCGTCGGCGGCCCACGGAGGTCATAGCAGGCGTCGGCCTCGACGGGGGAGGAATCCGGGGGGATCCGAAGGCCGACGCGGAGGGGGGAACCGAGGGGCCGGCCACCGGGCGGGCCCCTCGGTCGCATCCGGGGGCCGCCGGGGACGGCTCGGGATCCGCCGCTGCCGGACGCGTTGTCAGACCCCGGCGGTACGGTCGGGGCATGGTCAACGGATCGGTGGTGGAAGGGGTCCTCGAGCGGATCACCTACGCCAATGAGGAGACCGGCTACACCGTCGCGCGGGTCGACACCGGCCGCGGCTCCAGCGATCTCCTCACGGTGGTCGGGGCGTTGCTGGGGGCGCAGCCCGGCGAATCGCTGCGGATGCACGGGCGCTGGGGCTCCCATCCGCAGTACGGCAAGCAGTTCACCTGCGAGAACTACACCACCGTCCTGCCGGCCACCATCCAGGGCATCCGCCGCTATCTGGGTTCCGGTCTCATCAAGGGCATCGGCCCCCGGATCGCCGACCGGATCGTCGAGCACTTCGGCACGGACACGCTGGAGGTCATCGAGAGCGAGCCCGGGCGGCTCGTCGAGGTTCCGGGGCTGGGCCCCAAGCGGACGAAGATGATCGGCGCGGCGTGGGAGGAGCAGAAGGCCATCAAGGAGGTGATGGTCTTCCTCCAGGGCGTGGGCGTCTCGACGTCCATCGCGGTGCGGATCTACAAGAAGTACGGCGACGCCTCCATCTCCGTGGTCCGCAACGAGCCCTACCGGCTGGCCGCCGACGTCTGGGGCATCGGCTTCCTGACCGCCGACCGCATCGCACAGTCGGTCGGCATTCCGCACGACAGCCCGGACCGGGTCAAGGCGGGCCTTCAGTACGCGCTGTCGCAGTCGACGGACCAGGGGCACTGCTTCCTGCCCGAGGAACAGCTGATCGCGGACGCGGTCAAGCTCCTCCAGGTGGACACCGGCCTGGTCATCGACTGCCTGGGGGAGCTGGCGGCGGAGCCCGAGGGGGTGGTGCGCGAGCGGGTGCCGGGCAAGGACGGGGAGCCGGTCACCGCCGTCTATCTGGTGCCGTTCCACCGTGCGGAGATCTCGCTGGCCGGGCGGCTGACCCGGCTGATGCGCAGCGACGAGGACCGTATGCCGGCGTTCGGCGACGTGGTCTGGGACAAGGCGCTGGCGTGGCTGGCGCGGCGTACGGGGGCCGAGCTGGCGCCGGAGCAGCAGGCCGCGGTGCGGCTGGCGCTGACGCAGAAGGTGGCGGTGCTGACCGGCGGTCCCGGGTGCGGCAAGTCCTTCACGGTGCGCTCCGTGGTGGAGCTGGCCCGCGCCAAGAAGGCCAAGGTGGTGCTGGCGGCGCCCACCGGGCGGGCGGCCAAACGGCTGTCGGAGCTGACGGGGGCGGAGGCGTCCACCGTCCACCGCCTCCTGGAGCTCAAGCCGGGCGGGGACGCCGCCTATGACGCGGACCGGCCGCTGGACGCCGATCTGGTGGTCGTCGACGAGGCGTCCATGCTGGATCTGCTGCTGGCCAACAAGCTCGTCAAGGCGGTGCCGCCGGGCGCCCATCTGCTGCTGGTGGGGGACGTCGACCAGCTGCCGTCGGTGGGCGCGGGGGAGGTGTTGCGGGATCTGCTCGCCGACCCGGGCCCGGTGCCGTCCGTGCGCCTGACCAGGATCTTCCGCCAGGCGCAGCAGTCGGGGGTGGTCACCAATGCGCACCGCATCAACTCCGGGGTGCCGCCGCTGACCACCGGGCTGAAGGACTTCTTCCTGTTCGTGGAGGACGACGGTGAGGAGGCCGCGCGGCTGACGGTCGATGTGGCGGCGCGGCGGGTCCCGGCCAAGTTCGGGCTCGATCCGCGTCGGGACGTCCAGGTCCTCACCCCGATGCACCGCGGCCCGGCCGGCGCCGGCGCCCTCAACGGCCTGCTCCAGCAGGCCGTCACCCCCGCCCGCCCCGATCTGGCCGAGCGCCGCTTCGGCGGCCGGGTCTTCCGGGTGGGCGACAAGGTCACCCAGATCAGGAACAACTACGACAAGGGAAGCAACGGCGTCTTCAACGGCACGGTGGGCGTGGTCACGGATCTGAACGCCGAGGAGCAGCGGCTGACCGTGCTCACCGACGAGGACGAGGAGGTCCCCTACGACTTCGATGAATTGGACGAATTGGCACACGCCTATGCCGTGACGATCCACCGCTCGCAGGGTAGTGAGTATCCAGCGGTGGTGATTCCGGTCACCACCGGAGCGTGGATGATGCTCCAGCGCAATCTGTTGTATACCGCCGTGACCCGGGCGAAACGCTTGGTGGTGCTCGTCGGCTCCCGGAAGGCCCTCGGACAGGCCGTGCGCACCGTATCCGCCGGTCGGCGGTGTACGGCGCTCGATCACCGGCTCGCCGGTGCAGTGTGATGTCACTCCTCTTTCCCAATCGGGGCGAACGGGAGCAGGATGGACACCAGCGCGGCACTGAGTGCCGCGATAGGGCCCTATGGCCGACCCCGAGTGCACATCCAAGGTCCAAATGGGGGAAGGTATAGGCAGTCAGGGCACCTCGAAGAAGAGGCACAACGTCGGTGAGGGATGACGTGAGCGACAACTCTGTAGTACTGCGTTACGGGGACGGCGAATACAGCTACCCGGTCGTCGACAGCACGGTCGGCGACAAGGGCTTCGACATCTCGAAGCTGCGCGCCCAGACCGGTCTGGTGACCCTGGATTCCGGTTACGGCAATACCGCGGCATACAAATCCGCGATCACCTATCTCGATGGTGAACAGGGAATTCTTCGTTACCGCGGGTACCCGATCGAGCAGCTCGCAGAGCGCAGCACGTTCGTCGAGACCGCGTATCTCCTGATCAACGGCGAGCTGCCCACCGTCGACGAGCTGGCGAACTTCAAGCAGGACATCACGTACCACACCCTGCTGCACGAGGACGTCAAGCGCTTCTACGACGGCTTCCCCCGGGACGCCCACCCGATGGCCATGCTGTCGTCGGTCGTCAGCGCGCTGTCGACGTTCTACCAGGACAGCCACAACCCGTTCGACGAGAAGCAGCGCCATATCTCCACGATCCGGCTGCTGGCCAAGCTCCCGACGATCGCGGCGTACGCCTACAAGAAGTCGGTCGGCCACCCGGTCGTCTACCCGAGCAACGAGCTCGGCTACGTCGAGAACTTCCTGCGGATGACCTTCTCGGTGCCGGCCGCCGAGTACGACCTCGACCCGGTCGTCGTCAGCGCGCTGGACAAGCTGCTGATCCTGCACGCCGACCACGAGCAGAACTGCTCGACCTCGACCGTGCGCCTGGTCGGCTCCTCGCAGGCGAACCTCTTCGCCTCGATCTCGGCCGGTATCAACGCCCTGTGGGGCCCCCTGCACGGCGGCGCCAACCAGTCCGTGCTGGAGATGCTCGAGGGCATCCAGGCCACCGGCGGCGACGTCGACACCTTCATCCGCAAGGTGAAGAACAAGGAAGACGGCGTGAAGCTCATGGGCTTCGGGCACCGCGTCTACAAGAACTTCGACCCCCGGGCGAAGATCATCAAGGCGGCGGCGCACGACGTCCTCTCCGCGCTGGGCAAGTCCGACGAGCTGCTGGACATCGCCCTCAAGCTGGAGGAGCACGCCCTCTCCGACGACTACTTCGTCGAGCGCAAGCTCTACCCGAACGTCGACTTCTACACGGGTCTGATCTACCGGGCGATGGGCTTCCCGACCGAGATGTTCACCGTGCTCTTCGCGCTCGGCCGGCTGCCCGGCTGGATCGCCCAGTGGCACGAGATGATCAAGGAGCCGGGCTCCCGCATCGGCCGCCCGCGGCAGATCTACACCGGCATCATCGAGCGCGACTTCGTCCCGGTCGAGAAGCGCTGACGGCCGCGCCCTGACAGCAGGCCGCGCGTCCTCGTACGGCGCCGAGCGCAGTAGAAAGCGCCCCGCCTCCGGATCCCCCCACGGGTCCAGAGCGCGGGGCGCTTCCCATGTCCCGGGTCGGATTCCCCCCACGGGATCCGTCCGGGCGTTCGGGTTGCACCGCGATCCGCCGGGACGCGCACATTCGGGAGGGCCGCTCAAAGCTCCCCGGGCGCGTCGCCCCGGCCACGCGTAGCCGTGTCCGATCCCCCAAGATCTGCACGGCCTGTGCAGTGCAAGCCCCGCCGGGGTGCCTGCACCGCCCGGTTAGACTCGCGACCCCCCTCAATGGTTACGTTCCCATGAGTGTGATCTGAGTCTCTTGCCATAAAGGGGCGAATGCGGTCAAGGGTCACGAGTGGGAGATCCATCTCGTGCCGTATGGGTGTTGTGTCAGTTGTGAGAACTATGTGAATGTTCGCAGCCTCAGGCTGTTGGTGACCACGAAGACCGACGAGAACGCCATCGCGGCGCCCGCGATCATCGGGTTCAGCAGCCCGGCCGCCGCCAGCGGCAGCGCCGCCACGTTGTAGCCGAACGCCCAGAACAGATTCCCCTTGATCGTAGCGAGGGTAGCCCGGGCCAGCCGGAGGGCATCGGCCGCCACCCGCAGATCGCCCCGGACCAGCGTGAGATCGCCCGCCTCGATCGCCGCATCCGTGCCGGTGCCCATGGCCAGCCCCAGATCGGCGGCGGCCAGCGCCGCCGCGTCGTTGACACCGTCGCCGACCATCGCGACCGTACGGCCCTCGGCGCGCAGCCGCGCCACGACCGCCACCTTGTCCTCCGGCAGCACCTCGGCGATCACCTCGTCGATGCCGACCTCGGCCGCCACCGCCTGCGCGACTGCGGCGTTGTCGCCGGTCAGCAGGACGGGCGTCAGCCCCAGCGCCCGCAGGGCCCGCACCGCCTCGGCGCTGGTGGGCTTCACTGCGTCAGAGACCGTCAGCACGCCGCGCGCCTCCCCCTCCCAGGCCACCACCACGGCCGTACGGCCCAGCGTCCCGGCCGTGGCCAGCGCCGACCGCAGCTTCGGCGGCAGCGCGATCCCGGCCCGTTCGGCCAGCTGCGCCCGGCCCGCCAGCACCCGGTGTCCGGCCACCGTCCCGCGCACCCCCAGCCCCGGCACATTCTCGAAATCCTCGACGCCGGGCAGGGGTCCGGTCCGCTCCCCGGCGCCCTCCGCGACGGCCCGCGCCACCGGATGCTCCGACGCGTGCTCCAGCGCCCCGCCCAGCCGCAGCAGGTCGTCCTCCGCGACCCCGTCGGCCGTCACGGCCTCCAGGAGCCGCATCCGCCCGCTGGTGACCGTGCCGGTCTTGTCCAGCAGGACGGTGTCCACCCGGCGGGTCGACTCCAGCACCTCCGGCCCCTTGATCAGAATGCCCAGCTGCGCCCCGCGCCCCGTACCCACCAGCAGGGCCGTCGGCGTGGCCAGTCCCAGCGCGCACGGACAGGCGATGATCAGCACTGCCACCGCCGCGGTGAACGAGGCGGCTGCCTCCGCACCGGCCAGCAGCCAGCCGGCCAGCGTGGCCGCCGCGAGTACCAGCACCACCGGAACGAACACCGCCGAGATCCGGTCGGCCAGCCGCTGCACGGCCGCCTTGCCGCTCTGCGCCTCCTGCACCAGCCGCGCGATCCGGGCCAGCTGGGTGTCGCCGCCGACGCGCGTGGCCTCGACCTCCAGGCGGCCCGAGGTATTCACCGTCGCCCCGGTGACACAGTCCCCCGGCGCCACCTCCACCGGGACCGATTCCCCGGTCAGCATCGACGCATCGACGGCGGAGGAGCCCGCCACCACCCGCCCGTCCGTGGCGACGGTCTCCCCGGGCCGTACGACGAAGCGGTCGCCGACCGTCAGCTCGCCCACCGGAACGCGCACTTCCATCCCATCCCGGAGCACGGCCACATCCTTGGCGCCCAGCCGCATCAGCGCGCGCAGCGCCGCGCCCGCCCTCCGCTTCGCGCGGGCCTCCAGATAGCGGCCCAGCAGCAGAAACGTGGTCACCCCGGCCGCGGCCTCCAGATAGATCTCCGAGGGGCCGGCGGTGGAGGAAAGGGTCAGATCGAAGCCGTGCCGCATACCGGGCAGGCCCGCCGTGCCGAAGAACAGCGCCCACAGCGACCAGCCGAAGGCGGCCAGCGTCCCCAGGGAGACCAGGGTGTCCATGGTGGCGGCGCCGTGCCGCAGAGTGGTCCAGGCGGCGCGGTGGAAGGGGGCGCCGCCCCAGACGACGACCGGCGCGGCCAGCGTCAGGGACAGCCACTGCCAGTTGGTGAACTGGAACGCCGGGACCATGGCCAGCACGATCACCGGGACGGACAGGGCGGCGCAGACCGCCAGCCGCCGGCGGAGCGCCGCCGGTTCCTCGCCGGGCGTCTCTCCCGGGGCCTCTTCCGGGGGCGCCTCGGCCGCCGGCGCGGGCTCCGGGGGCGCGGGCCGCACCGCCGTGTAGCCGGTCTTCTCGACCGTCGCGATCAGATCCTCGACCGAGACTCCGTCCGCGCAGGTGATCCACGCTCGCTCCGTCGCATAGTTGACGGTGGCGGTGACGCCCTCCATGCGATTGAGCTTCTTCTCGACCCGTGCGGCGCACGAGGCGCAGGTCATCCCGCCGATCGCGAGCTCGACCTGCGCCTGTGCGGGGGACACGGACATACGGGTCAGGCCCGGCCCACGAGCTCGTAGCCGGCCTCGTCGACGGCCGCGCGCACGGCCTCGTCGTCGAGCGGGGCGGTGGAGGTGACGGTCACCAGACCGGTGGCGGCGACGGCCTGCACCGAGGTCACGCCCTCGATCTCGTCGATCTCGGAGGAGACGGCCCCTTCGCAGTGGCCGCAGGTCATCCCGGTGACCCGGTATGTGGTGGTCACCTCGCCGGACGGGGCGGCGGACCCGGCACCGGTGCCGCAGGAGCCGCCGGGGGTGCAGCAGGAGCCGGTGGCCGGTGTGGCGGCTGCGTCGGGGGTGGCAGACGTGGCAGTCATGGGATTCTCCTCGTGGTGCCGATGTTCCGTCTTCACTTTATACCCCTAGGGGGTATCAATCCAAGCCCGGTCCGCCACGCGTTGCCGAGCGCACCGCCACGCGTCAGCCTTGGGGGTACGAACTCGGGGCGGATCCGAGGAGGCGGCCGGATGGATCTCATGGCCTACGGCCTGCTGGCACTCACCACCCTGCCACCGCTGGTCCCCAACTCCGCGCTCCTTGTCACAGCCGGAGTACTCGCCTCCCAGGGGCAGGCGCTCCTGCCGCTGATCCTGCTGATCGTCGCGGGCAGCGCGCTGCTGGGGGATGTGCTGATGTACCTCCTCGCGCGGCGGTTCGGCGGACCCGTACGGTCCTGGATGCAGCGCAGCCCCCGCCGCCGGGCGCTGCTGCAGTGGACCTCCGCCCATATCCAGCGCTACGGCCTGCCGTTCGTCATCGGCGTGCGGTTCCTGCCCAGCGGACGCATCGCCGGGGCGCTGGCCTCCGGGGTCCTGCGCTATCCGCTGCGCAAATATGTGATCGGCGCCGGCTTCGCCGAGGCGCTGTGGGCGACCTACTCCGTCGGCCTCGGCTACATGGGCAGCGCCGCCGCGGGCGATCCGCTCTACGCCGCGGGCATCGGCATCGGCGTCTCCTGCGCGGTCGCCGCGGCGGGGTCGGCCCTCCAGTGGATCTCGCGTCGCCGTGCCGCCGTGCGGGCATCGGCGGACGGGCGCGACCGGGCCGGAGCGGGCGGGGCGCACAAGGCGGCGGGGGACGGCGACGGGGGCGCGGGCGGGGCGGACGGCCGCGGCCGCCAACGCACCCCGAAGACCGCTCTGACCAGGGACTTCGACGTGGCGAACGGCCGTGGCGGCCGACCCCGCAGCCCGCTGTCCTAGTGGCGGCCGATTGTCAGTGGCAGGTCCTACCGTTGACTGCATGACGAGGGGAACAGGCGCACCTCGGGTGCGGATCGAGGAGTGGACGGCGGACGACATCGACCTGCTGCACAGGCTCAACACCCCGGTGATGACCGAGCATCTGGGCGGCCCGGAAACCGAGGCGCAGGTGGCCGCCCGGCACGCGCGGTATCTCGCGCTCGACGGGCCGGGGCGGATGTTCCGGGTGGTGCTGGCGGCGGACGGTACGGATACGGAGACGGGGCCGGGAGCAGCGGACGGCGGCCCGGCGGGCCGGGCCGGAGAGGCGGTGGTGGGCTCGGTCGGCTACTGGGAGCTCACCTGGCGGGGCGAGCGGGCGTATGAGACGGGCTGGGGAGTGCTGCCCGAGTTCCAGGGGCGCGGGATCGCGGCGGCCGCGGCGCGGGAGGTCATAGCCGTGGCCAGGGCCGAGGGGCGGCATCGTGCGCTGTATGCCTTCCCGTCGGTGGCGCATGCCGCGTCCAACGCCGTATGCCGCAAGGCGGGATTCGGCTTCCAGGAGGAGTGCGAGATCGAGTACCCCAAGGGGCGGCTGATGCGGGCCAACAACTGGCGGGTGGTGCTGGACTGACGGGGGACGGCCGGCAGTTGACAGCTGACGGTTGCCTGTTGCCGGCCGGCGGCGCGCGGTGGGGGTGCCGGCCGGCAACGGGCGGCGCGGCTCATGTGCCCGGCGCCGTACCGCCGTTACCGGCCGCGGTGCGGAGGTCCGCCACGGCGACCGGCTGCCCGGTCCGGCGGGAGCGGTCGCATGCCTCGGCGACATAGAGCGCCTCCAGCGCGTCGGCGGGCGGGCACGGGTTCGGCGCCCGCCCCGCCGCGACCTCGGCGAAGACGCCCAGCTCCGTGACGTACGCATCCTGGAAGCGCTCCATGAAGGTGGCGTACGGCGCGGCCGACCGCCGCCACGACAGCTCCGGCTCCGCGGACGGCAGCGGCGCCCGGTCGTCCAGGCCCACGAAGCGGGCGTCCTTGGAGCCGCAGACCTCCAGGCGGACGTCGTGGCCCGCGCCGTTGTAGCGGGTCGCGGTGACGGTGGCCAGGGTGTCGTCGTCGAAGCGCAGCAGCGCCGCGCAGGTGTCGACGTCGTCCCCGTCGGCGAAGAAGGACGCCCCGCGGTTGGCGCCCTGGGCGAAGACCGAGACCACCTCGCGTCCGGTCAGCCAGCGCAGGATGTCGAAGTCATGGATGCTGCAGTCCCGGAACAGCCCGCCGGAGGTGGGGATATAGGCGGCCGGCGGCGGCGTCCGGTCGCTGGTGCAGGCGCGCAGGGTGTGCAGCCAGCCCAGTTCGCCGGAGCGCAGCGCCCGGCGGGCGGCGCGGTAGCCCGCATCGAAGCGCCGCTGGAAGCCGATCTGCACGGGCACGCTCCCGGCCGCGGCCCGCTCCACCACGCCGAGGGTGCCGGGCACGTCCAGCGCCACCGGCTTCTCGCAGAACACCGGCACCCCGGCGTCCAGGGCCTGATGGATGAGCGCGGCGTGCGCACTGGTCGCGGCGGTGATCACCACGCCGTCCAGGCCCTCCGCGTACATCTCTGCGATGCCCGGGGCGGCCCGTACGCCGAGCGAGGCCGCCAGCGACGCGGCGCGGGCGGCGTCCGCATCCGCGACCACGAGGTCGGTGACGCCTTCCAGGTCGTGGAGGGTCGCGGCGTGGAATGCGCCGATGCGCCCGGTTCCGATCAGGCCGATCTTCATGGTCGGGTCCTCCCGCTGTAGGGTATTGGAACGGTCCAATGGCTCGCTTCCCCGGCACCTTGCATGTCCGGATGTCCGCATGTCAATCCTTGTGCACCAGGGGAGTTGAAGAGGACGTACGAGCCGCGGCCGGGCCGTTGACGCCACCGCGGCCCGATGGCAGGATCTCCGCCCATGGAACGGTCCAATGGGCCTCACGCCCCGACCATCCGCGGCGTCGCCGAGCGCGCCGGCGTCTCCAAATCCCTGGTCTCCCTGGTCCTCCAGGGCTCACCGCGGGTCAGCGACGCCAAGCGGCAGGCCGTCCTGGAGGCGATCGACGAGCTGGGCTACCGGCCCAACGCGGCGGCCCGCAGCCTGGTGGCGCGCCGTACGCACACCGTGGGCGTGCTGCTGGACGATCTGCGCAACCCCTGGTTCGTCGAGCTGCTGGACGGGCTGAACTCCGTCCTGTGTGCTCATGGCCTGCGCATGCTGATGGCCGACAGCCGGCTGGGCCGCCGTACCGGCGAGGACATCGCCCGGACGTTCCTGGAGCTGCGGGTGGACGGCGTGGTCGCGGTGGGCACGTTGCCCGACGCCGACACCGCCGCACTCGCCGAGCTGGCCGAGCGCCTGCCGACCGTCGTCGCGGGCAGCCACGACCCCCGGCTGCCCAGAGTGGACACCGTCGCCAACGACGACGAACGGGGCGCCCGGCTGGCCACCGAACACCTCATCGGGCTGGGCCACCGCCGGATCGCCCATATCGCCGGTCCGGGCAGCGTCGGCGAACTGCGCCGGCGCGGCTTCGAGGCGACGATGCGCGAGCACGGACTCGGCGGGGAGCCGACGGTCGAGCCGGGCGACGGCACCGAGGAGGGCGGCTACCGCGCGGCAGTCCGGATGCTCGGCGGACGCCCGGCCGCGACCCCCGAACGTCCCACCGCGGTCTTCGCCTTCAACGACTTCTCCGCCGTCGGCGCGCTCTCAGCCGCCCGGGAGCTGGGCCTGGAAGTGCCCCACGATCTCTCCCTGGTCGGCTGCGACAACACCTATCTCGCCCGCATCCGGCACCTGTGGCTGACCACCGTCGACAATGCGAGCCACGACGTGGGACGCCGCGCCGCACAGCGCCTCCTGGACCGTATGGAACACCCCGGACGGCCCGCCGACCACGGGCTGGCGGCGCCCTCCCTGGAGGTCCGCGGCTCCGCGGCGCCGCCCTCCTAGGGCGCACCCGGTGCCGGGCTCAGCCCCGTAGTTCGCGGTCGACCGCGCGCAGCAGGGTGAGCAGCATGCCGTTCAACGGGGTCGCGATGCCGTGCCGTTCACCGGCCCGGACCACCGCGCCGGTGAGGTACTCGTGCTCCATGGGGCGGCCCGCGAGGCGGTCGTAGAGCATGGAGGAACCTCCGTCGGGCGGCACCACCCGGTAGATCTCCAGGGTGTCGGCGACGTCCCGCTCGCCGATGTCCGCGCCCTCCGCCCGCGCCACGACCGCCGCCTCGCGCAGCAGATCGCCGGCGAGCGCGGCCATACCGGGATCGGCGAAGATGCCCATCCGCTGCTGGAGGAGGGCGGTGAGGGGGTTGGCCCCGAGGTTGGTGAGCAGCTTGCGCCAGGCGGCGGTGGTGAAGTCGGCGACCGGCCGCACCGTCGGCTCACCGCCCGCCAGCGCATCGGCGAACCGGTCGGCCAACGGGCCCGCGGGGACCTGGAGTTCGCTGGCGATGTGATGCCGGATCCGGCCCGGAGCCAGGCGTTCCGCGGCGATGTACGCCAGGGCCGGCAGGATCTCGGTGCCCTCCGGGACGTACGGGGCGACCCGCTCGCGGTGCCCGACGCCGTTCTGTACGACGACCACGGTGCTGCCCGGCCCGCACAGCCGCCGCAGCCAGCCCTCGGCGCTCGCGGTGTCCTGCGCCTTGGTGGTCAGCAGCACCCAGTCGACGGGCGCGACCTCGGCGGGCGCGGTGGCGATCCGTACCGCCGCCGTACGCTCCTCGCCGCCGGACTCGACGGTGAGGGTGTCCAGGGGGCTGCGCACGCACACGGTGACGTCGAGGCCGGACCAGTGGGCGAGGGCGGCGAGATAGCCGCCGATCGCGCCGGCACCGATCACCGCCATCCGGGCGGGCTGCGGAGGCGGGTCCTGCACTATCGGGTGGGTCATGCGGCGATCGTAGGCCCCGCGCCGGGCGGAGCCCACGAGCCGCGAGCGGCCGTCAGTCCGCCCGCGCGCGCCGGCTTCTGTGGCCGGGCCGGCGCGCCACCCAGGCTCTGACGGTATCGGCGAACCAGAACGGTTTGCCGCACTCCACGAGATCGGGCTCGGGCAGCAGCCCGTGTTTGCGGTACGAGCGCACGGTGTCCGGCTGCACCTGGATGTGTGCGGCGATCTCCTTGTAGGACCAGAGCATTCCGTCGATCATCTCTGTACCTCCTTGGCGCCGATCGCAGGGCCGGCCCGGGGAGCCGACGAGGTGCTGCGTACGACGTGTCGATCACTCACGGCTTGATGGCCATTCAGCCTGATGGCCCCTCAGCCCGTGCTCGGTCAACGACGCAGAGTGAGCATCGGGGAGGGGCTGTTGAACGGCTGTGACGGAAGATCCGCGCAACGGTGACAGCCGTGACGGGCATGGGACGGCTGTGACACAACGGTGGCGGGCCGCTCCCGGTTCCCGGCCGGGAGCGGCCCGCCATCTGGTGGTGCGGCCGGATACGAACGCTCTCCCTCAGGAAAAGGATCAGCGCCGACGAGAGGAACTCAGCGGCCGCGAAAAGAAAGCAGCCGACCCGGAATTCACGCCCCCGCAGCCCCCTTCCGCAGTTCGTCCTCCAGGTCTTCCAGGGCCAGCCCCTTCGTCTCCGGCGCATACCGCTTGCAGAAGAGCAGGGACAGCACGCACGCCACCCCGAAGAGCCAGAACGTGGTGCCGGCGCCGACCGCGTCCAGCAGCACCGGAAAGGTCAGCGCGACCGTGAAATTGATCAGCCACATCATGAATACCGCGGTCCCCATGGCCAGTCCGCGGACCGCGAGCGGAAACATCTCGGCGAGCAGCAGCCAGACGCCGGTGTTCAACGTGGCCTGCATAAAGGCCATGTAGAGAACCATCAGCCCCAGGACGAGAATGCTGACGGCGGGGGAGTGCGGAAGCCGGAATGCCGCGCCGAGCAGCGCGAGGGAGAACGCCATTCCGGCCAGGCCCGTGATCAGCATGGGGCGGCGGCCCACCCGGTCGATCAGCGACATTCCGACGGCGGTGGCGAGGACGGAGACGACGCCGACGGCAATGGTGGCGGTGATTGCGGCATTGGTGCCCAGTCCCGTCGCGGCGAGAATCTTGGGCGCGAAATAGATGACGGCGTTGACGCCGGTGATCTGCTGGACGACCGCCAGTCCGACGCCCACCAGGAGCAGCCGCCGGATCCACGGGGTGCGCAGTTCCTGCCAGGCGCCGCGCCGGGCGGCGGCCTCCAGGCCGCGGGCGTGGTCGATCCGGGCCAGTTCGCCGGCGACCTCCTCGGCCGGGAGCGTACGGGCCAGCACCGCGCCCGCCTCGTCCCGGCGTCCCTTGCTGATGTACCAGCGCGGCGTGTCCGGCAGGAAGAACAGTCCGGCGAACAGCGCCACCGCGGGCAGCGCCGCCAGGCCCAGCATCCAGCGCCAGGCCGCCCAGTGCGCGAGCACGGCGTTGATGAGGTAGGCGAGCAGCTGACCGCTGACGATCATCAGGGAGTTGAAGGAGACCAGCCGGCCGCGGATGTGCGGGGGCGCGATCTCCGACAGATACAGCGGGGTGATGACCGAGGCGCTGCCCACGGCGAGGCCCAGGACGAACCGGGCCACGGCCATGAACGGGACGGTGGGCGCGAGCGCCACGGCCAGCGCGCCGCCGATGAACACCGCGCCCGCCCACAGCAGGGAGGTGCGCCGCCCGAGCGCATCGGACATCCGCCCGCCGGCCAGCGAGCCGAAGGCGGCGCCGATCAGCAGGGCGCTGGTGATGACGCCCTCGCCCAGGGAGCCGAGGCCGAAGTGCCGCTCCATGAAGGGCAGGGCGCCGGAGACGACCCCGGTGTCGTAACCGAACAGGGCGCCGCCGAGGGCGGCTATGGCAGCGATGCCGACGAGGAAACGCCGGGTGCGACGGGCCGGGGCGCTCCGGAGCGGCCCGTCGGACGCCAGTCGGCGGGTGGGGGTCGCCATCGTCAGCGGTACAGCGCGGGACGCTCGACCAGTTCCACGGCGACCCGTTCGCCGGACTCCTGGGCGCGCACGCCCGCCGCGCACACCGCGGCCGCCGCATAGCCGTCCCAGCAGCTGGGACCCTCGACCTCGCCGCGCCGGGTGGCGTTGACCCAGTGCTGCACCTGCCGGTCGTACGCCTCCTCGAAGCGCTCGACGAAACCGGGGGTGATGGCGCCGCCCCAGTGGCCGGCGGTGTTGACGAAGACCCCGTGGTCGTCGCCGATCCGGGCCGTACCGCCCTCGCACACCGCCTCGCACCCGACCTGGTAGCCGAAGCCGCAGGTGACGAAGAGTTCGGTGTCCACGAGCCGGCCGCCCGCGGTCTCGAAGAGGATCAGCTGCGGGTCGCTCAGCCCTTCCGCCGCGTTGGCGGAGGGGGCCGGGCGCAGCACCCGTACGGCGGTGATCTCGTCGTCCAGCAGCCAGCGGGTGACGTCGATCTCGTGCACCGCGGAGTCGTGGATCGTCATCGCGTCGGTGAAGCCCGGTGGGGTGTCGGCGTTGCGGTGCTTGTTGTGCAGCATCAGCGGGCGGCCGTAGGCGCCCCGGTCCAGGAGGGCCTTGAGCCTTCGGTAGTCGGCGTCGTAGCGGCGCATGAAGCCCACCTGGACACGGCGGTGGCCCAGCTTCTGCTCGGCCTCCATGACGCGCAGCGCGGACGCCGGATCGGGGGTGAGCGGTTTTTCGCACAGCACGGGAAGATCGTGGTCGAAGGCGGTGAGCAGTGCGGCTTCGTGGGCGGGTCCGGGGGAGGCGATGAGGACGGCGTCCACGGCCGGGTCGGCCATCGCGGCGGCCGGGTCCGTATAGGGCACGGCGCCCTCGATGCCGTCGGCGACGGTTTTGACGCGGGCCTCGTCGATGTCCACGACGGCGGCCACCCGGGCGCCGCTGATCACCTCGTCGATACGGCGTACGTGGTCGGCGCCCATCCGGCCGGTGCCGATGACGGCCACGCCCAGCGTTCCCTGCGAAGTCATGTCGTCCCTCAAGTCTTCGTGTGCGGCGGTTCGTTACGGGCTGATGCGGGCCGCGGCTCAGGCGCCGCAGGAGCGCAGAAAGCGCCGGGTGCGCTCGGCGATGGGGTACGGCTGGTCCGGCGGGCAGGGGTACATGTCCTGCTCGACGATGGCGAAGAGGTCGACGTCCAGCTCCTGGGCGGCCTCCAGGACGGGCGGCAGCGCCGGGACGCCGAGCGGCGGTTCGCACATCACGCCCTGCTTGACCGCCGGGCCGAAGGGCGTGCCCTTGGCGACGACGTCGGCGAGGATGTCCGGGTCGACCTGCTTGAGGTGGAGGTAGCCGATCCGCTCGCCGTAGGTGCGGATCAGTTTGACGCTGTCGCCGCCGCAGTAGGCGTAATGCCCGGTGTCCAGGCAGAGGTTGACCAGCCCGGAGTCGGTGCCGTCCAGGAAGCGGGCGACATGCTCCTCGGTGTCGATATGGGTGTCGGCGTGCGGGTGCACCACGATCTCCAGGCCGAATTCGTCCTGGACCCGCTTGCCCAGCCACTGCATGCCGGTGGTCAGGTGCTTCCACTGCTCCACGGTCAGCTCGCGCGGCTCCAGCTCCTCGGCGGTCTTGTCGTCGCGCCAGAAGGAGGGGATGACGACCAGGTGGCGGGCGTCCATGGCCCGGGTGAGGGTGGCGACCTCGTTGACGTGGGCCCAGGTCTTCTCCCAGGCGTCCGGGCCGTGGTGCATCGAGGTGAAGATCGTGCCGGCGGAGACCTTCAGGCTGCGGCGGGCGATCTCCTCGTGCAGGACGGCGGGGTCGGTGGGCAGATAGCCGTACGGGCCGAGCTCGATCCACTCGTAACCGGCGTCGGCGACCTCGTCCAGGAAGCGCTGCCAGGGGACCTGCTGCTCGTCGTCGGGGAACCACACGCCCCAGGAGTCGGGGGCGGAACCGACGCGGATGCGGTCCAGAACGGGCGAGGCGGCACGGGGTGCGGACATGCTGCGGCTCTCCTCTCGCCGGTCGGCGGTGACCGGGAGGCGCTGGGGGCTGGTCGGGGGGCGGGTTGTGGGGCTCAGCCTCGCTGGCGCCCCGGGGAGTGTCAAGACTTCGTCCTGACATAAGGACTTAAGGACTTTGTCATGCGGGCGCGGTGCCGTCCGTCTCGGCGCGGATCCCGGCGTCCCGGTGCGGGCCCCGGTGTGGGGCGCGCAAGGAGTGACGTCAGAATGTAAGGACAAACTGTTGACAGGGTCTGATCCACACCGTTAGACCTTTCCTCAGAGCCGAACCGCCCAACCCGCCGCGCCGGCCGACCCGAAGGGGCGCATATGACCGAGCCGTACGACCTGATCACGATGGGCCGCATCGGGGTCGACATCTATCCGCTCCAGACCGGCGTGCCGCTGGCCCGGGTGGAGACCTTCGGGAAGTTCCTGGGCGGCTCCGCGGCCAACGTGGCCGTCGCCGCGGCCCGGCTCGGTCGCCGCAGCGCCGTCATCACACGCACCGGAACCGACCCGTTCGGCGACTATCTCCACCAGGCGCTGCGGGACTTCGGCGTGGACGACCGGTGGGTGAGCCCGGTGGCGGACCTCCCGACGCCGGTCACCTTCTGCGAGATCTTCCCGCCGGACGACTTCCCGCTCTACTTCTACCGCCGCCCCAAGGCCCCCGACCTGGTCATGCACCCCGAGGAACTGGACCTGGACGCCATCACGGCGGCCCGGATCTTCTGGAT
Organism: Streptomyces gilvosporeus; assembly: GCF_002082195.1. Lineage (GTDB taxonomy): Bacteria > Actinomycetota > Actinomycetes > Streptomycetales > Streptomycetaceae > Streptomyces > Streptomyces gilvosporeus. The sequence continues at coordinate 3,514,568 of NZ_CP020569.1, read as the reverse complement.
CACCGGCACCGGGCTGTGCGAGGAACCCAGTCGCGGCACCACCCTCGCCGCCCTGGAGGCCCGCGCCCGGTCCGGCATCACCGTCTTCGACCTCGACTGGCGGCCGATGTTCTGGGGCGGCGAGGGCGGCGCCTCCGGGGACGGCGGGGCGCGCGGCGCCGAGGCCAGGGCCACCGCCCGCCCGTTCTACGAAGCGGCGCTGCGCCACGCCACCGTGGCGGTGGGCAATGTCGACGAGGCCGAGGTCGCCACCGGGCTGCGCGACCCCAAGTCCTGCGCCAAGGCGCTGCTGGACATGGGCGTGGAGCTGGCCGTCGTCAAACAGGGGCCCAGGGGCGTGCTGGCCGTCCACCGGGACGGCCGCAGCGCCGAGGTCCCGCCCACCCCGGTCGAGGTCGTCAACGGGCTCGGCGCCGGCGACTCCTTCGGCGGGGCCCTGTGCCACGGGCTGCTGGCCGGCTGGGACCTGGAGCGGACCATGCGCTACGCCAACGCCGCCGGCGCCCTCGTCGCCACCCGGCTGGCCTGCTCCTCCGCGATGCCCACGGCCGAGGAGGTCGATGCCTTTCTCGCCGAGAGGTAGCCCGACGGCCGCGGGGTGAGCGCCCCGGGCCCGCTTCGCCCGGTGGCGGCCGACGCCCCGGAGCCACCCCACGGCCGCGTCCGCCCCGGCCGCCCCACCCCTGTACGTGAAGAAGGTGAGTTGAGCCTTGACCCCTCGGATCAGCGACCTCCCGGCGCTCCGGGCCCGGCACCCCGAAGCCGTCGCGGAGGCCGCCGCCCGCCGCACCCGCCGCCCCCTGCTCGGCGAGCGCGGCCGGCTGATGATCGTCGCCGCCGATCACCCCGCCCGCGGCGCGCTCGCCGTCGGCGACCGGCAACTGGCCATGGCCAACCGCCTCGACCTGCTCGAACGCCTGGTCCTCGCGCTCTCGCGGCCCGGCGTGGACGGCGTCCTCGCCACCGCCGACATCCTGGAGGACCTGCTCCTCCTCGGTGCCCTCGACGGCAAGGTCGTCATGGGATCGATGAACCGCGGCGGCCTCGCGGGCGCCTCCTTCGAGATGGATGACCGCTTCACCGGCCACCGCCCCGAGGACCTCGCCCGGCTCCGCTTCGACGCCGGCAAACTGCTGCTGCGCATCGACTTCGGCGACCCCGGCTCGCTGACCACCCTGGAGACCACCGCCCGCACCATCGACGCGATGGCCGCCCTCGGACTGCCCACCTTCGTCGAACCGTTCGTCTCCCGCCGGATCGACGGCGTGGTCCGCAACGACCTGAGCGCCGAGGCGGTCACCAGATCCGTGGCCATCGCCTCCGGCCTGGGCGGCACCTCCGCCTACACCTGGCTCAAACTCCCGGTCACCGACGACCCCGACGCGATGGCCCGGGTCTGCGAGACCTCCACGCTGCCCACCGTCCTGCTCGGCGGCGACATCGGGCGGACCGTCGAGGACCAGGAGGCCGCGTACGAGAAATGGCGCAAGGCGCTGCGGCTGCCGACCGTGCACGGGCTGGTCGTGGGCCGCTCGCTGCTCTACCCCGCCGACGGGGACGTGGCGGCGGCCGTCGACACCGCCGTCGGCCTTCTGTGACCCCCGAATCCGCCGGAATCCGCCGGACTTCACTGACTGTCAGTGGTGGGTAGGAGACTTGGAGTTATGAGCGCTGAGAACACGGAATTCCACGTCAAGGCGGGGCGGGCGGCCGACGGTCCCTACGCCCTGGACATCGACCCCGAGCGGGCCGGCTGGGGGTATTCCTCCCTCCGCGTCCTGGATCTGCCGCCCGGCGCCGGCCATTCCTTCGCCACCGGGGACAGCGAATGGATCGTGCTGCCGCTGTCCGGCGGCTGCACGGTGCGCACCGACGACGGCGAGATCTTCGAACTGGCCGGCCGGGAGAGCGTGTTCAGCGGGGTGACGGACTTCGCCTACGTCCCGCGCGACGCCCACGTCCAGATCGCCGCCGGCGCCGGCGGGCGATTCGCGCTCACCGGCGCCCGCTGCACACGGCGCCTCCCGGCCCGCTACGGACCCGCCTCCGCCGTCCCCGTGGAGCTGCGCGGCACGGGCACCTGCTCCCGCCAGGTCAACAACTTCGCCGCCGCGGACGTCTTCGAGGCCGACAAGCTGATCGCCGTGGAGGTGCTCACCCCCGGCGGCAACTGGTCGTCCTACCCGCCGCACAAGCACGACGAGTGCCGCCCGGGGGAGGAGTCCGAGCTGGAGGAGATCTACTACTTCGAGATCGAGTCCGCGCACGGCACGGCAGGCGTCGGCTATCAGCGCGTCACCCCGTCCGGCCGCGGCCGCGGCACCGAGGTGCTCGCCGAGGTGCGCAGCGGCGACGCCGTGCTGATCCCGGACGGCTGGCACGGCCCGTCCATCGCCGCCCCCGGGCACGCCATGTACTACCTCAACGTGATGGCCGGGCCGGGCGACGAACGCGCATGGCTGATCTGCGACCACCCCGACCACGGCTGGATCCGCGCCACCTGGCCCGAGCAGCCCGTCGACCCCCGCCTCCCCCTCTACGAAGCACCCGCAGGAGCCGCCCGATGAACGCCCCGACGACGCGCCGCCGCACGGTCGCCCAGGCCCTGGTGGAGTTCCTCGCCCACCAGTACACCGAGCGCGACGGCCGGCAACACCGCCTGATCAACGCCTGCTGGGGCATCTTCGGCCACGGCAACGTCGCCGGAATCGGCCAGGCCCTCCTGGAGTCCGGCGAGGCCCTCCCCTATCTCCAGGGCCGCAACGAACAGGCCATGGTGCACGCCGCCGTCGGCTACGCCCGCCAGTGCGACCGTCTCTCCGCCCAGGCCGTCACCACCTCCATCGGGCCCGGCGCCACCAACCTCGTCACCGGCGCCGCGCTCGCCACCGTCAATCGCCTGCCCGTCCTGCTGCTGCCCGGCGACAGCTTTGCCACCCGCCTCGCCGACCCGGTCCTCCAGCAGCTCGAAGTCCCCTCCGCCGGCGATGTGTCGGTCAACGACGCGCTGCGCCCGGTCTCCCGGTACTTCGACCGGATCACCCGCCCCGAGGCGCTGATCCCCGCCGCCCTCCAGGCCATGCGGGTGCTCGCCGATCCGGTGGAGACCGGCGCCGTCACCCTCGCCCTGCCGCAGGACGTCCAGGCCGAGGCGTACGACTGGCCCGAGGAGTTCTTCGCCGACCGCATCTGGCGCATCACCCGCCCCGCGCCCGACCCCCGCGCCCTCGCCGATGCCGTACGGGCCGTCCGCGCCGCCCGCCGCCCCCTGCTGATCGCGGGCGGCGGCGTCCACCACTCCGAGGCCGAGGACGCGCTGCGCGCCTTCGCCGACACCACCGGCATCCCCGTCGCCTCCACCCAGGCCGGCAAGGGCTCGCTGCGCCACGACCACCCCGCCGACGTCGGCGGCATCGGCCACACCGGCACCGCCACTGCCGACGCCCTGGCCCGCGAGGCCGACCTGGTCATCGGCGTCGGCACCCGCTACACCGACTTCACCACCGCCTCCGCCACCCTCTTCGCCGACCCCGAGGTCCGCTTCCTCAACCTCAACATCGCCTCCTTCGACGCCCACAAGCTCGGCGCCGTCTCCCTGATCGCCGACGCCCGCGCCGGACTCGAAGCGCTCACCCGGGCGCTGTCCGGCCACCGCGTGGCCCAGGACTACGAGGCGGCCTACGGCGCGGCCAAGGCGGAATGGGAGCGCCGGGTGGACGCCGCCTACGCCGCCGCGGACGAGACCGTACGGCCCTCCCAGACACAGGTCCTCGGCGCTCTGGACGCCCTCGTCGACGACACCGACATCGTGATCAACGCCGCCGGCTCCCTCCCCGGTGACCTGCACAAACTCTGGCGCGCCCGGTCCCGCAGGCAGTACCACCTGGAATACGGCTACTCCTGCATGGGCTATGAGATCCCCGCCGCCCTCGGCGTCCGGCTCGCCGCCCCCGACCGGCCGGTGTGGGCGCTGGTCGGCGACGGTACATATCTGATGAACCCCACTGAGATCGTCACCGCGGTCCAGGAAGGCATCAACATCACCCTCGTCCTCATCCAGAACCACGGATACGCCTCCATCGGCGGGCTCTCGGAGCAGACGGGCGGCGAGCGCTTCGGCACCGCCTACCGCTTCCGCGCCAAGGACGGGAGATACACCGGCGCGCCGCTGCCCGTGGATCTCGCCGCCAACGCCGCCTCGCTCGGTATGCACGTCCTGCGCGCCGCCACGGTCGGCGAGCTGCGCGCGGCGCTCGCCGAGGCGCGTGGCGCGAACCGCCCCACATGTGTCTATGTCGAGACCGAAACGGCCGACACAGTGCCGGGCGCGCCCGAGGCCCAGGCCTGGTGGGATGTACCCGTTGCCGAGACCGCGACGCGTCCGGCCGCGGTCGCCGCCCGCGCAGCGTACGACCGCCACGCCGCCGCACGCCGTCGCCACCTGTGACAACCGCTCGCCTCACCGTACGAAAGGCCCCGACAATGAAGACCATCAGCCACTGGATCGGCGGCAAGCCCGTCGAGGGCGCCTCCGGCAACTACGGCCCGGTCTACAACCCGGCCACCGGTGCCCAGGAGAAGCAGGTCGCCTTCGCCTCGGTCGAGGAGGTCGACGCGGCCGTCCGCGCCGCCAAGGAAGCGTTCACGACCTGGGGCACCAGCTCGCTGGCCAAGCGCACCTCGGTGCTGTTCAAGTACCGCGAACTGCTCGATGCGCACCGCGAGGAGATCGCCCGGCTGATCACCGCCGAGCACGGCAAGGTGCACTCCGACGCCCTCGGCGAGGTGGCCCGCGGCCTGGAGATCGTCGAGCTGGCCTGCGGAATCCCCGAGAAGCTCAAGGGCGAGCTGTCCACCCAGGTCTCCACCCGCGTCGATGTGGCCGCCATCCGCCAGTCGCTCGGCGTCGTGGCCGGCATCACGCCGTTCAACTTCCCGGCCATGGTGCCGATGTGGATGTTCCCCCTCGCCATCGCCTGCGGCAACACCTTCGTCCTCAAGCCCAGCGAGAAGGTGCCCAGCGCCGCCTTCAAGCTGGCCGAGCTGGCCGCCGAGGCGGGCCTGCCCGACGGGGTGCTGAACGTTGTCAACGGCGACAAGGTGGCCGTCGACGCCATCCTGGAGCACCCGGACATCGCCGCGGTCTCCTTCGTCGGCTCCACCCCGATCGCCCGGTACATCCACACCACCGGCACCGCCAACGGCAAGCGCGTCCAGGCCCTGGGCGGCGCCAAGAACCACATGCTGGTCCTCCCGGACGCCGACCTCGACCTGGCCGCGGACTCCGCGATCAACGCGGCCTACGGCTCGGCGGGCGAGCGCTGCATGGCGATCTCCGTGGTCGTGGCCGTCGGCGACACCGCCGACCCGCTGATCGGCAAGATCAAGGAGCGTGCCGACAAGCTGCGCATCGGCCCCGGCGACGACCCGGCCTCCGAGATGGGCCCGCTGATCACCAAGGTCCACCGCGACAAGGTCGCCTCCTACGTCACGGGCGCCGCGGCCCAGGGCGCCGACGTCGTCATCGACGGCACCGGCTACACCGTCGAGGGCTACGAGGACGGCCACTGGATCGGCATCTCGCTGCTGGACCACGTCACGCCCGAGATGGACGCCTACCGCGACGAGATCTTCGGCCCGGTGCTCTCCGTCGTCCGCGTCGACACCTACGACGACGCCATCGCCCTGATGAACAACTCGCCCTGGGGCAACGGCACCGCCATCTTCACCCGGGACGGCGGCGCGGCCCGCCGCTTCCAGCTCGAGGTCGAGGCCGGCATGGTCGGCGTCAACGTCCCGATCCCGGTGCCGGTCGGCTACCACTCCTTCGGCGGCTGGAAGGACTCGCTCTTCGGCGACCACCACATCTACGGCAACGACGGCGTGCACTTCTACACCCGCGGCAAGGTCATCACGACCCGCTGGCCCGACCCGTCGGATGGTGGCATCAACCTGGGCTTCCCCCGCAACCACTGACACCCCGCCGGGCCCCGTCCGGCCCGCACCGGACCCCCTGCCGGCCCTCGCCGGAAGGGGGTCCGCCCCTTCCCAGCCCCCGCGCAGCTCCGGGGGAGACCGAGGATGGCCGGATTGCTACCGTGCTCCGTTGGCAGAACACCGACATGTCGGCGTGTCCACACGCCGGCGAGCACCGCACCGGCACGGCGGCGGAGCACACATCTCCAGGGGGACCTATGCACCAACCCATGGCGCTCGCCAAGGGTGCCCGTATCACCGGCGGAATCATCTGCCTGCTGTTCTTCCTCTGGACCGCCATCTGGCTGGTCACCGATATCAACGCGTTCGGTATCGACGGCCTCTGGGACACCTGGACCGCCCGGCGCGGCGCCGGCCGGGACGAGGTCACCAACCCGCTCCTGCTCGGCCTCGCCGTCCTTCAGCTGACGGCGGTGTTCGCGGCCCTCGCAGGAAAGCGCTCGGCCGGCGGCCTGCTCGCCGTCGCCACCACCCTCACCTTCGCCGTCGCCCTCCAGACCGTCATCAGCACCGGACAGCACACCAGCGACGACCGGTGGTTCCGCAACGCCGACACCTACTCGTCGACGTTCAAGGGCGTTTTCGTCAGCTGCATGGGGCTGGTCCTCCTCTCCTTCGTCGCCGGGATCGTGCTGCTGGCCGGTATGCGCGCCTGGCCGCAGCCGAAGCCCAGCGACCCGCCCAAGCGCCCCCTCAAGGCGGCGGGTGTGGTCTGCGGTCTGCTGCTCGGGGTGATGGCGCTGTGCTACGTCATCTGGCACATCTATGTACTGGTGCAGTTCGGCAGCGGCTCGCTCACGGCCTTCTACCTCGGCCAGGGCGGCTTGCTCACCTCCCTGACCCAGCTGGCCCCCGGCTGGTACTCGGCGGTCTTCCTGCTGCTGACCGCGGTAGCCGCGCTCAACGCCCTGCTGCGCGGCAACGCCGCCCGCGGCCTCGGCATCGGCCTGGGCATCGTGCTGTTCCCCAACGCCGTCCTGGCCGTCATCGCCATGGCGAGCACCGGCACGCTCTTCAAGATCGGCAACGAATTCCCGGGCATGGACCTCCTCAACCACGCCCAGCTGCTGCTGGATCTTTTCGGCTCGGTGGCGCTGGTGGCGCTGCTGGGCCGGGGCGAAGCGGTCGCCCCGGGGTGGTCCCCGCCGATGGCTCCGCTGATGGCTCCGCCGATGGCCCCGCCCGGTGTGCCCATGGCTCCGCCTGGTCCGCCGATGGGTGGTCCGCCCATGGCTCCGCCCTGGGCTCCGCCTGTGCCGATGGCTCCGCCGGGGCCGCCGATGGCTCCGCCCGGGCCGCCGATGGCTCCGCCGCAGGGTGGGTTTGGGCCGCCCCAGTCGTGACATTGCCGGGTGCGGCGCCGTGTTTGTTGCGGTGTTTTGTGCCCCGCCTGGCGGCGGGATCGGGGTGGGTTTCGGGGTTGGTCGCCTGCTGTGTGGTGTGGGTGCGGGGCCGGTCTTCCACGACTTCGTCGCTCCAGCCCGGCCCCTCCCGTCCGGTTCGGCGACCGCCCCGGGGTGGGGGTTACCTGGTGGGTTTCCCTGAGTCTTCACCCGGCGGCCGTCGTTTGTACCTTCCTCCCCCTGGCCGGGAGGTCGACGACGGTGGGGAGGCGGCGGGCTGTAGGGACGAAGTCCTGGAGGCCTGACGCCGCACCCACACCGGGTGCACACGACCGCGGCGGCCGACCCACCCCCGCCCGCCGAAGGCGGGCAAAGCGCAACCCCCACGGCGCCGCAGACGACAACGTGGGGAGAAACCCAACAACGTCAGGCCGTAGGCCCCCGCATGTGGGCGCTGACCCACTGCATCGTGCCCTCGCCCATGCCCTGGACATACGTCGCCGCGCTGTGTGTCCCGTTCGGGATGATCTGGAAGCGTGTCGTGATGGGCCCGTGGCCGTACTGGGCGATGAAGCGGCGCACCTTGGGCAGGATGGTGTACTCCTTCGAGCCGTCCTGGAAGGCCAGATAGACCTTCGGCCCGCCGCGGGCTATCAGCCGGCGGGCCAGGACCTCGGGGTTGTTCTCCCGCTCCTCGCGAGCGTGGCCGTTCCAGAGGGGGGAGTCGGGCACGATGTCGGGGCCGTTGGGGATGGCCACCTTGAACGTTTCGGGGTTCTGCAGCACGTTCTTCAGCGCCGCGAACCCGCCCGACGAAGAGCCCATGATCGCCCAGGCGTCGCGGGTCTTGAGGGTGCGGAAGTTCTGCCGTACGAGATCGGGCACGTCCTTGCTCAGCCAGGTGCCGATCTTGGGCTGGCCGGGGATATCGCTGCCGTCGTAGTACTGCTTGTCATTGGGGTTGAGCACCGGCATGACGAGGATGAACGGCAGGCTGGTGCCGTTCTGCGACCACTGGGCGAGGCTCTCCTCCAGCTTGAGGTCGGAGCCGATCCAGTAGTTGACCGGGTATCCGTAGGCGCCGGGGAGCGCCTCCATCACCGGGAAGCCCTTGTTCGCGTTGCGCTTCTCGTAGTACTCCGGCGGCGCCCACACCCATACCTTCCCGGTGAAGCCCGACTTGGGGCCGTGCAGGGTGGTCACGCCGATCGGGGTGTTCCGGCCGGCGCCGCCGACCCGGCTCTCCTCCCTGAACGTGATCGGCCGGGTGGGGAACTGCACCAGGGACCGCTTGTTCTTCTCCGGCGCCGAGGCCTGCGAGGCGGTGCCCGGCCCGGGGTCGGCGAACCGTACCGGGGCCGCCTTGGGCGTGTCGGTCCCGCAGCCGGCCGTACTGGCGAGAACGGTCAGGGTGATCAGGGCGACCACCGGGGTGAACAGGGCTTTGCGCACGACGCCTTCTCCTTGCCGATGCGACCGGGTCGAGCCCCGGTCGGCCAGCAAGAGGGGAGGGCGCGGCGGGAAGTTTCCTGCGTGAGGTGTCGGATTCGTCGCACCGGACCGCGAAATTCCGGGCACACGGCCCTGACCTGTGACGTTTTACGGTCAGCGGACACCAGGTTTACCGTCATTTTCCCGGTACAGGCGGCGCGGGCGGGCCGGTCAGGGACCCCGTTCCTCAGCGTATCCGCCCGTATTCTCTCGGTATGACCTGGTCCAGCGCGCTGAAGCAGACCGCCCGCTCCGGACTGACCATCGAGCGCGCCAAGCTCACACCGGTGATCGCGGTGCGCGGTGCGGCCGGCGTGGCCCTCGTCATCGGGGTGTGTCTGTGGCGCGGCAGTCCGGCCCTGGCGGTCTCCTCCGCCTTCGGCGCCTTCGCCTCCGGGCTCGTCACCTTCCAGCGCAGTATGCGGCCCCGGCCCGTCCTGGCGCTCGCCGTCGCCGGTGCCCTGGCCGTCTCCACCTTCCTCGGCTATCTGGTCGCCGCCCACCTCCCGGCCTTCGTGGTGCTCCTCGCCGGCTGGACCGTGCTCGCCGGGATGGCCTGGGCGATCGGCCCGGTCTCCGGCCTGGCAGGCACCCTGACGGTGGCGATCATGCTGGTCACCGTCACCCTGCCGACCTCCGTCCTGGAGGCGCTGCAACACGCCGCCCTGATCTTCTGCGGCGGTCTCGTCCAGGCCGCGCTCATCCTCGTCTTCCCGGTCCGGCCCTGGGGGGTGCAGCGCGATGCGCTCGCCGATGCGCTGGCCGCCGAGGCCGACTACGCCCGCCGGCTGCGACAGGACCCGGTGGCACCCTTCGACCCGGCGCCCCTGATGGACGCCCGCCTCGCCTCCGCGGTGACGCCCCGTCAGGCCCGGCGACGCCCCGTCCAGCTGCACGGTCCCCGGGGCCTGGCCGAACGCGTCCGGCCGGTGCTCGCCTCCCTCGCCGACCCGGTCGTCGGCGCCCCGGCCGAGGGCCCCGAACGCGACCGCGCCCGCGACCTCCTCCAGGCCGCGGGCACCGTCCTGGACGCCGTCGCGCACGCCGTACGGCATGACAGTCCGGTACGCCTGCCGCCCGAGGCGATGGCCACACTGGAGGTCCCCGCCTCCGGCCCGATGCTGCACGGCGCCGCCCGCCGCTCCGCATACCGCCTGATCTCCCTGCTCGCCGACGCCGTCGAACTCACCGACGAGCCCGTCCAGGCCACCCGCCCCACCACCGAGGCGGAACGCGGGCCGGGCGGGCGGGAAGAAGGCAGCCATCTGCTGCGCCCCAGCGTCCCCCGGCTCGTCCCGGTCGCCCTGCGCGCCCTGCACCGCGAGACCCGCTGGTCCTCGCCCATTTTCCGGCACGCCCTGCGGGTCGGCACGGTCGCCGTCTGCGGCTATCTCCTGGGCGCCGCCCTGCCGTTCGGCCACGGCTACTGGGTGCCGCTGACCTCCGTGATGGTGATGCGCCCCGACTTCGGCCAGACCTATGCGCGCGGGGTGGCCCGTTTCATCGGCACCCTCGTCGGCGTCACCGTCAGCGGCGGCCTGCTGGCCCTTGCCCACCCCGGGCCGAATGTCTGCGCCGGGCTCGCCGTCGTCTTCGTCTTCCTGATGTACCTGCTGATGCGCACCGGCGTCTCGGTCACCTCGGCCTGCGTGGCCGGTTACGTCATCTTCCTGCTGGGCATCGCCGGGGAGGGCTGGACCCAGACCGTCGAGGAACGCGTGGTGCTCACCCTCCTCGGCGGGCTGCTCGCGATGCTGTCGTACGCGCTGTTCCCCGCCTGGGAGACGCCCAGGCTGCGCGACCGCCTCGCCGAATGGCTGACGACGAACGGGCGTTATGCGCTGGCAGTGCTGGACCGTTACGCCCGTCCCGCCGAAGGCCGCCCCCGCCAGGTCCGCGAGGCCCTCCTCGACGCCCGTGCGGCCCGCGCCGCCTGGGAGGAGAGCGTGGCCCGCGCCGAAAAGGAACCCGTACGCCACCGCGGCCTCTCCCGCACCGCGGCTACCGCCGCCGGCGCCGCGCTGGCCACCATGGGCCGGGTCACGATGATCATGGAGGCTCACCTTCCCGGCAAGGACGCCGAACCGTCCCCCGGCGCCGCCGCCTTCGCCGCCGAACTCCGCCCCGCCCTTGAACGCGCCGCGCACGCCGTACGGGAACGCGACCGGCTGGACTGGAGCGCGCTGCGTGCCGTATGGGAGCGCTGGGACGCGGAATCTGCCGGCCAGGGCGTCGCATTGCGCGCCGCGGGCCTCCTCGTGGACGCCCTCGATGACCTCGCGGCGGCCCTCTCCCGGGGGCGCGGCGGGCACAGACGAGCGGTGGACGGAGGAGCGGAGGGAACTATTCCGCCCGCCCAGTAGTCTTCTTGAGTGCCCGCAATGGACGTCATTGGATATCAATGTGTATCAATGAGCGGCATTCACCTTTGGTGACCCAATAGGTCCGTCTGCGTCACAATGCCCGAAGACCGTTCCCGAGGCGACCGTCCCCGCGGCGTTCGCTCCCCGGTCGGTCGTCGTCCAAGTCGATCGTCCCCCGGACGATCGTTGTCCCGTCGAGAGAGAGCACCCGAACTCCCCATGGCGTCCAGCACTTCCTCGAGAACGTCGTCCGGCACCTCCGCCGACCGGTCCGGCGCCTACGACATCGGCATCGACCTCGGCACCGCCAACACCCTGGTCTACGCCCGCGGCAAGGGCGTGGTGCTGAACGAACCGTCCGTCGTCGCCGTCAGCGCCACCGGCGAGATCATCGCCGTCGGATCGGACGCCAAGCGCACCATCGGCCGCACGCCCTCCGGGATCAGCGCGATGCGCCCGCTGCGCGAGGGCGTCATCGCCGACTTCGACGCCGCCGAGCAGATGCTGCGCGCCCTGCTGAAGAAGGCCCTGCCCACCCGCCGTTTCGCCCGGCCCCGGGTGGTCATCTGCGTACCCTCCGGCATCACCGGAGTCGAGCGCCGTGCGGTGATCGACTCCGCCCGCAGCGCCGGTGCCCGCGAGGTCCATCTGATCGAGGAGCCGATGGCCGCCGCCATCGGTGCGGGCCTGCCCGTCGACGAGCCCGTCGGCTGCATGGTGGTCGACATCGGCGGCGGCACCACCGAGGTTGCCGTCGTCTCCATGGGCGGCCTGGTCACCGCCCAGTCCGTACGGATCGCCGGCGACGCCCTGGACGCCGCCATCGCCGCGCACATCAAGAAGAAGCATGCGCTGTCCATCGGCGAACGCACGGCGGAGGACATCAAGATCGCCATCGGCTCGGCGGTCCGGATCCCCGCTCCCCGTACCGCCCCTGACGACGACGGTGACGGCGACGGGGAGGGCGACGGTGCCGATACGGCGCCGCCCCGTACCTCCTTCACCGTCCGCGGCCGCGACCACATCACCGGGCTGCCCCGCCTCCAGGAAATCACCGAGGACGAAATCCGCGACGCCCTCACCGAGCCGGTCGACGCCATCATCCGCGCCGTCCACCAGACCCTCGACGCCTGCCCGCCCGAACTCTCCGGCGACATCATCGAGAACGGCATCGCACTCACCGGCGGCGGCGCCCTGCTACGCGGCCTGGACCTGCGACTGCACCAGGAGATGGGCGTCCCGGTGACCGTCGCCGACCAGCCGCTGGACTGCGTCGTCAACGGCACCGCCAAATGCGTCGACGAATTCGCCGCACTGCGCGGCCTGCTGGCGGGTGCGAAGGAACGGCCGCGCAGGACGGTGCGGTTGTGAAACCGCCGCCCACGAGGCGGCGGCGGTAAAGGGGCCGCTGACCAACGCTCAGGCGGTCGGTCGGCGCCGGCGTCCCCGGGCAGGGGCGGGGGCCTTCGCCCGCCGGGCGATATGCGCCTCCAGGCCGTCCAGGATGCGCTCCAGCCCGAACTCCAGGGACTGGTCGCGGGAATCGGTCTCCTCGGCGGAGGCGAGAGCGGCGGTGAGCGCCGGGAAGCGATCGGAACGCCCGATGAGCAGCTCGTTGAGGGCCGCGGCCATCACCTGCTCAGGCTCCTTGGCCTGCGCACTGCTCAGCCCCATCGACGCCGAGATCTGGGTGATGGCCCGGACGTGGCCGGTCACGACGACCACGGCGTCCAGCTGTTCGCCGCCGTTCAGGCCGGTGTCCGACAGGGCGCCGAGGGCGCGTTCGGCCCAGTCGAGCTCATGGGGCCCCATGACGCGCGGGCCGACGGTCGCCTCCAGCAGCCAGGGGTGGCGCCGGAACGCCGCCGCCAACTGCTCGGCCCATTCGCGCAGCGCGGTCCGCCAGTCGCCGCCGGCCGCCGCCGGAGGTTCGCCCATGGCCGTGTCGACCATCAGCGCCACCAGCTCCGTCTTGCCCGGGACATAGCGGTACAAGGACATCTTGGTGAAGTCCAGTTCGCCCGCGACCCGCTGCATGGAAACCGCCCCGAGCCCGCCGGCGTCGGCAAGGGCCATGGCCGTACGGATGATCCGCTCCAGGCTCAGCGCCGGCTTCGGACCACGGCTGGGCCGCTCGCGCCCGCCCCACAGCAGCTCCACGCTGCCGGCCTGATCCCCGAACACGCTGCGCTTCTCGTCGTCTCCAGACACCCCCGCATCCTAAAACCGCCTCCGGCCCCGCCCCCGAACCCGCTTCCTAGTCTGCCTCCCGTTCGGGAAGTTCCCCGCATCCGTTTCCAGGACTGTTTCCAGGGTACACAAATAAGTGTCCGGCGGATATGGTATCCATCAGACGCAGTTTCTGACGGTCGGGCCGGCAACGGCGAACCGACCGCTACACAAGGGGGAGCGAGCAGTGCGGAACGGAACGGCGAATGAAACGGCGAATCCCGCGGACCGACCCCGGACGGTCCTGATCTCCGGCGCCAGCGTGGCGGGCCCCGCCCTGGCGTACTGGCTTGCGCATTACGGCTATCGACCCACCGTGATCGAGGTGGCCCCGGCCCTGCGCGGCGGCGGCTTCGCCGTGGACTTCCGGGGCGAGGTGCATACGTCCGTGCTGGAGCGCATGGGCCTCCTGGACGAAATCGGCCGACGAGCCACCGGCGGCAGCCCGATGTCCTTCATCGATGCCGAAGGCCGCCAACTGGCCGCACTGCCACCGGAGTTCGCCGGAGGAGAGGTGGAGATTCTCCGCTCGGACCTCTCCCGCATCCTCTTCGACCACAGCCTGCGTGCCCCCGCCGACGAGACCGGCTCCGCCACGCGCGCCACCAGCGCCTCCACCGCTTACCTCTTCGGCGACACCATCACCTCCCTGACCGAGTCCGACGACGGCGTCCACGTCACCTTCGAGCGGGCCCCGGCGCGCACATTCGACCTCGTCGTCGGCGCCGACGGGCTGCACTCCACGGTCCGCCGGCTGGCCTTCGGCCCGGAGCGGGACTTCGTCAGCCACCTCGGCTACTACGTGGCCGGTTGGGACCTGCCCGCCGACGCCACCGACCTCGGTGCCCGCCCGGTCGGCTACTCCGAGCCCGGCCGGCTGGCCACCGTCGGCCGTACGCCTCGGCGCGCACACGATCCGGGCTACACGGGCGAGACCTTCTGCGTCTTCGCCTCGGAGCAGGAGCTGTCTTACGACCGGCGCGATCCGAACGCCCAGAAGAAGGCCATAGCCGAGGCGTATACGGGATGCGGCTGGCGGACGCCGGAGCTCATCGACACCCTGTGGGCCGCGGACGACCTCTATTTCGATTCCATCAGCCGAGTCGATGTGCCCCACTGGTCCACCGGCCGGATCGTCCTCCTCGGCGACGCCGCATACGGTGCCACGGTGGGCGGCATGGGCACCGGCTCCGCGCTGGTCGGCGCCTATGTCCTGGCGGGCGAACTGGCCCTGGCGGCGGGCGATCACCGCACGGCCTTCGCCCGTTACGAACAGCAGCTGCGCCCCTATGTGACCCCCTGCCAGGAAGGCGGCCGTGGCACCGGCGAATTCCTGGCCCCGGCCACCCAGGAGGCCATCGACGCGCGTAACGCCGCCCTGAACGACCCCGCCACGGTCCGCGCCATGCTCGATCAGGGGACCACTCTCTCCACCGGCATATCCCTTCCCGATTACGCGGCTCTGGCCGCGCCCTGAGCTCTGGGCAGGCAGACGGCCTGTGGCGCCTCGAAAGGGCACGCAGGGCAAGAGAGTTGCGCCCACTGTCGTAAATATGACTACCAAGAGCGCCGCTCAATTGTGGTCAATGAGCAAAAGGGTGACGGCGTATCGGCCCCCGTGACCCTCCCATGGGGACATCTCGTTGCCCCTGCGGAAGGGGCAACCGCAAGCCCTATCGGCAGACCTCGTCAACGGGCCAATCGACGAGCCGAATCAATAAGCCCATGAATGCGCCCAATGAATGAGTTCAGGGAGGGGATGTGACATGACATTCGGGCTGTTTCGGCAGATCGCATCCCGCGGTTCGGGTGATGACCCGCGTAGCACGCCCGAGTTGCGCCCGGTATCGGCCGACACGAGGTGCATAGTGCAGTGAAATCCCAAATGACTACTTTTAGTGTGTATATGCTCACAATAAGTAGTCACGTCAGGGCTCCCTGCACATGTCATGAAGGGTCAAGGGTTCCATGCGCAAACTCCAGCACGTCGCGGTCGTCGTCGTAGCCGTCGCCGGTCTGTCCACCCTCGGTACCGGCATCGGCTTCGCCGACGGCGAGTTCCAGGGTTCCTCTCACGGTCCGCAGGTCGCTGCATGGGCCACGTCGCAGTCCGCTGCCGGGGCCACGGCGACGGGCGGCAACTCGTACGCGCCGCACGAGGCCCCGCAGGCCATGGCCCCGCAGCCGGCGCCGCAGCCCGCCCCGCAGTTCTATGCTCCGCAGCCGGCCCCCCAGCCCGCGCCCCAGCCCCAGGTCATGGCTCCGCAGCCGGCGCCGCAGCCGGCCCCGCAGGTCATGGCTCCCCAGCCCGCTCCGGAGAGCTACGGGGACCACCGGAAGGGCAAGGACGTCGACATCAGCCAGCAGACCAAGTGCAAGTCGCACGACCTGAACATCAACATCCTCGGCCAGGTCGGCCTCCTGAACGGCGCGCTGGGTAACGCGCTGAACGGCAAGGGCCACCCGGGCAAGCAGGAGACCCGCCAGGGTTCGAGCATGGGCTGCAACAACTACGCCCTCAGCAAGTAATGGCAAGGGGTCCCGGTGTCCGAGCCGTTGGCACGGGCACCGGGACCCGCTTTTCGGCCTCCTTCAGCGCCCGGGCGTCGGCCGACTCGCTCTCCATGCCGCCCGGGCATCGATCACAAAGGAATGCAGACATGTTCAGTCGGAAGAAGATCGCAGCCGTCTCGGCTCTTCTGGGCGGCCTCGCCATGACCGGCGCCGGCGCCACCCAGGCGTTCGCGGGAGGACCCGAGGGCGACTGCAAGCACTCCGCTCTGGGCGCCGACACCTGCATTCAGAACCGCCAGACCATCCACACCAAGCACGGCGACTTCGTCGTCCAGCAGAAGAAGGACTGCTCGACGGCCTCCAAGCGGCGCGAGGTATGGCCCGAACTCGGTCTGCTGGACAACGGGGCCACCAGGGTCGGTCCCGCCATGGACTGCACCAACAGGGCCCCGCTCCCCAAGGGCTTCCGGGCACCCCACATCGACATCTGAGCCGCGGCACCATACGGCCGGACCGAGGCTCCTCTCCTCCGCTCCCGCTTTCCGCTTCCATGCTCTCGCGTTCGTACGACACAGCGATGCCGCGCGGCCCCGCGCGGCATCGCTGGCGTATGCGGCCCGAACGCAGCCCGGTACCGACGGCACCCCGGCCGTGAACTCCGGCCGAACGCTCACGCCCAGGACGCCGCAGAAGTCACAGCAAGGCCCCGGTGCCCGGCCTGCGGCTCGGGCACCGGGGCGCGGTTGCGGCTTACTTGCTGAAGGCGCTGTTGTTGCAGCCCATGCTCGAGCCGATGTTGGTGGACTGAGACCCGGAATTCCCCTCGCCGTTGAGCAGGTTGCCGCCCAGACCGTTGGCGATACCGACCTCGCCGAGGATGTCGACGTTCGTGTCGCGCGACTTGCACTGGGTGGTCTGGCGGATGTCGAACGAGGCGCCGCCCGACTTGCCGCCGCCCATCCCGCCGCCCATTCCGTCGGCGTGGGCGGAGCTGGCACCGAGGAAGCCGACGCTGCCGAGGAGGGCGGCCACTACAGCAGCCTTGCGAAGCTTACGCATTTCATCTCCGGTAGATTGTGCCGATGCGATCCGTTTGAGACCGACTTCGTACAGTTACGGGAGGGTAATAGGAAATAACCTGGAGCTCTTGGCGACGCGCCGAATTTCCTCAACGACTCGGCGATGCACCGAATTACGCGTCCGCCGAAAATCTTATTTTGAGTGAGTCGAGGCGTCAGCAAGGTCGCGCCGTGCGCAAGCGCTTCGCCTCAACTCCCTTACGCAGGACGGCAGAAGAGCTGCATCGGGCGCAATCGAGATCCATGCCTCAAAGGCAGCACATGCCCAGGGCGGGAAATCGAATCCATCAAACGGGATTTCGGAATAGGGATCCCTATTCGCCGCGAAAAGAATATGGTCCGAATGTCCGGAGGCGCCGCGTCAACTCGCCGCCGCCCGGCCGTCATCGGTTCTGCCGATAGCGTCCATGCGCCCACTTGCCGATCGCTGTGCGCTTCCGTCGACGTCGTCGTCTGACGTGGCGTCAAATCATCTACAGCGAAGGCCGGAGGGCGGTACGCGCCCGCCCTGTGGAGTGCGTGCCGCCGTGCGCTTTGCGAAAGTTCCGGGCAAGGCAATGGGCCCCGGCCCCGAGCCTGTGGCTCGGGTGCCGGGGCCCATTTCGGCTACTTACGCGTCGAGAGCGCTGTTGTTGCAGCCCATGCTCGAGCCCATGCGCGTGGACTGCGAACCGGCGTCACCTTCGCCGTTGAGTGCGTTACCCAGCACGCCGTTGAGGATTCCGACCTCTCCGAGGACGTCCACGTTCAGGTCGTGCGATCTGCACTTGCTGCCCTGGGTGATATTGAACTTGCCGCCGCCCATGCCGCCGCCCATTCCGCCGCCGTCGGCGTGGGCGCTACCGGCGCCGAGGAAGCCGATGCTGCCGATGGCGACTGCCACGACGGCAGCCTTACGAAGCTTGCGCATGTCATCTCCGTGATTGAGCCGATGCGATCCGTAACAGATCGACTTCGTACAGTGACTGGAGGGTAATACGAAATATGCTGAAGCAGCCAAGCGACGCGCCGAATTCCATTGATCCTCACGGACGGACCTCTGTCGGCGAGCATCCCGGCACGCGAACGGGTCCCTCGGGGATCACCCCCGAAGGACCCGCGGCGAGCAAGGTGCGTGACTGTCCCTGCGGCCTTACCCCTTGGCTGAGGCGAAGGCGTTGGCCTGGGTGTTGGCCTGGGTGCAACTGAAGCCGTGCGTCTCGGGGGTGTTGAGCACGCCGACCGGGACGTTGGCGTCGAGCAGCGTCTGCGGGCTGCACTCCTGGTACGGGCGGAAGAGGTTGCTCTGCTCCCCCAGAAGGCCGCCCGGTCCTCCGTGCCCTCCCTGTGGGGCCGGCGCAGGGCCGACATGCGGCGAGAGCGACGGGTTGAACTGCGGGCTGACTTGCGGATTGACCTGCGGAGCGGCCTGCGGCGGCGCGACGGGCTGCGGGGCGGCCTGTTGCTGCGGACCGCCCTGCGAGCCGCTGGAGTGCGCCGTCGCATGCGAAGCGCTCCAGGCGGCGGTCTGGGGGGTGTCCTGCTGCGGAACGGGCGGCGGGGCGGCGCTGTTGTACGCGACGGGAGCGTCGGCAGAGCTCGCGCCGACGCCGATGGCAGTCAGACCGCCGGCCGCTGCGACGGCGAGCGCGATCTGGTGAAGCTTGCGCATGGAACCCTCGGCCCTTCATTACCTGTGCATGGAAATCTGATTACTTATTGCAGTCTTGTGCGCTCTACCGGTGGTAATCCTGGGGCTTCACACCCTGCGCACCCCCGTGCCGGGCCCGGTGGAACCTCCCGCAGACCCGCGACGGCATCCCCCGCGCTGTCCTCCCACGCGCCGCGAAGCCGACGGTGACATCCCATCGCCTCTCCTCTGTTGCGTGTTGGGCGACATTGCCGCGAGCGGTTGCCGTGCGCCGCCCTCGGCGCCAGGGAGGAGTAATTCCCCGGTAGCACCCGGCGGGCCCAAATTCACTGCTCTCTCCCAGCGCGCAACGAGATTTCCCCTGGTCCGGTCACGGGAGCCGCGGCGGGGTCACCCATTTGCCGACTGTCGTAAATCATTTGGGGTGTTGGTGGGCTCGCCTGTGCGGGAGCAGTCGGGTGCGGCTGGGGCCGAGTCGCTTCAGGGAGGCCCGCGGCACACCGTAGACACCTCGGCGATCCACCATCGGTATTTGCCAGGTGGCGTCGGCAGAGGGGCAGTTGGGGTTGGGCGGATCCACGGTGCCGCCGTCGAACCGTCACGGTCGGGGCTGCTGGCCCGAGATGGACCGAGCGGATGCATGAGTGTGGGGCCCGGCGGAATCCGGGCCCCACACTCAGATATGACGGGGCGACAGCCACGGTCGGCTGTCGCTGGCTCCGCTCTAGTCGCGGGCGGCGGCCCGACGGCCCCGGCGGTACAGCAGGACGCCGCTGATGACCAGCGCGGCACTGACCGGAATCCCCAGGGCAATCCTTTCTTCCGCACCGGTCTTTGCCAGCTGCGGGAGCGCGGGAACTCCGTGGCGGTGGTGTCCGACAGCGGGCGTGGTGATCGGAGGCGCCATCTGGTGGTGGCCCCGAGTCACATGCTGACGGTGGTGCTCCGACGGCTTGTGGTGCTCGGACGGCTTGTGGTGCTGCGGCGGCGTGTGATGGCCGCTCTGCTTGTGGTGGTGCCGGTGGCCATGCCCTTCGACGTTGGCGCAGCGGTTACCGAAGGCGGGGTTGAGAATGCCGAGCACATCCCCCGAGTTGCCGCACGCGTTCACCGGGATGTCCACCGGAAGCTGTACAAGGTTCCCGGACAGGACGCCGGGGGAGTGCGCGGCCACACCTCTGGCTTGGGCGCCGCTCCCACCGTGACCGTGGTGGTGGCCGCTGACATTGACGCAGGTGTTGTGGAAGGCTGCGTTGAGCGCTCCGACCAGCCCGACCGTGTTGCCGCAGACATTGATCGGGATGTGGACGGGTACCTGGAGCACATTGCCGGACACGACGCCCGGAGAGCCGATGGCGGCCCCCTTGGCGCCGCTGTCGGCGACGGTCGTGCCCGCGCTCGCGAGCAGCAGGCCGCCGGCGGCAGCCGAAGCGGCGATGACCTTAGTGATCACGTTTCTCCTTCGTGGCAGTGCGGTCACGACCGCGGACCGCACAGGACTCAACGAGTCCGGGGCGAGCAAGCCACGAATCCGGCATTTCGATCACTCTTTCAGCCTGGCACATGCGGCCAATTGGCTGAGCAGAGACACATATTCAGAATATAGGGAGAACTGCTTTCCCTTGATGCTGATCGGTTCCAGGAAAGGGTGTGCAAGCGCCGTGAACTGTGACGGTATTCCGGTGCATTCCGGAGCGGATGCGGGGCCGCCCTCCCGCGGCAGGCCATCCAGCCTGTCCATGGCAGACCGTTCTGGCGCCGTAACTAAACTGCCGCGAAGGCATTGGCGCGGCGTGTGTGGCTTCTGCGGTCGGCGGAACGTGCGGAAGGGCGGCGGCAGATCGCTTTGTCGGCGGCTCAGTTCGCGTAGCTGGCACAGCTACCGCGGCCGGTGAGCCGACCGCGATGACGCGTCAGTGCGGAAGATCGATCGGCGGCCACTGGCCGATGTGCAGCGGACCGACGTCGGAGGAGAGCTTCAGGGGGACGCCGATGAGTGCCGGGCCGTTCGGACTGACGCCCGGAGGGTCGGCATGGGCGGGGAGGGAGAGCGTCCCGGCGAGAGCGAAGGCTCCCACAAGGGCGGCGAGTGCACGGCGCATAGCGGCTCCTGCTTCACTTTGTGTCGATGGGCAATGCTGCTTGCACGGCCACCCTTGCACCCGTGCGTGGCAGCCTCCGATGCCCACGCCAGGCCGTCACCTGATCGCACGAGGACGAACAGTCGGCCGTGCATCGGGCAGCCCCAACTGCTGGATTTCTCACCGCCTCGCCATACCTGACGATGAATCAGGTTCGGGTTGTTGTTCCGGACGAGTTCCAAACCGGCCGCCACGCCATGGCGCGTTCGTCGGCCGCGGTCGGCGAACCCATGTCATGCGGAATGGATCGGATCATATGGAGAATTGCGCGCTCGGCCCTCGGTCGCGCCTCGGCGTCACGAGGAAAGGGCTTGTGGCGATGGGGAGTTCGATCCGCGCGCGGTGGTCGGTAGCCCGATAATCCGGACGTCGGCAAATGGGTGACGGCGCTCCGACTCCCGTGACCGGGTCGGGGGAAATCTCGTTGCCCGCTGGGAGAGAACAGCGAATGGGCCCGTGGGCCGCCGCCGGAAATTGCTCCTCCTCGGTAGTCGGGGGGTGGTGTGTGGTGACCCCGCCGGCAATGTTGTCCGACGCGAATCAGAGGAGAGGCGATGGGAGCCGCCGTCGGCTTCGAGGGGTGTTGGAGAGCAGTGCGGCGGGTGTTGTCGCGTTCGTGCGGGAGGTTCAGACCGTGGCTCGGCACGGGGGTGCGCAGGGTGTGAAACCCCAGGATTACCACTGATAGCGCGCACAAGACAGCAATAAGTAATCAGATTTCCATGCACAGGTAATGAAGGGCCGAGGGTTCCATGCGCAAGCTTCACCAGGCCATGCTCGTCGTCGCGGCGGCGGGGGGTCTGTCCGCTATCGGTGCCGGCGTAAGTCATGCCGATTCTCCCGGATACAACGGGGCCGCCGCCGCTCCGGCTCCCGCTCCGCAGGCGGCCGCTCCCGCTCCCTACGCCGCTCCGCAGCAGGCCGCTCCCCAGGCGGCTCCGGCTCCCGCTCCGGCCCCGGCCCCGGCTCCGGCCCCCGCGCCGGCCCCCGCTCCCGCTCCGGCCCCGGCTCCGGCCCCCGCCCCTGCTTCCTACGCCGCTCCGCAGCCGGTCGCCCCCCAAGCGGCTCCGGCTCCTGCCCCAGCCCCCGCGCCGGCCCCCGCTCCCGCTCCGGCCCCTGCGCCGGCCCCCGCCCCGCAGCAGGCGGTCGCCCCGGCCCCGGCTCCGGCGCCCGCTCCGGCCCCCGCCCCCGCCCCGGCGCCGCAGCAGCCCGCCCCGCAGGCGGCTCCGCCGGCTCCGGCTCCGGCCCCCGCCCCGCAGCAGCCCGCTCCTCAGGCGGCGGCGCCGCAGGGGGATGGCTCGCACGGGGATGGCCAGCGGGTGACCGCATGGGCCGCTTCGGAGGGCGCCGCGCACGCTTCCAGCTCGCAGTCCTCTCCGCAGCAGGAGGCCGCCGCCCCGCAACAGAGCGCTGCCCCGCAGCAGTCGGCCCCGCCGGTCACCCCGCAGGTGGCGCCGCAGGCGGCCCCGACGGTCAAGCCGGAGGTCGCCCCGCAGGTGGTCGTGCCGCAGGTCGTCCAGCCGCAGACCGTTCCGCAGGTCGGGCCGCAGGTCAACCCGCAGTTCAACCCCGCGGTGAACCCGCTGGTCGACCCGACGGTCGCCCCGGCCGTCCCGCCGTTCTCCCAGCTGGGGGTCGGGCGTCTCATGGCGTCTCCGGTGGGACAGGTCGACCTGCCGCACGTTTCCTGATCACGTCCCGAACGGCCAGGTGTGGCCCCGCCTTTGGAGCGCAGCGACTGCGCCGGCGGGGCCGCTCGGTCGCCACTCAACGCCCGACGGAGTCGGCGCGAGCCGCGTCTGTGGGCCCGTCATAAGGCCCGGTTCCCGCAAGTCTTCCCGCGGGGTCGGCGCCTCCCCTGCGGTCCGTACGGGGAGCGCGGTCCGCGGTCCAGGCCAACATCCCGTTCGGACTGATCGCCACCGGTTCGGGGCGTCGCCCGAAACCGGGGCGGTGCGGGGCATTCCGTCGGTCATTGCTCACTGCTCGTCACTACAAGAAGTCGATCTGCCGCAGATCGCATCGCTCGATTCAACGGAGAAGACATGCGCAAGCTTCAGAAGGCCGCCTTCGTGGGCGCCCTCCTCGGCAGCGTCGCCGCCATCGGCGCCGGTACCGCCTTTGCTCACGGTGAGGAGGGTGCCCATGACGGCGGCACCCTCGATCAGGGTGTCGAGTGCCGGACGCACGACATGAACGTGGACATCCTCGGCAGCGTCGGGGCCCTCAACGGCACGCTGGGCAACGCGCTGAACGGCGAGGGCAGCCCGGGTGCGCAGCCCACGCACCTCGGTGCGGACATGGGCTGCAACAACAGGGCGGGCTGAGCGCCGGCCGTCGCGTAGCTCGCGCATCACGCGGCGAGACAGCGGGAAGGCGCCCCGGCTCCGAGCCACTGGCCTGGAGCCGGGGCCTTTTCGTTGCCTTCTTCGGGTCCTCGAACGGGCCCGGCGGACGGCCGGGGAGGGTGCCGAACCGGCAGGTGGGTCAGGGGAGTCGATGCCTGTTGCCCGCGCCTCGGTCATCCGGTCGGCCGACGAGCCGCGGGCCCCTCGGAGTCCGGTATCCAGCCCCGTATCCAGCCACCGACACGCCTGCCGAAGGCCCCGTAGGCAGAATGCGGAGTAATGGTGCAATCATGGACATTCCGCCATCCTTCCCTTCATTCCGGGGGCACTATGCGCTCTGACATCGGCGTCGCGCAGGACTCACCCGCGGCGGCGTCCGTTCCGAGGCCGCCGGAAGAAGTCCGGGTGGAGGAGCGGGTGCTCGCCTTCGAAGGCTTCACGTATCACTGCCGGATCCTCCATCAGGACTCCTCGCAGACCGTGCCGTTGGTGATGCTGGGTGGTTCCGCGCAGAACCGTCATGCATGGCGGCGGCACGAGAAGTGGCTGACCTCCTGGAGCACGATGGTCACGGTGGACCTCCCGGGATACGGGGAGGCGGATTTCCTGCCCGCCTCCTACGGACTGGACTTCCTCGCCGCGGCCGTTCAGCACATGCTGACGGAACTGGACATGCCCGAGGTCAACCTCATCGGATCCTGCTTCGGTGGGGCCGTCGCCCTGCGCTTCGCCCAGCAGTACCCCGGCTTTCTGGCGCGCCTCGGCCTGGTCGGCATGACCAACGTCATTCCCGATGACTACGCCGAGGCCGTACCGCGCTGGAAGCGCATGCTGGAGCGCGGCGACCGGGCGCGGATCGCCACCGAGCTGGTCCAGCGGTTCATGTCGCCACCGGGCACCGGCCCGGTCCGCAGGCACGAGGTCGTCTCCCGGCTGCTGTATGCGCAGTTCATGGGGCAGTCGGACGACGAGATCAGGATGTCGGTGGAGCACAACACGCGGCTGATGGGGCATGAGTGGTACCGGCCCGTGCCGGTGGCCGCCGTGCCGTCGATGGTGGTCACCGGCGAATACGACACGCTCTGCACTCCGGCCATGGGCCGCGAGGTGGCTGCCGCGCTGCCCGCCGCGTCCTTCACGACCATCAAGGAGGCCGACCATCTGGCTCCGGTGGAGCGGATGGCGGAGTTCTGCGACCTGATCACCAGGTTCTGTACGGGGCAGCGCCTGACGGGGCTGCCGTACTGCAACCCCGTCGAGACGCTGGGCACCGCCGTGCGGGCTTTGGCTGATGAGGCATCAGGCATTCCTGCCGCCGGGGCGCTTGCGCGCCTCTGAGGCCCCCTGCCGCGCTCGTGCGGCAGGTAAACGGTGCATGGACGCAGACGGTGAATGGCCGGACCGGGAGCTACCCGGTCCGGCCATTCACCGTTCGTGGGGTGTTCAGTGAGCCTCGGCCCTCCAGTGGAACTGGGGGGCGGCGGGTGGTGCGGTCCGCGCGGCGCCCGTCGTGGCACGTCGGCGGGCGCGGTCCGGGACTCGGCCCCGCCGAAGGCTCGAATCGCAGCGTCCGGAGCGCGTCACCCGAGGATTTGGGGCGCCTCGAAGACCTGGGGCGGGGCTGACGGTGCCGAGTTGGAGCAGGAGACGGCGGGGCCGACCTGGGTGCTCCCCTTGTTCAGTAGGCCGGGCGCGGGCCACTCCAGCGGTTTCGTCCCCTGGCAGTTCTGCGTCTGGTGGACGACGTATCTGCCCTCGTCGCCTCTCTGCATGCAGGACATGTTGCCCTGAATGTCGCGGGAGCAGGTGCCTGCGGACCCTCCGGCATACGCCTGGGTGGCGCCGGTGCAGGTCACGGCGAGGCCGCCGAGGAGAGCCGAGACGGCTGCGAGCTTCTTCCGACTGAACATGTGTGTGTTTTGTTCCTTTGTGATCGATGCCCGGACGCGATGCACCGTGGAACGGTGTGCGCCCGGGCTCTGGAGAAAGCCGAGAAGGGGTCCCGGTGCCCGGCTCACGGCCGAGGCACCGGGACCCCTTTCCCGTTACTTGCCGCCGCCGTCGAGGGCGCTGTTGTTGCAGCCCATGCTCGAACCGATCGGCGTGGCCTGGCCGCCCGAGTTGCCCTCGCCGTTCAGGGCGTTGCCCAGCAGGCCGTTGAGGACGCCGACCTCGCCGAGGACGTCGACGTTCAGGTCGTGCGAGCGGCAGTGCGAGCCCTGCTTGATGTCGAACTGGTTGCCCTGGCCGCCCGCGTGGGCGGTGCCGGCGCCGAGGAAGCCGACGCTGCCGAGGACGGCGGCCACGACGGCAGCCTTGCGAAGCTTGTGCATGGTCATCTCCGGTAGTTTGAGCGGTTGCGATCAGTCATTGAGCGACTGCGTACAGTTACGGCAAGCTAATACGAAATAACCGCAACCGCGGAGCGACGCGCCGGATTTAGTGACGTATGACTAATGGCGAGGTATTTGTCCCAGATTGAACGAACCCCGTCCCGTGGTCGCGCGACATGCGAACGGGCCCTTCGGGGGGTGGCTCCCGAAGGGCCCGCGGCGCGCATCGCGCGGCCGTCGCGCCGGTCCTACTTGCTGAAGGCGTGGTTGAACTGGGCACAGTTGGTGCCGAATGTGTTGGGGACGTTGAGCACGCCGAACGGGAGGTTGGTGTCGGCGAACGTCTGCGGGCTGCACTCCTGGTACGGGCGGAAGAGGCCCTTCCCGTGGTGGCCGGAATTGCCGTCGGCGTAGGCGGTGCCGGCGCCGGCACCGATGGCGGACAGACTGCCGGCCGCTGCGGCGACGATCACGACCTGTCGAAACTTGCTCATGGAACCCTCGGTCCTTCATTGCCTGTACATAGAGGCCTGATTGCCTGCTGTGACTGGGCGCACACTAGCAGTAGTCATCTGGGGGCTTCCACACTGCTGGCCGTCCCGTGTCCGGTGGATTCGGGGGGTTTGGGGCGTCGTCGTTCGCCCGGTGGATCCGGTGGGTGCGCAGCGCCCCCCCGACTTGCCGTATTCCTCGGCCGAGTTCGGGCGGGGTGAAGGGGGTCGGCCGGTGCCGTCGGCGTGCGGGTCCGGTACGGAGGGGCAAGGCCGGTGGGCGAGTTGCCGTTGCGGTGCGCTCGTCGAGTAGTCCGCGAATCCCGAACTCCGCACACCTGAATTCGGTAAACCCGAAGGACGCAAAAAGGCCCTCCCGTGGGAGGGCCTGCGAGAGCGCCCCCGGCAGGACTCGAACCTGCGGCCAAGCGCTTAGAAGGCGCCTGCTCTATCCACTGAGCTACGGGGGCCAGGTGGTGGACGTGGATCACGGACCGCGGACAAGGATAGGGGTCCGGCTACCTCGTACCGGTTGCTTCACCTCCGTGGCACGTTGTGGAGGTTCGGTGAAGCGATCCCGATAATCGCAGGCAGGTACGAATCCTGCACGGTTTTTGGTGTCTCGCGGGGCGGGTGTTGTGCACTCGTTATGCCTGTATCTCAGTTGTCCCGATCGTCTCATGGGTCACTTGTCCCGTTCTATGGTGATTCTGCGGCGCGCACACGGGGTCATACGCTTCAAAAACCCAACGAAATTGGGCATTCTGCACATGTGGCGACCTTGGATGTACGACCCCGGCTCCTCGAAGCGCTGTCCGTACTGCGCGATCGCGTCGACGCCGCATGCTTCCCGCTGCCGCTACGGGGCGCGGCCCGGGCCCGGCGCAACCGGTCCGAGCTGCTCGCCCAGCTCGACGACTATGTGATTCCCCGACTGCGGTCTCCGCAGGCCCCGCTGCTCGCCGTGATCGGCGGCTCCACCGGGGCGGGCAAGTCCACCCTGGTCAATTCGCTGGTGGGGCGGCGGGTGTCGGAGGCGGGGGTGCTGCGGCCGACGACGCGTACCCCGGTGCTGGTCTGCCATCCCGACGACGAGCGCTGGTTCGCCGGGCAGCGGGTGCTGCCGCAGCTGACCCGGGTGTGGGTGCCCGAGCAGGACGACGGCGGCGGCCACGGCGAGGGCGCCGGAGCCGACCGCCGGGCCCCGGGGGAGGCGGAGTACGACTACGAGGAGGAGGCCGGCGGCCCGTACGGGAGCGAGCAGGCGATGCCCACCGTGCGGATCGAGACGGATCCGGCGCTGCCCAGTGGGCTGGCGCTGCTGGACGCCCCGGACATCGACTCGCTGGTGGCCGGTAACCGGGAGCTGGCCGCCGAGCTGATCTGCGCGGCCGATGTCTGGGTGCTGGTGACCACGGCGGCCCGCTACGCGGACGCGGTGCCCTGGCATCTGCTGCGTACGGCCAAGGAGTACGACGTCACGCTGGTGACCGTGCTCGACCGGGTGCCGCATCAGATCGTCACCGACATCTCCGCCCGGTATGCCGAGATGCTGCACCATGCGGGGCTCGGGCATGTGCCCCGGTTCACGATTCCCGAGCTGCCCGAATCGGCGGGCGGCGGCAGCGGGTTGCTGCCGGCCACGGCGGTCGCCGCGCTGCGCGACTGGCTCGAGCGGCACGCCCAGGACCCGGTCGCCCGCCGCGCGGCGGCCGACCGCACGGCCTCCGGGGTGATCGCCTCGCTGCGCAGCCGGCTGCCCGCGCTGGCCGGTGCGGCCGCCGCCCAGCACGCCGCGGCGCTGCGGCTGGCCGGCCGGGTCGAGGAGGCGTACGAGGGGGCCGCGGAGCGGGTACGGCAGGAGGTCGCGTCCGGTGAGGTGCTGGCCGGGGACGCCCGGGCGCACTGGCACGGACACGGGTCCGGCGGACGGCCGGAGGAGCTGCTGGACGCACTGACGCAGGGCTTGACCTCGCTGCTGACCTGCGCCGTCGAGGAGGCGGACGAGCGGGCCGCGGAGACCTGGCGGCGCGATCCGGCGGCGGCGGACCTCGCGGAGCCGGCGGCCGCGGCCGCCGAGGGAGCGGCGGACCGGATCGGTGTGACGGTGCGGCGCTGGCGGCGCTGTCTGGAGGAACTGGCCGAGGAGGAACGGGGCGAGGCGCGCGGTGGCCCCGGGGGCGAGCGGGCGGCATCGGCGTCGCCGGAGGAGTCGGCGGCCCTGCTGGCCGCGGCGCTGCTGGGCGGCCGGCGAGCCCGTACGGCCGGGGAGAACCTCGCCGAACTGCTGGGCGCCCAGGCCGCACTGCGGCTGTGCGACCGGGGCAGCCGGCTGCTGGCGACGTATCTGGCGCGCGCCCTGGACGGCGAACGCGAGCGGCGGCTGGCCCCTCTGGACCGGCTGGCCGTACCGCCCGAGCAGCAGGCCGAGCTGATCGCCGCGCTGTCGGTGCTCCAGAGGGAGACGCAACGGGAGAGGCAACGGGAGATGGAGCCGATGCGGGAGGCGGAGAGGGTGGTGTCGGGGTGAGGGGTTCCGAGGCGGCGTCCGGTGCGGACGGGGCGGAGATGGACGAGGTGGACAGGGCCGCGGCGGACTGGGACATGGCGGAGGAGCCGCCGAGTTGCCGGGAGGCGGGGAGCCCGGAGGAGGCGGAGAGCTCGGGGGATGCGGGGACGCCGGAGGGCGCCGAAGGGTGCGCCGCGGGGCGCGCCGGGGCCTGGGACGACGGGCTGATCGCGCGCCGGGTCCGGGGCGGCGTCCGGCCTGCGGTGCGCCCGCCGGGCCCGCGGGACGGCTCCTCCGCCGCGCCCGACGACGAACCGCCGCCGACAGTGGAACCCGTGCGCACCACCGGGCGCACGGCCGCCCGCGCGGACCGCGAACTCGTCCGCGCCCTGGATGTCGTGGCGGACACCGGGGCGGGCGGCGTGCAGGGGCGGGCCTACGAGCGGGACCGGGCCCGGGGCGTGCGGACGGCCGAGTTGCGGGCCCGGCTGGACGCCCTGCGGGAGCTGATCGCGCTCTCCCGGACCCGGCTCGACGGGGACACACTGGCCGAGGCGGGGCGGCTGCTGGACACGGCGGGAGAGCGCTGCCGGCTCTCCGGGGAGTACACCGTGGTCGCTCTCGCCGGGGCCACCGGCAGCGGGAAGTCGTCGTTGTTCAACGCGCTGGTGGGGGCGGAGCGTTCCCAGGTCGGGGCGCGGCGGCCGACCACCTCGGAGCCGGAGGGATGCGTCTGGCCGGGCGGACCAGGCGCCGACGGGCTGCTGGACCGCCTGGGCGTGCCGCCCCGGCGACGGCATCTGGCACCGGACCACACCCCCGGACTGACCGGGCTGATCCTGCTCGACCTGCCCGACCACGACTCCGCGGACACCGCCAACCGGGCCCAGGTGGACCGGATGCTGACCCTGGTGGACGCGGTGATCTGGGTGGTGGACCCGGAGAAGTACGCGGACGCCGTCCTGCACGAACGCTATCTGCGGCCGCTGGCGGGTTATGCCGAGGTGATGTTCGTCGTCCTCAACCAGGTGGACCGGCTCCCCGGGGACGCCGCCGACCAGGTGGTGGACGATCTGCGCCGGCTGCTGGACGAGGACGGGCTGGCGCTCGGCGAGCACGGCGAACCCGGTGCCGCGGTGCTGGCACTGTCCGCCGCCACCGGCGAGGGGGTGAGCGAACTGCGCGATGCGCTGGGCCAGTTCGTCGCCGAACGAGGCGCGGCGGACCGGCGGCTGGCAGCGGATGTGGATGCGACGGCCGAGCGGCTGCGGTCGGAGTATGTCGCGCAGAGCCGGGTGGTGCTGACGGAACGGGCCCGTGCGGAGTTCGAGGACCGGCTGGCGGACGCGGTGGGCGCGGTCGCCAACGGGCGCGCGGTGGAACGCGACTGGCTGCGGCATGCGGAGCGGGCCTGCGGCTCGCCGTGGTCCCGGCTGCGCAGGCGGCGGCGGGTGCCGGAGAGCGGGCGGGCGCACACGGCCGCGCAGCGGTCGGTGGTCCGGCAGAGCCGGCAGCGGCCCTCGGGCACCGCCGGGGCGCGGCCCACGCCGGGCGACGGCCGGGCGGCGGCGCGGCCGGTGGTGGAGCAGGCAGTACGGGCGGTGGCGGCGGAGGCCGCGCGGGGGCTGCCGACGCCCTGGGCGCAGGCCGTGCGCGAGGCGGCGAGCCGGGGCGCGACGGGGCTGCCGGAGGCGCTGGACAAGGTGTCGGCCGAGGCGGAGGAGGCCCTGAGCGGCGGTCCGGCCGGGCGGCCGCGGTGGTGGAAGGTGGCCGCCTCGTTGCAGGGGCTGCTGCTCGTCCTCCAGGTCGTCGGGGTGCTGTCGCTGGTGGGCATCGCCGTCGGCGTCGTCGAACCGGCGGCGTGGGTCGCCGCGTTGCTGCCCGCGGTCATCGGGTCGGTGGGCGGCCCCTCGCTGGCGTGGCTGTGCCGGGTCGCCGCACGGGGTCCGGCGCGGCGGTACGGGCAGGAGGCCGAGCGCCGGCTGCGCCATGCGGCGGCGGGCTGCGGCCGGGCCCGGGTGCTGGAGCCGGTCGCGGCCGAGCTGTTGCGCTATCGCGAGGTGCGCGAGCAGTACGCGGTGGCGTCGGGGGTGTAGCGGCGCCGGGGGTGTTGGGCGGAACCCTCGGACGGTAGGTGCTTCTTCCGGGCCGCTGATCGCCCTCCCGGGTGGCCGAGTTGTCCACAGCAGGGTCGTTGTCCACAGCCCGCCGCGGCGTGTGCGGAATCCGTGCAGCATGGGATCCACGCACGCGGGACGGCCGCGGATGCCGACGGGGGAGGACCGGATGAACGACACGATGGTGACGCTGGTGGGCAATGCCGCGACGGCGGTGGAGCACCGGCTGACGGCGGCGGGGGTGCCGGTGGCGCGGTTCCGGCTGGCGACGCGGGTGCGGCGCTACGACCGGACGCGGGAATGCTGGGCGGACGGCGAGACGAGTTTCTACACGGTGCGCTCCTGGCGCGGTCTCGCGGACAATGTCGCGGCGTCCGTGGCGGTGGGCGAACCGCTGGTGGTGCAGGGCCGATTGCGCGTACGCGAAGGGGAGCAGCCGCCCGAGCGGGGCGGGCAGCGGTGGTTCTCGGCGGAGGTCGACGCCGTCGCGATCGGCCATGACCTCGCCCGCGGTACCGCCGCCTTCCGCCGCGTCACCCGGCCGCGTACGGAACCGCTGCCACCGCAGTCGGGGCCGCCGCCCTCAGAGACGTCGGACGGGGCGTTGCCGGGTGCCGGGCCGGCCTCCGACGTGCCCGATCCGGTTCAGGAGCAGTCCGGCTGAGGAAGCGTCACGGGAGGCGTCACGAGGAGGAGTGAGGACAAGGCGCAAGGACGAGGTGTGAGGAGAAAGTGACGCCTTCTTGCCCTTATTGCCCCGATGTGTCCAGGCAATTTGTCGATACCATCAGCACGAGATGCCTGGAGTCGATAACGATTGCGATTCGGATCGCTTATGGGGTGACATTCCTGGGGACCGTGATGCGCCCGCTCCATAAGATCCGACGGGTACTCACGGGGGCTGACCACTTCGGCTGTTGTTGAGTCCTGCGGGGTGCGAGGAATCCTTCGGGAACTTTCCGGCGAGGCACCCTCCCCACCGACAGCCTCGCCCAGAGGGGAAATTCATGCTTGCGATGAAAAGGCGGGGCGCAGCCCGTCTTGCCGCTGCGGTCGTGGCCTCCGGCCTGATCGCGGCGGGTGCGATAGCCACCGCGGGGACCGCTGCGGCGGACGACACGCCCCCCGCGCAGGGCGGCGCCACTGCGACGCTCGGCGGTCTGAAGACCTTCGACCAGGCGATCGTGCACTCCGACGGGCAGGACCAGCGCGTCGGTGCGGGACTCTTCGAGATGTCGGTCGACAACGGCGGGGCGTTGCAGACGTACTGCATCGACATCCACAACCCCACCCAGCAGCAGGCGAAGTACCAGGAGGTGCCCTGGAGCGCCTCGTCGCTGCACAACAACGCGGACGCGGGCAAGATCCGCTGGATCCTCCAGAATTCGTACCCGCAGGTCAATGACCTCGCCGCGCTCGCGAGCAAGGCCCACGCAGGCAACCTCACCGAGAACACCGCCGCGGCCGGCACCCAGGTCGCGATCTGGCGCTTCTCCGACCACGTCAAGGTGGACGCGGTCGACCCGGCGGCCGAGAAGCTCGCCGACTACCTGGAGAAGAGCGCCCAGAACCTCGCCGAGCCCAAGGCGTCGCTGACGCTGGACCCGCCGGCCGTCTCCGGCAAGTCCGGCGGCAGGCTCGGCCCGGTCACCGTGCACACCAACGCCGACAGCGTCGCCGTCGCCCCGGCCGCCGGACTGCCCTCCGGCGTCAAGGTCGTCGGCAAGGACGGCAAGCCCGTCACCAGCGCCACCGACGGCACCCAGCTGTTCTTCGACGTACCCAAGGGCGCCGCCGACGGCAGCACCTCGCTGACCGCCCAGGCCGCCACCAAGGTCCCGGTCGGCCGCGCCTTCACCGGCATCGGCGAGCACGCCAAGAGTCAGACGCAGATCCTGGCGGGCTCCAGCGAGTCAACGGTCTCCGCGGCCGCCACCGTCTCCTGGAAGAAGCAGGGCGCCATCCCGGCGGTCACCGCCGACAAGAACTGCGCCAAGGGCGGCGTCGACGTCACGGCCAGCAACAAGGGCGATCAGGCCTTCCGCTTCCAGCTCGCCGGCAAGAACTACGAGATCGCGCCCGGGAAGTCGCGGACGGTGACCGTACCGGTGGCCGAGGACCAGCCCTACGAGATCACGGTCAAGGGGGAGGGCGGCTTCAAGAAGACCTTCTCCGGCGTTCTGGACTGCAAGACCGCCGGCAACGGCGGCAGCACCCCCGCCCCGAAGCCCAGCCCCGCCACGGGCGGCACCACCGGCGGTCACGGCACCGACCTGGCCGAGACCGGTTCCAGCAGCGCCACCCCGGTGATCGCCGGTATCGCGGTCGTCCTGGTCTTGGTCGGCGGCGGCGCGGTGTTCTTCCTCCGTAAGAAGAAGGCCCACTAGCAGCCCCACTGGCAAAGCGAAGGCCCTTTGACACCGGCAGTAGCCGGACGGTCACCCCGCGGCCCCGGAGCGCAGTCCGCGCTCCGGGGCCGCGGGCATACGCGTTTCCTTCCGGGCACGGCCGTACGGCAAGATGGATGTATCTGCCCTCGCGCGGCCACGCCGCATCATGGCCCAGTCGGCGGACCTGCAAACAGACCTGATCGATCCCGAAGATCCAAACCTGCCGGACGGTTTCTCTTGGCTGAGTACATCTACACGATGCGCAAGACGCGCAAGGCGCACGGCGACAAGGTCATCCTCGATGACGTGACGCTGAGCTTCCTGCCGGGCGCGAAGATCGGTGTCGTGGGTCCCAACGGCGCCGGTAAGTCCACGGTGCTGAAGATCATGGCCGGTCTCGAGCAGCCGTCGAACGGTGACGCCTTCCTCTCCCCGGGCTACACGGTCGGCATGCTCCTCCAGGAGCCCCCGCTGGACGAGTCCAAGACGGTGCTGCAGAACGTGCAGGACGGCGCCGCCGAGATCATGGGCAAGCTCCACCGCTTCAACGAGGTCGCCGAGCTGATGGCGACCGACTACTCCGACGCGCTGATGGAGGAGATGGGCAAGCTCCAGGAGGACCTCGACCACGCCAACGCGTGGGACCTGGACACCCAGCTCGAGCAGGCCATGGACGCGCTGGGCTGCCCGCCCGGCGACTGGCCGGTCACCACCCTCTCCGGTGGTGAGCGCCGCCGCGTCGCGCTGTGCAAGCTGCTGCTGGAGGCCCCCGACCTGCTGCTCCTGGACGAGCCCACCAACCACCTGGACGCCGAGTCCGTGCAGTGGCTGGAGCAGCACCTGGCGAAGTACCCCGGCACCGTCGTCGCCGTCACCCACGACCGGTACTTCCTCGACAACGTCGCCGAGTGGATCCTCGAGCTCGACCGCGGCCGCGCGCACCCCTACCCGGGCAACTACTCCACCTACCTCGACACCAAGGCGACCCGTCTGAAGGTCGAGGGGCAGAAGGACGCCAAGCGCGCCAAGCGCCTCAAGGAAGAGCTGGAGTGGGTGCGCTCCAACGCCAAGGGGCGGCAGGCCAAGTCCAAGGCCCGTCTGGCGCGTTACGAGGAGATGGCCGCCGAGGCCGACAAGATGCGGAAGCTGGACTTCGAGGAGATCCAGATCCCGCCGGGCCCGCGCCTGGGCAATGTCGTCGTCGAGGTCGAGAAGCTCAACAAGGCCTTCGGCGAGAAGGTCCTGATCGACGACCTGAGCTTCACCCTGCCCCGTAACGGCATCGTCGGCGTGATCGGCCCGAACGGCGCCGGCAAGACGACGCTGTTCAAGATGCTCCAGGGCCTGGAGACCCCGGACTCCGGCGACATCAAGGTCGGCGAGACCGTCAAGATCTCCTACGTCGACCAGAGCCGCGAGAACATCGACCCCAAGAAGACCCTGTGGGCCGTGGTCTCCGACGAGCTGGACTACATCAACGTCGGCCAGGTCGAGATGCCCTCGCGGGCGTATGTCTCCGCGTTCGGCTTCAAGGGCCCCGACCAGCAGAAGCCGGCCGGTGTGCTCTCCGGTGGTGAGCGCAACCGCCTCAACCTGGCGCTCACCCTCAAGCAGGGCGGCAACCTCCTCCTCCTGGACGAGCCGACCAACGACCTCGACGTCGAGACCCTGTCCTCGCTGGAGAACGCGCTGCTGGACTTCCCCGGCTGCGCCGTGGTCGTCTCCCACGACCGCTGGTTCCTCGACCGCGTCGCCACGCACATCCTGGCGTACGAGGGCGAGTCCAAGTGGTTCTGGTTCGAGGGCAACTTCGAGTCCTACGAGAAGAACAAGATCGAGCGCCTCGGCGCGGACGCGGCCCGCCCGCACCGTGCCACGTACAAGAAGCTCACCCGGGGCTGACCGTCGTGCGACATCTCTACTCCTGCCCCCTGCGCTGGTCGGACATGGACGCCTTCGGCCATGTCAACAACGCGGTGTTCGTCCGCTACCTCGAAGAGGCGCGGATCGACTTCATGCGCCATCTGGCGCCGGGGGACGGCAGCCCGTCGTTCACGGGCGGATCGGTGGTCGCCCGGCACGAGATCGACTATCTGCGGCAGCTGGTGCACCGGCACTCCCCGGTGTCCATCGAGCTGTGGGTGACGAAGATCAGTGCCGCGTCGATGACGATCGCCTACGAGGTCAAGGACGAGGACACGACGTATCTGCGTGCCTCGACCGTGGTCGTTCCGTTCGACTTCGAGCGGGAGCGCCCCCGCCGCATCACCGCGGAGGAGAAGGCGATCCTCAAGGAGTTCCTGGACGACGCCTCGCACCAGGAGGGAGCCGTCGCCGTATGACGGCGCTGCGTCTGGCCGATGCCGGGGAGGCGGCGGATCTCGCCGCCTTCCTGGCCCGGCTGATCCATTACGACCGGGCAGCCGCGGCACGCCTCCAGGCCGCCGGCGGCGTGCTCGCCGTCTTCGGCCGCCCGCCGTCGTTCGAGGTGCTGGCGATCCGTACGGCACGGCTCGCCGACGAGGACGTCGTCCTGGACGTCACCGTCTCGGCCGGTGAACTCCTCGAAGGCGTCGAGGCGTCGGCGGAGGGTGTGCTGAGCGTGCCCGCGTCCGTCACCGGTCCGCCGTGGGCCGGGCTGCTGCCGCCGCGCGGCGGCTGGCGGCAAGTGCCGGGCCTGCCCGAGCCGGAGGCCGTACTGCGTGCGGTGGCCGGGGCGGTCGCCGAATTCCGTGCCCGCGATGCGCAGCTGCCGCCGCAGCACCGCACCCGCGCCGCCCGCGACCGCATCGGCCGCGAGATCTGGTCGCGGACCCTGGGTGACACCCACCTTCCGCTGCGCGCCGCGCACGCCGCCCAGTCGCTGGGCTTTCTGCGGCCCGCCCGCTCGGCGGCCTTCGCCGGTGGTACGGCGTCCGGCGGCGATCATGCCGCGCAGCCGCAGCGGCTGAGCCTGCTCGCCGCGGGCGGTTGGCTGCGGCTGAGCACCCCCTATGGGTCGATCGCCGTTCGGGCCGGTGGTCCGCAGGGGATGACGGGGCTGTCGGGGATCTCGGTCACGCCGGTGTGAGTCGCGCCGGTGCAAGGTCCCCGATGCGCTGCCCGCCCGATCCGCCCCGTCAGTCCGGGGTGTTGATCATCGAGGCCGCGGCGTAGGTGAGGTAGTTCCACAGCTGGGTCTCGTGTTCCTCGGCGAGGTCGAGGGAGTCGACGGCGTCGCGCATATGCGTCAGCCAGGCGTCGTGCGCGGCCCGGTCGACGGTGAACGGGGCGTGCCGCATCCGCAGCCGCGGGTGGCCGCGGCCGTCGCTGTAGGTGCGCGGGCCGCCCCAGTACTGCATCAGGAACAGCGCGAGGCGCTCCTCGGCCGGGCCCAGGTCCTCCTCCGGGTACATCGGCCGCAGCAGCGGGTCCTCTGCGACGCCCTGGTAGAAGCGGTGCACCAGACGACGGAAGGTCTGCTCGCCGCCGACCTGTTCGTAGAAGGTCTGCTCCTGAAGCGTGCCGTGTGGAATCTTGTTCACCCGTCCATGGTGGCAGATGCCGCGAGGGGCGTGACCGGACAACGGTCACGCCCCCGGCCGCACCGCAGCAACCTGCTACGGCCCCGGCCCCGGTCAGTCACGCCGCGGCGTGACCGGACATCCGTCACGCCCCGGCCGCACCGCAGCAACCCGCTACGGCCCCGGCCCCGGTCAACCACGCCGCGGCGTGATTAGCCACGCCTTATGGTCAACGTCGTCCAGGCGCCCACATGCACCCGGTCGCCGTCGTGCAGCGGCACCGGCACGTACGGCTGGATCGGGTCCTCGGCGAGGTTGATCGTGGTGCCGTTGGTGGAGTTCTGGTCCACCACCGCCCAGCTGCCGTCCTGCTGCTGCACCACCAGCGCGTGCTGGTGCGAGACACCCGGGTCCTCCGGCGGGCTGCCCAGATCGATGTCAGGGGCCTCGCCGGTGCTGTTGCGGCGGCGGCCGATCGCGATCTGGCCGTTGGCGAGCGACAGCACCTGCTCGGGGGAGTACGCGGGCAGGTTGAGCCCGGCCGCCTCCGGGCCGCTGCGGCCCATCATCGCCATGAAGTACTCGCGGTCCGGCGCGACGGCCACCACCCAGCCGTCGCCGACGACCGGCTGCGGACCCTGCGGAGGCGCCGCGGGACCCGGGCCGGGGCCGCCGTTCCACTGCTGCTCGGGCGGCGGGCCCTGCTGCGGCGGCTGCTGCGGGTCGTACGGGCCGGGCTGCTGCTGGGGCTCGTACGGTCCCGGCTGCTGCGGCGGGAACGGCGCGGGCGGCTGCTGCTGCTCGAACGGGGCCTGCGGGCCGGGGCCGGGCGCGGGCGGGGCCATCGGCGGGGCCGCGGCCTGCTGCGCGTTCGGCGGGTTCAGCGTCCAGTCGTCGCCCTGCTGCGGCGGCGGGCCGGGCTGGCCGACCGGGCCGGGGCCGGGCATTCCGGGACCGGGCATTCCGGGCGGTGGGCCGGGCTGGCCGGGGAAACCGCCGGGGCCGGGCATGCCGGGCGGCGGACCCTGCTGCGGCTGCTGCTCGAACGGGGCCGGGGCCTGCGGCTGCTGCGGCGCGGGCGGCGGGAAGCCGTAGCCGCCCTGACCGCCCGGGCCCGGGGCGGGGCCGGGTGCCGGGGGCGGGAAGCCGTAACCGCCCTGTGCGCCGGGGCCGGGCTGGCCGGGCGGCGGCGGGGCGAAGCCCCCGGGGGGCGTCGAGGACGTCGTGGAGTTGGTCAGAAAGCTGTAGCGGCAGGTGTCGCAGAACGGTGCGTTCGCCGTACGGGGCGTACCGCACTGCGGGCACGTCTCGGACGGCGCGGGCGGCTGCTGCTGCTCGAACGGGGCCGGGGCCTGCGGCTGCTGCGGCGCGGGCGGCGGGAAGCCGTAGCCGCCCTGACCGCCCGGGCCCGGGGCGGGGCCGGGGCCGGGTGCCGGGGGCGGGAAGCCGTAACCGCCCTGTGCGCCGGGGCCTCCGGGACCGGGCATCCCGGGCGGCGGGCCGGGCTGGCCCGGCGGCGGACCCTGCGGGTCGGCGGGCGGCGGCGGGCCCTGCTGCTGAGGCGGCGGCGGGCCGGGCTGGCCGGTGGGCTGGCCCGGCGGCGGGGTGTTCAGGAACCCCGCAGGCAGGGAGGGCGGCGGGGGGACAGCGCCTGCCATCCGGTGGCCGCACACCTCACACCAGTCTTCGGCCACCGACTGGTGTCCGTTCGGGCAGGTAGGCATGTCGGTTCTTCCCCCTCCGTACCTTTTCTTCGGGCGGTACTGCTTGGTACTGATTGCGGTTGTCTCGTCGGGTTTCCGTACGGCGCTGCGTACGGCGGGCGGTGGTCACCGGGCGCTTCCCAAGGGTCTTCCCGTCCGCGCCGGCCACTATCGCCCGCAGTCGCACAGTACCGGTCGCCCTCTCGGCGCCGCCCACCACCTTCGCAAGAAGTTTCGCAGGGGCGGCATTCCGGCGGGCAACGGACATCGCCTGCCCGCCGGTTGACTTATGCCGGTTTCATGCGGTCTGTATGCCTGGCTTCGCCTGGCTTCGCCTAACTTCCCGAGGGCGCCGGGAACGGCACCACCGCCACCGTCACATTGTCGTGACCGCCGCCGTCGAGGGCGTGGGTGATCAGCGTCCGGGCGGCCTCCAGCGGGCGGACGGGCGAGTCGACGGGCAGTACGGCGGCCATCTGGGCGGCGGATTCGGCGTAGTTCCACAGGCCGTCCGTGCAGACGACGACCACGCCCGGACCGTCCGGCTTGAAGGTCACGGTGTGCGGTTCGACCTCGTAGGCGTCCGCGCCGAGCCAGCCGGTGATGGCGTGTGCCCGTTCGTCGGCGTTCGCCTCCGCCTCCGACATCAGGTTGTTGGCGACCATCTGCGCGGCCCAGGAATCGTCCTCGGTGAGCCGGGCCGGGGGCGCCGTACGGTCGTTGGGGATCCAGTACGCGCGGCTGTCGCCGACCCAGCCGATGGTCAGCAGGCCGCCGCCGACCGTCGCGCCCACGAACGTGCAGGCCGGGGCGTTTTGCTGA
The DNA here is from genome assembly GCF_002082195.1 of Streptomyces gilvosporeus. Taxonomy (GTDB): domain Bacteria; phylum Actinomycetota; class Actinomycetes; order Streptomycetales; family Streptomycetaceae; genus Streptomyces; species Streptomyces gilvosporeus. The sequence continues at coordinate 3,475,565 of NZ_CP020569.1, read as the reverse complement.
CGGTGTTCGTCATGGGCCAGGGACGGGTCGGCGGCCAGCGCGTCGACCGCCCCCGACGCGGACAGGATGGCCTCGTGCATCGCCTGCTGGGGGTGCGTACCGCGCGGCAGCGACACCAGCAGCGCCTCGCCGGCGGCCTCGGACGCCGCCCGGGATGCCTCGTCCGGGCGGGTGGCCGACGAGACGCCGTCGCAGACCACCGCCACGACGGCGGGCGAGCCGTCGGGCAGTGCGGCGGCGCGCAGGGCGAAGAAGTCCTCGTTGCGGTGGTGGCGGTGGCCGCGGTCGCTGACGGCCGCGATACCCGCCAACGCATGCTCCATGTGGTCGCGTTCGCGGGGCTGGGCGCGGCCGCAGTGGTCGCAGAAGCCGTCGGGGGTCAGCGCGCCGGCGTGGCAGACGGCGCACAGGTGCAGGGTGTCGGTGGCCCGTTCGGCCTCCCGGTCCTCCTCCGCGGCGTCGGCGGCACGGTCGGCGGAAGGCTCGTCGGTGATGGTGGCGGGCACCTCCTCCGGGGCGTCCTCGGCGGTCGCGGGGACGGTCCGCGCGGCGCCCGCCGCGGCGTCGGCCACCACTTCGTATCCGGCGACCCGGGGGTCGACGGGCCGCTGCGCGGGGTCGCCCGCGGCCGGGCCGTCCGCGGCCCGCCCGCCCTCCGCCGCCAGGTTCGCGTCCGGAATTCGCGTCGTGGGGTCGGGCGGCGGCGGATCGGCCGGCGCCGCGGCGGGTGCCCCGACCGTGGGTGCGTACGACGGGGGCGGCGGCACCGCCCCGTAGCCCGGCGCGGCGGGCACCACGAGATCCGCACCGCACCGTCCGCAGAAATTGTCCCCCGCGTCGAGCGGCTCCGCGCAGCTCCGGCAGCGGGACGGCCCAGTCACACCCATGTCACACCCACGTCCTGGGGCGGAAACGGTTGGCCCGCTCCACCAGCTCGATCCTTTCCTCGCCACGCTGCGCCAGCCGCGCCAGCAGGCGGTACGACCTCTCCAGCCCGAACCGCAGCCCGCGTTCGTCCAGCGGGCTGCCGAGGAGCGAAGGGAGTTCGGGCGAGGCCCGTCCGCCGTCCGTCCGGGCACCGTGGCTACCGGAGAGTACCCAGTCCAGGGCGCCGCCCAGTACCTCGGTGGCCAGTTGTTCGCGACGTCCGGCGTCCAGTCCGCATTCCGCCAGCCGTGTCACCTCTCGGGCGGCGGCCGCAAGATCACCGAGCAGCGGGTCGTGCGGTGTGCGCTGCCGCAGCCGGGCGCGCACCGCCGCGATGCGCGCGGGGGTGTGGTGAACGGACGCCTCCGGTACGGCTTCCAGCGCCGCGACCGCGCCCGGCCGGTCGCCCGCCGCCAGGCAGACCCGGGCCAGCCCGAACGCGGCGCCGACCCAGCCGTGGTCCATCGCCCACACCAGGCGGTAGTACTCCGCGGCGGTGTCCGGCTGGCCGAGCAGCTCGGCGGCGACGGCCAGCGCCAGCTTCGGGGCGAGTTCGCCGGGGAAGGCGTCGTAGACCGCGTCGAAGGACAGCGCGGCGCTCTCGTGCTCCCCGCGGGCCAGTGCCACCAGGCCGTGGTTCCACACCACGCGCCAGTCGCCGCCCCACCCGGTGCCGGGCTCGGTCTCGATCTCGCGCAGCAGGGCCTGCGCCCCGGGGGCGTCGCCGGCCTCCAGATGGGCGCGCAGTTCGCGCAGCCGCAGCTCCAGGGAGTCGAGGGGCGCCGCGCGCAGCGCGGGCAGCAGCTCCGCCGGGGCGACGGTCGTCAGCCCGGCCAGGAAACCGGCGTTGGGGTCGGCCGGATCCACTCGCGGCACCGGCAGCGCGAGCGCGGCGGCGGCCGGGTCCAGGGGGCGCAGCGTGATCGCCCCGGGGGACGCCGTCGCGCCCTTGGGGTCCCCGCCGCGGGCCCCGAGCAGCGAGCCGCCGCCGTCCGCGGGCACCAGCTGCGTGTCCACCACGCGCAGTTCCGGTCCGAACAGCTGCGACGGCGCGGGCCGCGGCTCGCCCGACTGGAGCGCCACCACCTCCCGCAGCACGCCCGTCAGCTGCTCGGCCATCTCCTCCGCGGAGGCGAAGCGGCGCGAGCGGTCCGGGTCCGTGGCCCGCACCAGCAGCCGGTAGAAGGACTCGTACGTGCGGAAGACCTCGATGTGCTCGGGGTCGGGCAGCGAGTCGGCGAAGACGTTGGTGTAGCCCTGGAAGTCGAAGGTGAGCACGGCCAGGGTGCGGGCGACGGTGTAGAGGTCGGAGGCCACCGACGGGCCCAGTTCGGCTATTTCGGGCGCCTGATAGCCGATCGTGCCGTAGATCGGGCTTTCGTGGTCGTCCATCCGGCGCACCGCGCCCATGTCGATCAGCTTGAGCTGGTCGTGCTGCTGTATGGCGTTGTCGACCTTGAAATCGCAGTACAGCAGATGGCGGCGGTGCAGCTCGCCGAGGGCCTCCAGCGCCTCGATGCCGTACGCACACGCCTGCTCGACGGGCAGCGGATCGCGCCGACCCTGGGGTGTGCGCCGGTCGTTGGCCAGGTCCTTGAGGGACTTGCCGCCGACGTACTCCATGACGATATAGCCGTCCAGGCTGCCCGTCGTGGGGTCGAGATGCTCCACGAAGTTGTAGATCCGCACGATATTGGCGTGCTCGATCTCGGCCAGGAACCGCCGCTCGGACACCGCGACCGCCAGCGCCTCCTCGTCGCCGGTGTCCAGCAGGCCCTTGAGCACCACCCACCGGTCGGCGACGGCGTGGTCGACGGCCAGATAGATCCAGCCGAGCCCGCCGTGCGCCAGACAGCCCACCACCTCGTACTGGCCGTGCACCATGTCACCGGGCCGCAGCTTGGGCACAAAGCTGTACGGATGGCCGCACTTGGTGCAGAACCCCTCCGTGGGGCCGGGCTGCCCGCCGCGTCTGCGACCCACCGGTGCCCCGCAGTCGCCGCGGCTGCAGAACCGCTTCCGCTCGGGGACCTCCGGATGCTCCAGTACGGCGGTGTGCGGATCGGGCCGCGGCACCTGCGGCACCGTCACCAGTCCCGCCCCCAGCCGCCCGCGCGCCGACCCGGAGGAGCCGGACGACCCGAAGGCCGCGCCGCCGCCCGTGCCGTGCACCGACACCGGGGCCGCCGGTGACGGCATGCCCCGGGTCGCCTCGGCGGCGGCGCCCGCGCGGCGGCCGGACCCCGCGGCTCCGGAGCCCGGCGCGCCCGACCCCGCCCGTCCGGTGATGCCCGTGGCCGGCGACGACAGCAGGCCGTCGGCCGAGACCACCGGAGGCCGTCCGCAGACCCCGCAGCAGCGCTCACCGCCGCCGGCGTCCTCGTAACTCCCGTCGCAGCCCGGCCGCTGGCAACGGCCGCCGGCCATGCGCACCGTGGCCGGCCCCCCGCCGTCCGTCACGTATCCCCCTCGTGCTCCCACTCGTTCCCCCCGTGCTCCTCCTGCTCCGGCGCCAGCGCCTCGGCCGCCGCCCGCTGGTAGCGCCACACCGCCTGCTCGGCCGCCCGCAGATCGCACGGCGCGCTCCACAGCATCCGGCGGGCCGTGTCGTACCGCTCCAGCAGCAGCGGGTCCCCGGCCAGGCCGTGGCGCGCGAGCTCGGCCTTGTACGCGTCGAGCCGGCCGCGCAGCTCGGCCCGTACGGCCAGCGGGGCCGTCACTGCGGTCAACGATTCGCGGGCGCGGTGGAGTTCCTCCTCGGCGCGCTCTTCCAGGCTCTCCAGCAGCGGCGACAGCCGGTGCCACTGAGCCCGGCGGCGGTACTCCGCGGCCGCCACCAACTGCTCGTACAGCGCCGTCGAGGGGCCGCTGACCGCCGGCACCTCGGAAGCGGCGATCTTCGCCAGCACCTCGCCGCGCGCCTGCCGCGCCTCGGTCAGCGTGCGATCGGCCCGGGAGAGCACATCGCGCAGCTGCATCAGGCGCCGCTCGGCGTCCTGCCGGACGTCCAGCACCGCCTCGATCTCCCGCCGTACGTCCTCCAGGGCGCGCGCCGCACGGTCGTAGCGCACGGTGTCGGGCCGGCCGCCACCGGGAGCCGAACTCCCCGTCGAGGACGACACCCAGAACGCCAGCGGATCGGCGATCACCTGCGCGCGCAGCCGGGACAGTTCGTCCGTGATCCGCTCCAGGTCGTCGCCCGCCGGATGCTCACCGGGGCGTACGCCCACGGAGTGCGCCAGCGAACGCGTCCGCTGAAGCTCGGCCGACAGCAGGTCTATCCGGGCCGGCAGCGCGGACCACACCGCGTCGGCGGCGACGATCACATCGAGCGACCGGGCGTAGAGGCCGTTGATCCGCTCGACGAGCTCCTCCAGGCTGAAGCGCTCCGCCGCGGCGTCAGGTCCTGCCGCACCGGCCGTTTCGGTCCGCGAGGCCGCGTCGTCCACCGTGAGCCCCGTGCCGTACAGCAGCTCCGACAGCTCCGCCAGATCGTCGGGGGACGGCCAGCGGCGCCGCGCCCGCAGCTCGCGGGCCGCCGTCAACGCGGCGGTGTAGGTGTCGAAACACGCCCACAGGACCGCGATGGACCGTTCGGCCTCGGCCCAGCGCTCCTTGGTGGTGCCCGACAGATCGGCGCCCTCCAGGAGACGGCGGCCCGCGTGGTCCTGCAACGCGAGCAGCGATGTCTCTATCGCCTCGTACTCGGCGCCGAGCCGTGCCAGGGCGCGGTCGGCCTCCTCCCGGCCGGGCGCCGGGGTGAGATGCCGCCCCGCGGAACCGGGGCAGGGCCCAGGGACCCCCATCGATCACCTCTCCAATACGCGTACGGCGCGCTGCGGTTGGCGCGCCTGGGTGGCTCGGTGAACTGCTCCCGCCATCCCCTCCCTTCCCATACTGGCGGCAACGATTGCTCCGTGCGCCGTCCGGACGGCGTGCGGTCGCCGTCCGGGGGGCCGTGCGGTCGCTCTGTGTGCGGCCCGTCCGCGCGCTTCAGTCGCTGTACTCGGGCACCGGCGGCCCCGATATTCCGGGCAGATCGGCGCGCAGCCAGATGCGGTACGCGCGCATCCAGGCGCTGTCGGCACCACCGCGCCGGTAGTCGTCGAGCACCTTGTTGACGCGCCGCACCAGATCGGTGTCCGCCTTGTTCATCGCCACGCCGTAGGGCTCGTCGGTGAACGGCTTGCCCTTGAGCTCCACCGTCGGATCCTGCGCCGCCTGTGCCGCCGCCAGTGCATTGTCCGTCACCACCGCATCCGCCTGCCCCAGCTGGATCCGCACCAGGCAGTCGAGCTGACTGGGCACCGTCAGCACCTTCGCGCCGTGCGGCCGCCCGGACAGCGCCGACTCGCCCGTCGAACCCGCCGCCGTGCACACCCGTTTGCCGCGCAGCGAGTCGTCGAACGCCTTCACCGCCGACTTCTTGGGCGCCAGCACCTGCTGGCCGCCCTGGAAGTACGCGGTCGAGAACGCCACCTTCTCCTTGCGCACGCAGTTGATCGTCATCGTCCGGACCACCATGTCGACCGTGCGCTTCTGGAGCGCCGGGATCCGCTGGTTGGTCGGGATCGTCTGGAAGACGACCTTGGCGTTGGGCCCCAGGATGTCCTGGGCTATCGCCCGCGCCAGATCGATGTCGAAGCCCTCCAGCCTGCCGGTGCCGGGATCGCGGTAGCCCCACCGGTAGGTGTTCTGGTCGACGCCCACGACCAGTTGGCCCTTCGCCTTGATCCGCTGCACCGCCGGGCCGTCCGCGGCCGAGGGCCGCAGGCTCTGCGCCGCGGTCGCCGGTGTGCAGTGCGCGGCGGAGGGCAGCGCCGGCGCCGTCCCATGGACGGCCGACGGCGCCTGGTGGCGGTACGGACTTCCGGCGGGGGCATCGGTGCCCAGCGCGGGCACCAGCACCGCCGCGGCCGCCGCCATCACACCCACCCCGGCCGCCACCGGCGCCAGTGCGGCGCGCAGATTCACCAAGGCTCGCGAGCGCCTCGTCATGCCCTCATCACCCGCTTCATGTCCCCCTCACCGGGCCCCTGCCCCTCACCGGTACTCCGACAGTCTGCGCGCGATACCCAGCACGGCACCCACCGCCCCCAGCACCGCCAGCACCCCGGCTCCCACCGCCAGCCCGCCGAGCGCCGCCCGCCCGCCGTCCGCCGCCGACCGGAACTCCTGCTGCTCATGCGCCAACGCCTGCCCCAGCGCGGTATCGACGCGGTCGAACGACTCCCGCGTCGGCCGGTCGTCGCCGATCACCCTTGCCAGCGCCTGCTGGTAGTCGCCCTTGTCGTCGGCCGCCCGCGCCTGGGCGTGCCGCGCCTGCCACTGCCGTATCCGCGCCAGCGCCTCGCGCACCGGACGCCGCCCCGCCTCGTCGTCCGCCAGCGCCAGCGCCGTCCCCAGCCGGCTGCCGGACGAGGCCGCGCCCCGCGTACCGGGGCCCGCCAGGTCCGTCATGCCCTTGCGGAAGCCGACCTCGTAGAAGTCCTTCTGATCGGGGGTCAGCACCGCTCCTCGGGCCACCAGCGTCAGATTCTCGTCCCCGCGCGCCTGGAGGGCGTCGATCCGCGCCTCGTTGAGCACCCGCAGCGACCGCGCCCCCCGGTCGTACGACGCGCTCAGCCCCGACCGCGCCAGGGCGTGCCCCGCCGCCAGCCACACCAGTACGGTCAGCGTGGCCGCCGTCGCCGCCACCAGACCGCGGTTGAACACCCGGTTCGTCCGGCGGTAATGGCGCCGCTGGGCCCAGGCCAGCGCCCCGAGCGCCGCCGCCCCGGCCACCAGCGCGCCCCACGGCCAGGTCTTCGCCGCGTCGTAGTCCGCCGCCAGCCGGTCGTTCTCCGCGTCGTACAAGGCCCGGGCGGCGGGGAGGAGTTCCCCGCGCATTTGGCCGTTGGCGTACCGCAGATAGGCGCCCCCCAGGGGCAGCCCCTGCCGGTTGTCCGTCCGTGCCGTCTCGATCAGGCCCGCATACTGCGGCAGCGCGCTGTTGAGCCGGGCGATCTGCTGCCCGGCCCGGTCGGACTCCGGGGTGCCGGCCGAGGCCCGGACCAGCAGTCGGGCCGCCGTGGCAAGGTCGTGGTCATAGCGCTCGCGGGTCGCCCGGCTCTCCTCCCCGCCCGCCAGGAACCCGCCGGCGGCCGTCGTGTCGGCATCCGCCAGCGAGCGGTAGATACGCGCCGCATCCGCGCTCAGCGGCTGGCTGCGCCCGACCACATCGTCCGCGGCCGCCGCCCGGTCGGCCACCTGCCAGGCCGTGGCCGTGCCGAAAACCAGCACCAGCAGGGCGAGTACGGCACCGATCATCCGCAGCCTGCCCGGTTCGGTGACCGCGGCGGCGCGCAGCTCGTCGAGTCCGTCGGCCCATGCCGTACGGCGCCGGGGCGCGGGCGCCGAACCGCCGCCCGGCGACGCGGACACCTGCACGGACATCTCTGCCGACACCGAACCTCCCCCTCCGTCGTCCACGGCCCGCCCTCGCGTGAAGCGCCGGCGAGAACGCTCACGGGAACGGGTGCACGGGCAGCAGTATGTCCTCACCCACTGACAGCCACACCGCGATTGCCCCCATCATTGCCCCGGTCTTTGAGCCCGACGTCGCGGGGGTGCCGCCGGTTCCGGGGCGGGGTGGTGCGGGGCCGATGCGGTGGGTCCGTCTCGGGCCTCCTCCGGCGCCGGGGGCCGCACTAGAGTTGCTCCCGAGGGCCCTGCGCCGGACCGGGGCCGGAGAGACACGAGATGTCGACACACCCGCCCGCCCCGGACGACCGGAGAGTGATCACGTGCAAGCGGTCCGCAAGGGCAGGGTGTCGCTGGTGGAGACGGCGACCGACGAGATCCGCGACCAGATCGTCACCGGCGTCTGGCCGGTGGGCAGTCGCATCCCGCCCGAGAGCGCGCTCTCCGAAGCGCTGGGCGTCAGCCGCGCGTCCGTCCGCGAGGCGGTCCGTTCCCTCGTCCACTCCGGGCTCCTCGAACCCCGGCAGGGCGACGGGACGTTCGTGATCTCCGACGACGACAGCGCGGTCGCGCTGCGCCGCCGGCTGGAGCGGGCCGAACTCACCCATGTCACCCAGATCCGTCAGGGCCTGGACATCGTCGCCGCCCGCCAGGCCGCGAAGCACCGTACGGACGCCCAGCTCGCCGACATCGAAGCCGCGCTGGCCCGCCGCAAGGCCGCCCTGGCCGCGCAGGACGTGGATGCCTTCACCGCCGCCGACGCCGACTTCCACATCCTCGTCGCCGAGGCCGGGGCCAACCCCGTGCTCGCCGACATCTACCGCTCGCTCAGCGCCGCCCTGCGCGAGGAACTCCGGCGCGCCGCCTGCCTCGACACCGCCACCGCGGCCCCCGCCGACCCCCACTCGCGCCTCGCCGACGCCATCCGCGACCGGGACCCGCAGGCCGCGGTGGACGCGGCGGTCGTGCTGCTCGCCGGGCATGTGCGCGATCTCGCGCTGCCGCTGGACGACTGACCCGGGTGGTTGAAGGACGCCCCGGCCGGGCCGGTCAGGGCGCGTTTCGTGCTCCGCGCGCCCCTCGCTTCGCTCCCGCGCGCCGCTACCGAAACTCTCTTCGAACTCACTACGCTCAGTCACGAAGTTGATTCGGCACGTCAGTGACCGGCGCGGCTCGGCCCGCGCCCGGCACCCCGGAGGTTCCTCATGCGTTGCGTCACCCAACTCCTCAAACCCCTGGCCGCCGCCACCACCCTCGGCGCCGCCGCGCCCGGCCACACCCGGCCGGCCAGCGGATTCCTCACCATCGGCACCAGCACCTATATCGACCCCGAAGGCCACTACCCGATCGCCCACCCGCCGGACGGCAGCCCCACCCTCGTCATCAACGACACCGACCGTCATGTCACCGTCATCACCGAGCGCAATCACGGCCCCACCACCGCCCCCGACATCGTGGTAGCCCCGGGCGACCGCATCGAGACGTTCCGGGGGCACAGCGTGCAGGTGGGCTGGGGCCGGGTGATGGGACGGGACATGGGCCAGGTCACGGGACGGGGCCTGGGGGAGGGGTGAGGTAGCGAAGGACGTGGGGCGCGGTCATTCCCAGGCGCTCCGCACCCGCTCGTACGCCGTCGCCTTCGCGCCCGCCCGGTCCAGCGCGGACAGCGCCGCGCCCAGGACCGGCGGGGCGGTGACCACCACGGGCACGGCCTTGGGGGCGCGTTCGGCGAGGAGGCGGGCGATGCGGTCGTGGAGGAGGGGGTGACGGGCGGCCAGGACGCCGCCGCCGAGGATGACGGGGGTGGGCTCGCCGAGGAGACCGAGGCGGTCCAGGGCGACGGTGGCCAGGAGGACGACCTCCTCGGCCTGCCGGGCCACGATGCCGCGGGCGACGGGGTCGCCGGCGGCGGCCACGCCGAAGAGAACGGGGGTGAGTTCATGGCGTCGGCTTTCGGGGACGGCGCGCAGGTGGAGGGCCTCGATCAGCTCCCGCATGGTGGTCAACCCGAAGTGGGCGGGCAACGTACGGGCCAGCGCGGTCGGTTCGCCGCGGCCGTCCTCGGCGCGGGCCGCATGCCACAGCGCCTCGTCGGCGAGATACGCACCGCCGCCCCAGTCGCCGGAGATCCGTCCGACCGAGGGGAAGCGGGCGGTGGTGCCGTCCGGGCCCAGGCCGGCGCAGTTGATGCCGGCGCCGCACACCACCGCGACCCCGGTCCGTTCGCCGTCGTCCGGCAGACCGGCCCGGAGCAGCGCGAAGGTGTCGTTGGCGACGGTCACCGAGCGCGCCCAGCCGCGCCCGGAGATCTCCGCCGTCAGTGCGGCCTCTTCGGCGGGGAGGTCGGCGTTGGCGAGATAGGCGGCGAGGTGGCCGACGGGGCCCGCCGTCCCGGCCTGTGCCAGGACGGCGGCGATCAGCGGCGCCAGGACGTCCACCGCCGGGCCGGCGCCGACCACCTGTGGCGAGAAGGGCCCGCCGCGGGCGGTTCCCAGCAGCCTGCCGTCGGTGGTCACCAGCGCCACGTCCGTCTTGCTGTTGCCCGCGTCGATGGCGAGCGCCGTACCGGTCAGGCCCACGACAGATGCTCCCGGTTGTGCGCGATCAGCTGGTCGGTGAGCCGGTCGGCGTAGTCGCTCTGGCCGATGAGGGGATGGGCCAGGAGCGCGCCGAAGACCCGGTCCCGGCCGCCCTTCAGCGCGGCCTCCAGGGCCAGTTGTTCATAGGCGGTGACATGGGCGATCAGGCCCGCGTGGAGGGGCTCCAGGGGGCGTACGGGCAGCACCTCGGGGCCGTCCGCGCCCACCACCGCCGGCACTTCGATCACCGCATCGTCGGGAAGGAAGGGAAGCGCACCATGGTTGACGGTATTGACGATCTGGCGCTCGCCGGTGCCGCCCAGCAGGGCCGCGGTCAGCGCCACCGCCGCCTCGGAGTAGTACGCCCCGCCGCGCTTGTCCAGCAGCTCGGGCTTCTCGTCCAGGGCGGGATCGCCGTACATGCCCAGCAGTCGCTCCTCGAGGGCCGCGACCTCCGCCGCGCGGGAGGGTTTGCCGCGGAACTCCCGTACCACCGCGTCGTGTTGGTAGTAGTAGCGCAGATAGTACGAGGGGACGACGCCGAGGCGGTCCAGCAGCGAGCGGGGCATCCGCAGATCGTCGGCCACCGCGTCGCCGTGCTCGGCCAGCAGCGCGGGCAGGACGTCCTCGCCGTTGAGGCGAACCGCCCGCTCCCAGGTGAGGTGGTTGAGCCCGACGTGGTCCAGCTCGACGTCCTGCGGGGGCACCCCCAGCAGCGCGGCGAACTTCCGCTGGAAGCCGATCGCGACATTGCACAGGCCGACCGCCTTGTGGCCGTGCATCAGCAGGGCGCGCGTCACGATGCCGACGGGGTTGGTGAAGTCGACGATCCAGGCGCCGGGACTGCGACGCCGTACCCGCTCGGCGATGTCGAGGACGACGGGCACGGTCCGCAGCGCCTTGGCCAGTCCGCCCGCACCGGTGGTCTCCTGGCCGACGCAGCCGCACTCCAGCGGCCAGGTCTCGTCCTGGTTGCGGGCGGCCTGCCCGCCGACGCGGAGCTGGAGCAGGACGGCATCGGCCCCGTCCACCCCCGCGTCGAGATCGTCGGTCCACGAGATCCGGCCCGGATGGCCCTGTCGGGCGAAGATGCGCCGCGCCAGCCCGCCCACCAGCTCCAACCGGTCGGCGGCCGGATCGATCAGGACGAGTTCGTCCAGCGGGAGCGCCTCGCGCAACCGCGCGAAACCGTCGATGAGTTCGGGGGTGTAGGTCGAGCCGCCGCCGACCACGGCGAGCCTGATGTGCTTCATATGCGGGGATCAGCCCTTCACTCCGGTGAGCGTGACGCCTTCGACGAAGGCCCTCTGTGCGAAGAAGAAGACGAGCATGACCGGCGCCATGACCAGCAGCGTCGCGGCCATGGTGAGGTTCCAGTCGACGCTGTGGGCGCTCTTGAAGGACTCCAGGCCGTAGGACAGCGTCCAGGACGCCGGGTTCTGTGCGGCGTAGATCTGCGGGCCGAAGTAGTCGTTCCAGCAGAAGAAGAACTGGAAGAGGGCGACGGCGGCGATGCCGGGCCGGGCCATCGGGACGATGATGCGCAGCAGGGTGCGCAGTTCACCGCAGCCGTCCACGGCGGCGGATTCGATGTACTCGCGCGGGATGGTGAGCAGGAACTGCCGCAACAGGAAGATGGAGTAGGCGTCGCCGAAGGCCATCGGGATGATCAGCGGCCACAGCGTCCCGGCGAGATGCAGCTGCTGGGCCCAGACCAGATACATCGGGATGACGATCACCTGCGGCGGCAGCATCATCGTCGAGATGACCAGGACCATCGCCGTCCGGCGGCCGCGGAAACGGAAGCGGGCCAGGGCGTACGCCACCGGGACCGCCGAGCACACCGTGAGGAGGGTGCCCAGCCCCGCGTACAGCAGGGAGTTCTTCCACCAGTCCAGGAAGCCGGGCGTACGGAAGACCGTGACGTACTGGGACCAGTGCCATGCGGTCGGCCACAGCGCGCCGCTCATCGCCTGGTCGTCGCCCATCACGGACGTCAGAAAGACGAACACGAAGGGCAGCACGAAGAAGAGCGCGGCCGCGACGGCCAGGGTGTGGACGGCGATCCAGTGCAGTATCCGCCGGCGCCGGGCGCGCGCCGCCGGACCGGAGGCGGGGGCGGGCACACGGGACGGCGCGCCGGGCGGGTTCAGGGTCGTGGTGGTCATACCGGATCAGTCCTCCGCCGGAAGCAGGCCCGCGCGCCCGCGCATCAGCAGGCTGGTGGCGGCCATGGCGAGCACGAAGAGCACCAGCGAGAGCGCGCAGGCCGCACCGGTGTTGAAGTTCTGGAAGCCGAGGGAGTAGACGAGCTGCGGCACGGTCAGCGTCGAGTGGTCCGGATAGCCGGGCTGGATGACGCTGCCCGGCCCGATGGTGACCCCGGAGGCGAGCTTCCCGGCGACCAGCGCCTGTGTGTAGTACTGCATGGTCTGGACGACGCCGGTGATCACCGCGAAGAGCACGATCGGCGTGATCGACGGCCAGGTGACGTACCGGAACCTCCCCCAGGCGCCCGCCCCGTCCAGCTCCGCCGCCTCGTACTGCTCCTTCGGCACGTCCAGCAGCGCCGCCATGAAGATCACCATCAGATCGCCGATGCCCCACAGCGACAGCAGGACCAGGGACGGTTTCGCCCAGTGGGGGTCGTTGAACCACGAGGGCGCCGGGATGCCGAGCGCGCCGAGGACCTCGTTGACGGGCCCGGTGCCGGGGTTGAGGAGGAAGACGAAGGCGACGGTCGCCGCCACCGGGGGCGCCAGATAGGGCAGATAGAACGCCGTACGGAAGAACCCGGCGCCCGTCTTGATCTTGGTGACCAGCATCCCGATGCCCAGCCCGAAGACGACCCGCAGCGCGACCATCACCACGACCAGCCACAGGGTGTTGCCCAGCGCGGGCCCGAACAGCGGCATCTGGGTCAGCACATAGGTCCAGTTCCGCAGGCCCACGAAAACCGGCGGCTCGATCTGGTTGTAGTGCAGGAAGGAGAAGAAGACGGTGGCGAGCAGCGGATAGCCGAAGAAGGCGCAGAAGCCGATGAGCCAGGGGGAGAGAAAACCGAGGGTGCGCAGGCGCTCACGGCGCCGTTTACGCCGCAGCGCGGGGGCGGGGGCGCCCGCCGGGAGATGAGCCATCGCGTTCTCCGTCGTTCCGTCGGATGTCGTGGCGTGATGTCCGTTGGGTGTGCGTTCCTTCAGTTCTCGGACTGTCAGTTCTCGGACTGGAGATTGTCGGCGTCGATCCCTGCGTCGAGGTCGCGCAGGCCCCGGTCCAGATCGGGGACCTTTCCGGCCTCGACGGCGTAGGAGAAATCCTGGAGCGCGGTGATGTACTGCGCGCCGTTGTCGGACGGCGGAATCGCGGCGCTGTGCGGATTCCCGGCGATTTGGACGAAGGTACGGAATGCCGGATCGGTGTCCAGCCTGGGCGACTTCAGCGCGGCGAGCGTCGAGGGCACGTTATGGATGGCATTGGCGAACCGCACCACCTGGTCCGTGTCCACGGTCAGGAACTTCACCAGCTCCCATGCCGCATTCTGATGCCGGCTGCTGTGTGCGATCCCCGCGACCGTGCCCGTCAGATATCCGCGGCCGTACGTATCCGCCCGGTCATCCGGGACCGGCATCGGCGCGGCACCCCAGGCGAACGGCGCCTTGTGCTGTTTGAGCATCAGTCCGCGCCATTCGCCGTCCATATGCATCGCCAGCTGCTGTTTCAAGAAGGCGTTCTGCGACGACATCTCGTCCCCGAACCGGGTGCGGAACCTCTCCAGCGCCGCATAGCCGCCCTGCGCCGCGATCAGCCCGCGAGCGGTGGCGAAGAACTGTCGGGTGCGCGGATCCCCGGCCAGCTGCGCCTTGCCGTGGCGGTCGAAATAGGCCGGTCCCCACTGGGCGAACAGCCGGTCCGGACTGTTCTGGTAGAGCCGGAAATCGGGCATGAAGCCCACCCTGGTGTACGAGCCGTCCCGGGTCCGCCGGGTGAGTTTGACCGCGTCCCGTTTCAGCTCCGACATCGTCCGCGGCGGCCGGGGAATGCCGGCCTCCTTGAAGGCGTCCTTGTTGTAGTACAGCCCGTAGGCGTCGGCGAGCAGCGGCAGCGCGCACTGCTTACCTTTGTAACGGGTATAGGCGAGAAGGGATTTCGGGAAGACCTTGGCCTTGTCCACGCCCGTCCGCTTCATGAAGGGGTCGAGATCCGCCCACATTCCCGATGAACAGTACTGCCCGACATTGCTGGTGGTGAACGACGAGACCACATCCGGCGCCTCGTCCCCGCCCGCCCGCAGCGCCTGGTTCACGGTCTCGTCGGTGACATCGGCGACCGTCTTCACCCTGATATTGGGGTGCAGTTTCTCGAACCGGGCAATGCTGTCGTCGATCGCCTTCACCTCGTCCGGCTGCGACCACCCGTGCCAGAATGTCAGCGTGACCGGCTTTGTCGGGTCGTCGCGGTCACTGCCGATGCTCGGCCGGGCGCATCCGGAGAGAAGCAGCCCTAAAGCACACAGGCCGATGGCGCACGACTTCAGCGTGTACGACCTCACTCCGTACGACCTCACCGCATATGGCATGACGGACGCCCCTCACCCCGTATCGAAAACCGCATCACGCGCCTCGGCGAGCGCCGTCCGCAGCGCGCCGATAAGGATCGGATTTCCCTCGATATCGCTGATCCGCAGTTCCGGCCGCGGCAGCGCGAGCCCGGTGAACTCCTCCTCGACCAGCGCCCGCAGCTCCTCCCCGCCGGCCTGCGGAACCTCGCCGGAGAGCACCATCAGCCGGGGGTCGACCACCGCGACCACCGCCGCCAGCCCGGTGGCCAGCCGCCGCGCCACCTCCGCCCGTACGTCCTCGCGCGCCAGCGCCGCCGCGACCGTACGGACCCCGGGGGCGCCGTACTCGTGCGCCAGCGCCACGACGCTGGGCGAGCCGACCAGCCGCTGGAAGCCGCCGCCGGCGTCCGGCCGCGCCGCGCTGCGGTCGCCGCCGCGGGCCAGCGGAGCGCCGGGCAGCGGCATATAGCCGATCTCGCCCGCGCCCCCGGTGGCGCCGCGCAGCAGCTGCCCGCCGAGCACGATGGCGGCGCCGACCCCTTCGTCCACCCACACCAGCACGAAGTCGTCGAAGTCCTGTGCGGCGCCGTCGTGCTGCTCGGCCACCGCCGCCAGATTCACATCGTTCTCGATCACGATCGGCATGCCCAGCACCTGCGCCAGCTGCTCCTTCAGGGCCCGCGAGTGCCAGCCCGGCAGATGCGGCGCATAGCGCAGCCGCCCGGTCCCCGGGTCCAGCGCGCCCGGCGTACCGATCACCGCCCCGTGCAACTGCTCCCGGCCCAGCCCGGCCTCGGCCAGCGCCCCGTCCACGGCCGAGGCCACCAGGCGGGCCGTGCGGTGCGGCGGCCCCTCGTCCACCGCGTCCGTGCCGACCCGCGCCTCACCGAGCACCTGTCCGGTGATATCGGCGACGGCCGCGGTGATGCCCAGCTGGTCCACGGCCAGCGCGGCCACCCGCGCGGCCGTCGGATCGACCTCGTACAGCTGCGCATTCGGCCCCGGCCGCCCGGTCACGCTGCCGGTCGTCCGGACCAGCCCGGCGGCCTCCAGCCGGGCCAGCAGCTGGGAGGCGGTCGGCTTCGACAGCCCGGTCAGCTCGCCGATCTGGGTCCGCGTCAGCGGCCCCTGGGAGACCAGCAGATCGAGCGCCGCCCGGTCGTTCATCGCGCGCAGCACCCGCGGTGTCCCGGGCGTCCCCTGCGCTCCGTGTCCCGCCGCGCCCATCACAGAGCCCCCGTCTGTTAGGAAACTTTCCAATCGGTGATGAGGAAGGTAGGGCGCACGTCAGGGGCTCGTCAATGGGTGGTGCAGGGGGAGTTCGGGCGCGCGCCCGGCATGCGGAGGGGCGCACCGGCTCCGGCCGGTGCGCCCCTGTTGGACCGTCAGCGCCTTGTAAACCCGGGCTCGGTCAGCCCTCTTCCCAGCTCACGCTGCCCACGCCCGTACCGCCGGTGCAGGTGGCGTCGGAGGTGTCGCGGGCGCCGGGGTTGAGGGTCTTCCACGGCCCCGTCTGGTCGGGCCACCAGCCGCAGACCACGGTGGCGCGGAAGGCGATGGTGCGGTTGGTGTTGTTGGTGCAGTCGGCGGTGCCGGTGCGACCGTCGGTCGTGGTGGTGCAGCTGAGGTCGTTGGTGATACGAGCCGCGGGTGCGGCGGAAGCGGGGGTGGCGGCGGTCAGGGCCACCGTGCCGCCGATCATCAGAACCGAAGCGACGGCCCCCGTGGCCATGCGATTGCGGAACTTCATCGTGAAGTCTCCTTGTCCGTCGATGTGTTGCTGTCGTGCTGTCGTGCTGTCGTGCAGCGGCAGTGCCGTGCTCTCGTACTGCCGTACTGCCTTGTTGTGTGGTGTTGCGTGGTGTCGGCGCCGACACCACGGACACGGTTCAGGGCAGGGCGACGTATGACAGGCAGACGTGTGACCTGAATCACATCAACGCAGAGCGGGCGGGCCCTCCTGGGGCCCGCCCGCTTCACGGCTGTTTCTCGGCTCCTTCGCGACTGCTTCCCGGCTACTTTCCGAGCACCGGGCTCGACAGCGGATCGGTGGCCGTCGACTGCGGCGAGGAGGGGTTGTTGAGCGCCGACGGGGCGGCGATGGCGGCCGTCGGGTCGGCCGGTGCCGCCTCTTCCTCCTCCTCGGGGGCCGGGCGCGGGGCGAGGTGGACGCCGGCCTCGTCGAGGGCGTGCTTGATGCGCCAGCGCAGTTCGCGCTCCACGCCGGCGGCCTTGCCGGGCATGGTCTTGGCCGAGACGCTGAGGGTGACGGTGTCCAGGTGGACCTCGCTCAGGCCCAGGACCTGCACCGGCTCCCACAGCAGCTCGTTCCACGGCTCCGACTTGGACATCACCTCGCCGGCCGCGGTGATGACCTCCCGGGCGCGCCGCAGGTCCTGGTCCGCGGCTATCACCACATCCACCCCGGCCGTGGACCAGCCCTGGCTGAGGTTGCCGATCCGCTTGACCTCGCCGTTGCGGATGTACCAGATGGCACCGTTGGGGCCGCGCAGCTTGGTGACCCGCAGGCCGACCTCGATGACCGTACCGGTGGCCACGCCCGCGTCGATCTCGTCGCCGACGCCGTACTGGTCCTCAAGGATCATGAAGACGCCGGAGAGGAAGTCGGTGACCAGGTTCCGGGCGCCGAAACCGATGGCGACACCGGCCACACCGGCGCTGGCGAGCAGCGGTGCGAGGTTGATCTGGAGGACGGACAGGACCGTCAACGCGGCGGTTCCCATGATCACGAACGAGGCGACGCTGCGCAGCACCGAACCGATGGCCTCGGAGCGCTGACGGCGGCGCTCGGCGTTGACCAGCAGCCCGGCGAGCGCGGTGCCCTCGGCGGCGGCCGCGGTGCGGTTCATCCGTTCGATGAGCTTGGTGATGGTGCGACGTATCACATGCCGCAGTACCACTGCGATCACCACGATCAGCAGCATCTTCAGGCCGGATTCGACCCACGTTCCCCAGTTCTCCTGCACCCAGCCGGCGGCGTTGGTGGCCTTCTGGGTGGCCTCGTCGAGCGAGGTGGAGGCGGCTTGGCCGGGTGTCGCGGCCTTCAGTGGCGCGGTGGCGGCCGTCGAAGCGGACCAGTACACAGCAAAACCTTCCGTGTGGGACAGCAGACCCGGGCCTCGGTGGTGCCGCGCGGACCGGGCAGATCCACCACACTAACGGGGCAACCGGCGCGGTCCGTGCCCTTGTTCGAGTCTCAAGGGTCCCGGGACGGCTGGAAAGACGCCGTTGTGCCGGGAAGCGTGCCGATGTGATCCGGATGTGGTGGAAAACACCTCCGGCCCGTTACTCGGTCATGGTGGCGCTCCGACCAGGCACCGGGGGACACTGGGGGAGATCGTCCCGGCGCGAGCCACGCGCCGCCGGCGTACAAGGAGGCACCCGTGCCGCACGTCCTGGTCCTCAACGCGTCGTACGAGCCGCTCGGCGTCGTACCGCTCCGCCGCGCGCTCATCCTCGTACTCAATGAGAAGGCTGTGAGTCTCGAGGAATCCGGCGCCCTGATGCACAGTGCAACCCGCGTCATACCGGCTCCGAGTGTGGTCCGCCTGAAGCGGTTCGTGCGGGTGCCCTTTCGTGGCCCCGTGCCCCTGACCCGCCGGGCGCTGTTCGCCCGTGACGGCGGGCGCTGTATGTACTGCGGTGGCGTCGCAACCAGCGTCGACCACGTCATCCCGCGCAGCCGGGGAGGTCAGCACACCTGGGAGAACGTGGTCGCCGCGTGCCGCCGCTGCAATCACGTCAAGGCCGACCGCCATGTCGCCGAAATCGGCTGGCGGCTGCGACACCAGCCCGCCCCGCCGTCAGGACTGGCGTGGCGGATCATCGGTACGGGGCATAGGGACCCGCGCTGGCTGCCCTACTTGCAGCCGTACGGCGCGGATGACGCCCTGGCCCGGATCGACGCCGTATCGGCGTAGGCGATCCGGGCCTTTTGCACGGTGGCCGCGGCCCGCTCGGGGCCGCGGCTATTCGTGCACCCCGTACGCCTGCACCGACCACAGCGAATACCCGAACCGCGTGGCGCGCTGCTCTCCCTGGATACGCACATAGCGGGTGTCGGGGGCGTCCATCCGGACCGACTCGCGGCCGCCCTTTCCGTCGCGGACGACGGCAGCGGTGTGCCAGCTCTGGCCGTCCGCGGACACCTCGATGCGGTAGCGGGCGGCGTAGGCGTCCTGCCAGTTCAGGACGAGCAGGCCCAGGCGGACCGGGCGGCGGAGCCGGAACTGGAGCCAGGCGCGGTCGTCGGCCTGCGATGACCAGCGCGTTTCCGGATCGCCGTCGGTGGCGGCGGACGCCGGGAAGTCGTCCGTCTCGTCGCCGGACGAGGTCGCGTCGGCGCCGCGCGCCAGGTCCTGGCCGCCGGTGCGCGGATAGACCCGTACGGTCAGCGTCTGCTGCCGGCCCGCATAGCTGACGGGGATGGCGTACGTGCCGGAGCGGGCGTCGTCGGGGATGTCGATGGCGATCGGGACGGTGGCGGTGCCGCCGCGCGGCGCGGTGACCGTCCCCGGTGCCTCCACCTTGAACCCCTTGGGCGCCTTGACCTGGAGTTTCTCCCGGACGTCGGCGGGTCGGCGGGAGTAGATACGGGCGTCGACCCGCGCCGTGCCGCCGGTCTGCGCATCGGCCTCCTTGCGGGCCAGTTCGAGACCGGCCGGCGGGGTGTCGCCGAACCACGGGGCGAGGGCGTGCACGGACGGCGCCGCGGTGCCGTCCGCCCAGGACAGCCGCACCGCGTCGGCGCGCAGGCCGGGCGTCTGCGGCTCGGTCCAGCCGGTGGGGGAGAGCGCGCCCAGGCGGCGCCAGCCCTCGCCCGGGACATGCGCCTCCAGGGACACCGCGCCCGCCGACGGG
Source organism: Streptomyces gilvosporeus (assembly GCF_002082195.1). Taxonomy (GTDB): domain Bacteria; phylum Actinomycetota; class Actinomycetes; order Streptomycetales; family Streptomycetaceae; genus Streptomyces; species Streptomyces gilvosporeus. The sequence continues at coordinate 3,456,158 of NZ_CP020569.1, read as the reverse complement.
CCGGGATCGGTCAGCGCGGTGACCGCGGTGAGCGGACGGGCCCGCTCGAAGGGGACGGTCAGCGAGGTAGGGGCGGCGCCCTCGGTGGGCCGGGGGCCATCGGCCCGCGCCCCGGTCCAGGCGTCGGCCTCGGTCATCGCCCGCTCCAGGAACGGCGCCAGCACACCCTTGCCGACCGTGGCCGGGCTGCCCTCGCTCTCCGTGCGCAGCCGCTGCGCCGTCCGCTGCGCGGTCCAGGCGGCATCGCCGTCCCCCTGCGCCTGGGCCATCAGGGTGTCCACGGCAGCCTCGCCCGCGCGCCCGTAGCGGCCCAACTGCTCGGCCCAGGGCCGCACTTCGGCCGACAGATCCCCGGTCAGCCGGTCCGGAGCGGAGGCCATGGTGGCGAACGCGGCCCGCAGCGCCTTGGCCGCGTCGGCGAGGTCCGCGTCCTTGCCGGGGCGGCCGTGGTCGACGGCGGCCTCGCGGGCCTTCCAGAAACCGTCCATCAGGGGGCGCAGATACGCCGACTCCTCGCGGTTGAGCACGGAGGAGGAGTCGTTTCCGGCCAAAGCGCGCAGCGCGGCGCGCGCGCCCGGGTCGGCGCCGGCCAGATCGTCGATGGCGGCGTCCCAGGACTCCGCCGGACGGTAGGCGCGCGGGTTCCAGGCGTAGTCGGCGGTCGTGAACAGCGGGATACGGGAGGCCACCGGCTGCTCCATGGCATTGGCGAGCAGCGCGGCGGAGCCGGTGGCCAGGGCCGGGTCGCGGCCGCTGTAGGGGCCGAGGAAGATCCGGTCCTCGGCGTAGTCGTTGACCGGGTAGTTGTCCATCGTGACCAGGGGCCGGCCGAACACCTGGCGGACGGCGGACAGTTCACTGCCGGTGATGGTCCGCGGCACCACCCCGACGCCGGTCCAGGCCACCTGCACCCGGTCGTCGAGCGCCTCGGCCAGCGCCTTCCGGTAGGCCGTCGAGCCGTTCTGGTAGTACTCGGTCGGCATCACCGACAGCGGCGCGGCGCCCGGATGGCGGGCGGCGAGATGGTCGGCGAGCGCCTGCGCGACGCGCGCCTGCGCCTTGGCGGCCGCGGCGGGCCCCTTGCCGAAGGCCTCCTCGTCGGCGTCGCAGTGCCATTCGCTGTAGCTGATGTCCTGGAACTGGAGCTGGAAGGAGCGCACCCCCAGCGCCCACATCGCGTCCACCTTGCGCCGCAGCGCCCGCATGTCGTCCTCGGAGGACATGCACATCGCCTGGCCGGGCGCGACGGCCCAGCCCAGCGTGACGTGGTTGGCGCGGGCCCGCTCCGCCAGCGCCCGGAAGTCGTCCCGCTGCGCGGCCGGGTAGGGCTCGCGCCACCGGGCCTGGCGGAAGGGATCGTCACCCGGCGCGTACAGGTAGCGGTTCTGCTTCGTACGCCCCATGAAGTCCAGCTGCGCCAGCCGCTGCGCCCGGCTCCAGGGCTCGCCGAAGAAGCCCTCGGTGATCCCGCGCACCGCCGTGCCGGGCCAGTCCCGTACAAGGGCCGACGCGAGCTGGTGCCTCCCGTGGGGCGCGTCCGTGACCAGCTGCCGCAGCGTCTGCGCGGCGTGGAAG